>CAMUPC010000380.1 GCA_947090545.1 uncultured Eubacterium sp. | reverse complement strand
CTTCTGGAACGGACGCCGGCAGAGCGTGCCAATCCCCTCTCCCAGCGTCCCTCCCCAAAATCCCCCTAAACCTGAATCTGCCCAAACACTTCCCCAATACTCCCCTGTATCAGCAAATCCGCACGCTTGTCCATCGGTGTTGCAGACTTATTAATCAATACAAGCTTCTTCCCCCTGTAATAGTCAACCAGCCCTGCCGCCGGATAAACAGCAAGCGAAGTCCCGCCAATAATCAGCACATCCGCCTGCGACAGATACATCACTGCTTTCTGCATTGTCTGGCTGTCCAGCCCTTCCTCATACAGCACAACATCCGGCTTAATCTCTCCGCCGCATTCGTCGCAGCGCGGCACTCCTGTATGGTTTTTCATATACGCTGCATCAAACAGCTTTGCGCATTTCCTGCAATAATTGCGGTGCACGCTTCCATGCAGCTCCAATACTTCCTTACTGCCTGCGAGCTGGTGCAGCCCGTCAATATTTTGGGTAATGACAGCCTTAAGCTTCCCGGCACGTTCTAATTCTGCCAGTTTTAAGTGCGCCGCATTCGGCTTTGCATCCAGGCACAGCATTTTGTCGTGGTAAAATCGATAAAACTCTTCTGTCTTACTCAGATAAAAAGAGTGGCTTAAGATCGTCTCCGGCGGATAGTCATATTTTTGGTTATACAATCCGTCGACGCTGCGAAAATCTGGTATCCCGCTTTCTGTGGAGACGCCTGCTCCTCCGAAAAATACGATATTATCTGACTCTGTTATTAGTTTTTGTAGCTGCTGTACTGACAAAAATATCCCTTCTTTCTTTTCTCTTTTATTCGTGTAAAATTTGCATTTACTGAGCTTAATCATTTATATGCCGCTGCCAGTGCTATACTTGCAGCCGCGCCCGCCGCTGTTGCTATCATCGCGCCTGCCAGCGTCCACCGTGTTTTTTTTACTTTTACTGCCATAAAATAAACAGACATCGTATAAAATACTGTTTCCGTCGAACTCATCATAATCGACGCTGCTGTCCCAAGCATAGAATCCGTCCCGTATTTTTTAAAAATATCAAGTACAAGCCCGGTAGCGGCAGAATTGGAAAACAGCCGTACAATAAACACAGGAATGATCTCACCAGGAATCAGATCTCCTCCGATCATCCTTTCAAACAGCGCAGAAACCGCGTCCAAAAGCCCGGATGCCCTAAGGATGCCAACCGCGACCATCAGCCCGATTAACGTAGGCATAATCTTGATAACTGTACGAAACCCATCCTCCGCCCCGTGGATAAACTGCTCATAAATATTCTGCTTTTGCAGCAGCCCCGTGCCGACAATATAAAAAATCAGCAGAGGAATGATCGTATTGGATAAAAACAAAAGAAGCTTCATATAAGTTCAACTCCATGATAATAATATTCCAGTATCTGTTTATAATCACTGCCTTCTTTTGCCATTTCATTCGCACCGTACTGGCTCATGCCATAGCCCTGCCCGTAGCCCTTCGTTACAATCCGAACTTGCCCGTCTACTTCCTTGACTGAAAAACAGGTAGAATTTAATGCAAAAATATTTTTAAATTCCTCTCCGCTGATCTTTTTGCCTGGAAGCTGTATGGAAAGCACATAAGAGGAATCATCTCTCTGATCTACAGACGCCATTTTTTCGGTATCGTTTTCTGGAAACTCTATGTCTGGATAAGCATTACGCAGTTTATTGCGGTATTGCTTCTTACTTAAAAATTCTATTTTTAAAAACCACTCGCTTTTCAGGTCAGACATACTGGACACTGCTTTTAAATACGGCAGCTTCTTTTTCTCCTCTTCCTGTGCAAGTTCCCTCGTCTTTCCGGCACTGACAAAATGATAAGGAAGCTGTACGATTTTCCCTTGATATGTAATGCATTCACCAGCAGTCTCTTCGACGCAGCTTTTGAGCAGTTCATAATATTTCTGATATTCTTTTCCGCCCAGACGCTCCCTTAAGTCTTCCCTGGACATCCGCTCCGGTTCTGCCTGGTCGTTTTCCTCAGCATAGGCTAGATTTGTTCTGGCAATCACAGCCTGCGCCTTCAATGCCTCTTTTTCAAAATTAACTGGCATTTCATTTGCAAGCATGAGCAGAAGCTGTTCGGTATCTTCATCTTCTTTGGATTGCTCCTGATCTTGTGAGGATTCTTCCTGCTCGGAGTCATTTAAAAAGTCTCCCTGTACGACAAAGGTGACTAGGTACGGCAGGCATATGATAATAATTAGCAAGGATAAGATTGTTTTTATTTTCTCCATCATGCTATAGTATATGCTGCTGAAGTTATAAAAATGACTGTCTGTACAATTAATTGGATGTATCAGAATGGGAGGGACTGTTTTTGGTAAGTGGGGGGGTTCAGGGAGGGACGCTGGAGGAAGGGGAGCGGGGCTGGCTTTCTGTTCCGATTCCAGAATGTAAGGAGCCCTAAGCATCCTGCGTTTACGTTGTGGCCCCGTCCGGGCGCGGCACCTAGTTCGCCCTGGCGTTCCGCCAGCAGCTA
>CAMUPC010000379.1 GCA_947090545.1 uncultured Eubacterium sp. | reverse complement strand
GGCGAACTAGGTGCCGCGCCCGGACGGTGCCACAGCGTTCCCGCAGGATGCTTAGTGCTTCTTAACCTTCTGGAACGGACGCAGCCAGGGCGTGCCAATTCCCTCTCCCAGCGTCCGTCCCGCAAAAAAATACACCTCATCTAAGATCCCATTTGATTCGCAGCATCCCCATACATATACCGATGCATCTGTATCGTCTTAGCAATCGTCTCAAGCAGCACCGGCACATCAATCGGCTTAGGCAAATGCGCATCCATACCGCTCTCAATCGACTTTCTCTTATCGCTCTCAAAGGCATCTGCGGACAGCGCAATAATCGGAATACGGGCAAGCAGCTCATTATCCAGCCTGCGGATTGCCCTTGTTGCCTGCCTGCCGTTCATCACCGGCATCTGAATATCCATCAGGATCAGTGCATATTCATCAGGCTTCGCTTTTTCGATCATTTCAACCGCGATGCTGCCGTTTTCGGCTGTATCGATCACAAATCCAAGGCCCTCCAGTATCGCAGTCTCGATCTCCAGATTGATCTCATTGTCCTCCACAAGCAGGATCTTACGGCTTGCTAAGTATGCCATCGTATCATCGATGCTCATCGGCACAGGGAGCGGGTGGTTCTGTGTTTTCAGGCGCAGGGTAACGGTAAATCGGGTGCCCTGCCCGACGTCGCTGTGCACATCGATGGAGCCGCCCATGACGTTAATGATGTTTTTTACGATTGTAAGCCCCAGCCCTGTACCGATCACGCCGCTGAACGTCGTATTTTTTTCGCGCTCAAACGGATCGTAAATGCGGTTTAAAAACTCAGGGCTGATGCCGATGCCGTTGTCCTCTACGACAAACTGGTAGACGGCGTGGTCGTTTGGCAGCGTATTTAATTCGGTAGCGCTTACGGTTACCATGCCGCCGTTTGGCGTATATTTGACGGCGTTGTGCGTCAGGTAGGTAAGAAACTGTACCAGCTTTTCCTTGTCGCCGCTGATATCACAGTGTACCAGCCCGGAGCCGTCCAGCGTAATCGTAATTTCTTTTTCCTTTGCCAGCGGCAGAAGGGTAGCCTTTACCGATTCCAGCAGCTCGTTCAGGCTGCATTCCGTCTCCGCAATGCGGATATCGTCCGAGTCCGTCCAGGCAATTTCCAGCACTTTATCGATCAGGTCAAGAAGCTGCTCGCTGGAAGCGTTGATCTTGTCCAGATAGTAAGCAAGCAGCGTCGGATCGTGCAGCTTGTCTTTTGCCAGTGCAGTAAAACCGAAGATGGCGTTGAGCGGAGTGCGCATGTCGTGGGACATATTGGAGAGAAACGTATTTTTGGCGGTAATCGCAAGGTTTGCGTTGTTTAATGCTTCTTCCAAAAGCTGTTTTTGTTCGATTTCACGCTTTACCTCGTCGTCTACCCTGCGGTATCCGAGCACAATCTGGGAAATATGCTCGCTGCTGCCTACATTCACAATGCGTAGCTGCAAATATTGGGTTTCCGAGTCTTTGATCACACGGTAATTGAGGTAGTACGTTTTCTGGCTTGCCAGCTTGTCGCGGATATAGGCGATCGTCGTCTGGCTGGCAACCGTTTCTTTGTCTTCTGGATGCACCCAGACATTCGTATAATCCTCAGTAAACCAGGTAAAGCTTCGCGGCTCGGAGGTATTGTCAAATTGCAGGGTTGTCCGGCTGCTCAGCCGGTAAGGAAGTATTTTATCCAGGTCAAGGTCAGCATATAAAATAGAATCGTAGTTGATGCTGAGCCCCTCGATCACCTCCAGGCGGCGCAGGTGTTCCTGGTTAATGACGTTCATCTCGTTGTGGTACTGGTCAATCAGGTTTTTCAGCTCCTGTTCCTTTTGCTGCTGTTTTTTCAGTGCCGCCTGCTGGCTCTCGTGCTTTAGTGTGGCATCACTGATAAATACGTAAAAAATATCGCCGATCGTATCTGTATGAATGAAATGTCCGTAATCTTCCATCCAGCGGAGCTCGCCGTCTTTGCGGCGAATCCGGTATTCTACATAATCCAGGTCATATTGGCTTGCAGCGATTTGCTCTTTGATACTTTGCTCCACCATATCCAAGTCCGGCGCATAGACAAGGCCCTGGAAGGAGTTTCCGGTAAGCTGCCTGAATTCACTGAGCGTATCGCATTGAAAGATACGCAGCAGCGCTTTATTCGCATAAATGATTTCTTCCTGATCGTCTGCGCGGTAGATAAAAAATCCGCCCGGCATCTCATCCATAAAACGGATCATTTCACAGGCTGTCCGAATAGAGTGTGTATTCGAATAGTCACTCTCGGGGATGCTTAACAGAGACAGTGTATACGCAAGCAGGTCAGGATCTATTTTTTGTTCATTCATCATAAAACATTCCCCCTGGATTATTTCCGATAGTTTTTATACCATATTTTATCAGTTTATCATAAAACGGGGGCGCTGTCATTATTTTTGTGCTGTATTTTTTTGAATATAGGACGCTGGAGGAAGGGGAGCGGGGCTTCCTTCCTGTTCCGATTCCAAAATGTA
>CAMUPC010000378.1 GCA_947090545.1 uncultured Eubacterium sp. | reverse complement strand
ATTTTGGAATCGGAACAGGAAGCCAGCCCCGTTCCCCTTCCTCCAGCGTCCCTCCTGCAAAAAAACACACCCCTTGCCACAATTTGTTACTCGGATAAAAAATACCATTCAAAGCTCCCTAAAGAGAAAAAGAAAAACAAACCCCAGTCTCCGTATTGCTGACACTGCACCAACTCCCATGCTGCTCCAGAATCTTTTGCACAAGATAAAGCCCAAGCCCGCTTCCCCCAGTTTTTCTGTTTCTGGACTGCTCCACACGGTAAAAGGCATCAAACAGCTTTGGCAGGCAGTCATCCGGGATCTGCGTGCCGCTGTTTTCGATACGGAACTGCACGGCACCCTGGGCTGAGGACAACGCAATATGGATCTCGGCTTCCTTAGGCGCATATTTGACAGCATTGCCGATCAAGTTTGAAAAAACTTTCTCCAGCAGCAGTTTATTTCCCCGGACATATGCGCTTGGCACAAGCTCGCAGCGCAGGCGCAACTGTTTATTGATGATCAGATCTTCGGTTGCGTTCAGGTAGCCGCGGATCAGCGGCACACAGTCAAAAGACTGCATGGGAAAAGCATTCTCCGTTTCCAGCCGTGAGACGGTTACGATTTCCTGTACCATATGTTCCAGCGTTTCTGCGGTTTCCAGAGATTTTGCCAGGTATTTTTCGTGATTTTTATAAGCACCGACGCCGAGCAGCATTCCTTCCAACTGCCCTTTTATCACAGTAACGGGCGTTTTTAATTCATGTGAAACAGCAGAAAAAAAGTCTGTCCGTGCCTGTTCAAGTGCTTTTTCGTGCGCAATATCAGCGGCAAGCCTGCGATTGGCAGCCCGCAGGCTTGTTAACGCGGCGTCAAGGCTTTTGGACAGGTGGTACAGGTTATTTTCCAGAATGCCCAGCTCGTCGAAACGGGGACGTGCGGGCTGCCAGTCGAACCGCAGGCCGGACATTTTTTTGGAAATGCGGCAAAGCTCTATGACAGGCTTGGTGATCATGCGCGCATAAAAAAGCGATGCCATAAGTGCGGCGGCAGTGCAGATCAAAAGGAGCGCAGGCAGGATGCGTACAAAAGACTGTTTAAGCTGCGCCACTTGCTGGGCAGTGCCATAGACAACCAGCAGATACCGGGTGCTGTCTCCTGCAAAGGTAAAATAATAGCTGCCTGTGAAAACCGGGTCGCTGTCAGAAGCGGATTCTGAGACGGTGGCTGTATTCGGCTGCTCCTGTACCAGATTGGCTTCATTGGCGTAAGATTCCCCCGTATTTGGAAGAGGAATGCAAGTGCCGTTTTCGGTATACAGCTCTGCATAGCTGACGGCTGGATTTTGCAGAAATTGTGAAAACATGCCGCTGCTGTTTTCGATAGGGACCTGCTTTAATTCCGCGATCAGGCTGAGAGCTTGTTCATCCAAAGCGGCGTTTAGACGGTTAGAATACGTCTTTGGCATCATTACGGCAAGAATCCCGTATACAAGCATACTGATGCCAAGCAGCAGGATTAGCGTCAGGAAAAATACTTTTGCAAACAGGCTGTTCGCCAGCCGTTTTTTATTGTTTATCAATTTTATATCCCGCCCCTCTGATCGTGTGGATAAAATCAATCCCCAGTTTTTTGCGCAGGTTTTTAATATGCGTATCCACGACCCGCTCGTCTCCATAGAAGTCATATTTCCATAGCTTGTCCAGCAGGTTCTGCCTGGTCAGCACACGTCCCTGATGGGTGAGCAGCTCACGCAGGATCTCAAATTCCCGCTGGGTTAGTTCATAGGCATGTCCGTCTACCGTGGCGGTAAAGCCGTCTAAGTCAAGCAGCAGATTTTGATAGGCGATTAACTGCGGCGTATCGGATGCGGCATGGGTGCTGCGCCTGAGAACGGCGGCGATTTTACGGATCAGCACAGGCATGGAAAAAGGTTTTGTAATATAATCGTCCACGAACAGGTCCAGCCCGCGGATTTGCTCTTCTTCGCCGTTTAGCGCACTCAGCATAATAATCGGAACCTGCGACTGCCTGCGTATCCATTCGCAGACGGAAAAACCGTCGATCTTTGGCAGCATAAGGTCTAAAAGAATCAGGTCAAACTGCCCTTGCGAAAACAGGGTGAGTGCTTCCATGCCGTCGTTTGCGGTGGCAACGGTGTAGCCTGTTTCCTGTAAAAAATTTTGCAGCAGTTCCTGGATATCCGGTTCATCTTCGACGATCAGGATATGATGTGTTGTTTGCATTGGTTTCATTTCTTATACCTCCGCATCAAGTATAACATAGAAATTTGTGATTCATGTGTTTTTCGCTGCATTTTATTTTTCTATTACTTCATAAGTGAAACCAGTAGAAATAGCGGTATCAGCAACAGGCATATTCTTTTTAATGCATTTTTTGGTGCCGCATTTTTGTCCATACAGGGACGCCGGGAGAGGGGATGGGCACGCCCTGGCTGCGTCCGTTCCAGAAGGTTAAGAATCCCTAAGCATCCTGCGGTTACGCTGAGGCACCGTCCGGTCGCGGCACCTAGTTCG
>CAMUPC010000377.1 GCA_947090545.1 uncultured Eubacterium sp. | reverse complement strand
AATCAGGCACTGTATTCACCGTTCATCCCGCAACGCTGTCCCAATTCGCCCTGGCTTACAGCCAGCAGCTAAAGGTGCCGCTTGGCTTCGCCCCTGCGTTTTCGAGCAGGATGCCAAGGGCTCCTAACATTTTTCCAAAGGCACCGGAAGGAAGCCCCGCTCCCCTTCCTCCGGCTGGCTTTCCAAGGCTCTAAGTAAAATACCTCAGTGTGCTGTAGAACATCCAAGATTGAAGCGCGGTAGAAGCCACATTTTATTTTTGCAGAACTCTCGGCTCTTTTCCACAAGATCCGCCAAAACGTATGTAGAACTTGCGATAACCAGCCGGGAGAGGGGATTGGCACGCCTGTGCTGCGGCGTTGGAAGAAGGTTTAGAAGCACTTAGCATCCTGCTCGAAAAAAGCAGGGGCGAAGCCAAGCGGCACCTTTAGCTGCTGGCGTCAGCCAGGGCGAACTAGGTGCCGCGCCCGGACGGAGCCACAGCGTAACCGCAGGATGCTTAGAGCTTCTTAACCTTCTGGAACAGCCGCAGCACAGGCGTGCCAATCCCCTCTCCCAGCGTCCCCCTTCGCAAAAAAAACCGTTCAGATTCTGCTTTTATTTTATCTAAGTTAGGAGTGAAAAAAATTGAAACGTATTTTAATTGTCGAGGATGACACCCTTTTAAATAAAACCTTAACTTACAACCTGCTCTCAGAAGGCTACGAAGTTATTTCAACCCTAAACGCAAAAACCGCAGCATCCAAGCTTGCCACAGAAGCATTTGACCTGATACTTCTGGACATCAACCTGCCAGACGGCAGCGGCTACGATTTATGCAGGCTCACAAAGCCAGAGCACCCCGATACGATCGTGATTTTTCTAACAGCAAACGACCAGGAACATGACCAGATCAAAGGCTATGAAGCAGGTGCCGTCGATTATATTACAAAACCCTTTTCAATCCTTGCATTACAGCGCAAGATCCGTGCAATGTTCGCGATGCTAAAGCGCCATGCGGTGGCTGTGGAGCTTTATGAGGATGGTGTTTTGTACCTGAATTTTTCCAGTCAGGAAGCAGCGCTGCGCGGAAAAGAGGTGCTGCTTTCGCCGATGGAGTATAAAATGCTGTTTTTATTTTGCAAAAATCCAAAGCGGGTACTGACTAGGCAGCAGCTATTGGAAAAGCTGTGGGATGCGCAGGAACGGTACGTGGACGAACATACGCTGACGACGACGATCAGCCGTATACGAAGCAAGATCGAGGCGGACGGCGACCGTTATATCAAGACGGTCTACGGCATGGGATATCAGTGGATGGGAGAGGAATCTGTATGAAAGTAGCGGAAAGGAAATGTGCTCATTTTTCTGTCCGAACACTGTGTTTGGCTGTCTTTGCCGCAGGCGCGGCTACAATGCTTGGGACGGCATTTTTTCTGTTTTTGCTGTTTGATGACAGAAAGATCCTTGCCGCAGGCGCTGTGCTTACGGCAGGCGCATTCGTCTGGCAGGTTTTGCTGATGCTTGTATTCCGAAACAGGCTTGCTTTGTTTGTAACGGATTTGTGCGGGGTGCTGGACCGTATGATTCATGGGGAATCCCCGGGGAGCTGTGAGGACAGCGAGACACAGTTTGCCCGTATTTTTTCCAGGCTCGCTCGTTTTTATCAGATCTCGCAGAAAAAGAGCAGGAAAATCGATGAGGAACGAAACGAGCTGCAAATGCTGATTTCTGACATTTCCCATCAGGTAAAAACACCGGTGAGCAACTTAAAAATGGTAACGGATACGCTGCTTTCCAAGCAGGTTGGCGATAAGGAGCGGACAGAGTTTTTAAAAGGCATCCGCAGCCAGGCGGATAAGCTGGATTTTCTTTTTGAGGCGCTTGTCAAAACCTCGCGGCTGGAAACAGGGGCGATCCGGCTGGAAAAGAAAACGGCTTTGCTGTTTGATACATTGGCGCGGGCGGTCAGCGATATCGTTTATCGTGCAGAAAAAAAGCAATTGACGGTGACGGTAGACTGCCCGCAGGAGCTGTCTTTTCCTCATGACAGCAAATGGACGGCGGAAGCGCTCTTTAACCTGCTGGACAATGCGGTGAAGTATACGCCGCCTGGCGGCAGTATTTCTGTGTCTGTGGAGCAGTGGGAGATGTATGTCAGGCTGGATGTGTCGGATACAGGCAGGGGAATTTCGGAGAGCAGCCAGGCTGCGGTTTTTCGGAGGTTTTATCGGGAAGAGGCGGTGCATGATGAGCCGGGAGTGGGGATTGGGCTGTATTTGGCGCGTGAGATTGTTACGAGGCAGGGCGGGTATGTGAAAGTGGTTTCGCAGGAAGATAGGGGGTCTACGTTTTCTGTTTTTTTGCCGGTTCGGTAGGGGACGCTGGAGGAAGGGGAGCGGGGCTTCCTTCCGGTGCCGATTCCAAAATGTAAGGAGCCCTAGGCGTCCTGCGGTACGCTGTGGCACCGTCCGGGCGCGGCACTTGGGACAGCGTTGCGGGATGAACGGTAAATACAGCACCTGCCTTTTGCACCATCGCCGCGTTGTC
>CAMUPC010000376.1 GCA_947090545.1 uncultured Eubacterium sp. | reverse complement strand
CTGCTGGCTGTAAGCCAGGGCGAACTAGGTGCCGCGCCCGGACGGTGCCACAGCGCTGCGCAGAATGCCTAGTGCTTCTTAACCTTCTGGAACGGACGCAGCCAGGGCGTGCCCATCCCCTCTCCCAGCGTCCCATCCGCAAAAACTACAACACACAACCGCCACCGCCTTATTCGACCAATAGGAAAAGAGGAACCAACATGAAATGGAACAAATACACCATCGACACAACAACCGCCGCCGAGGACATCATCAGCGCCATGCTCGCGGAACTGGGCATCGAAGGAGTCGAGATCGAAAATAACGTCCCGCTGACAGACGAAGAGGCAGGCGGCATGTTCATCGATTTTCCGCCGGAGCTTCCGCCAGACGACGGCAGCAGCCAGGTCAGTTTTTACCTGGAAGCAGGGGAGGATCACGAAGCGCTTTTGGCAAGAGTTCATGCGGCGCTTGAGAAGGAGCGGCAGTTTCTGGACATCGGCTCCGGCAGGATTACCAAAAGCCAGACTGAGGATGTGGACTGGATGAACAATTGGAAGCAGTTTTTTAAGTCGTTTACGGTCGGTGATATTTTGATTAAGCCAACGTGGGAAGCGTGTGAGGATCACACAGCGAACCTATGCATTGAAATTGATCCAGGCATTTCTTTTGGGACGGGAAAGCATGAGACGACACAGCTATGCATCCGCCAGCTTGAGAAGTATGCAAAAGCGCTGGATGGAAAAGGCGGCGGATGGAAGGTGCTGGACGTGGGCTGCGGCAGCGGGATTTTGTCGATCGTGGCGTTAAAGCTTGGTGCGGCAGGCGTTACAGGTATTGATATTGATGAAAACTGCATTGTCTCGGCACAGGATAATATGCAGGTGAACCATCTTGACCCGTCGCTTTGGCACTTTTACTGCGGGAACCTGACAGACGACCGTGCGGTGCAGGAGCAGGAAGCGGGCGGCTATGAGATTGTGCTGGCGAATATTCTGGCGGATATTATTATCCCGATGGCGGGGGCGTTATTTTCCTGCCTGAAACCAGGCGGCGTGCTGATCACGTCCGGGATTATCGATTTTAAAGAACAGGATGTTGCGAAGGCACTGGAAAGAGCCGGGTTTGAACTGCTTGAGACAAACCGGCAGGGCGAATGGGTGAATCTGACTGCGAGGAGAAATTAGACGTTTATGTATCAGTTTTTTGTAGAGGATAGCCAGGTAGGAAAGGATTTTATTACGATTACCGGAGCGGATGTCAACCATATAAAAAACGTGCTGCGGATGAAGCCGGGGGAACAGGTGCGCGTCAGCAGCGAAGGCGGGCATGATTATGCGTGCCGTGTCTTGGAAGTCACCGATACGTTTGTACAGCTTGATATCGTGGACACCCAGATCGAAAGCACAGAGCTTGCAAACCCGGTGTATCTGTTTCAGGCACTTCCCAAAGGCGACCGTATGGAATACGTGATCCAAAAGGCGGTAGAACTGGGCGTCTGCGAGATTATCCCGGTTGCGATGAAATACTGCGTCGTAAAACTGGATGAGAAAAAGGCACAGGCAAAAGTAAAACGCTGGCAGGCAATTGCACAGAGCGCCGCAAAGCAGTCAAAACGCAGCCGGATTCCAACCGTACACCCGGTGATGGGCTTTGCGTCCGCAGCAGCATATGCGATGGAATGCGGCTGCCGCCTTGTCCCATACGAAAACGAATGCGGAATGCAGGCGACAATAAAAGCACTGCAATCGATCCGGCGGGGTGAGAGCATCAGCGTGATGATCGGGCCCGAGGGAGGATTTGCACCAGAAGAGATCGAAGCATTAAGAGGAAAGATGCAGGTGATCTCGCTTGGAAAGCGTATTTTGCGGACAGATACGGCAGCGGTGACGATGCTGGGGATTTTGATGATGCAGATTGAAATGATGGGGGATGTAACTGAGATGAATACGGACGCTGGAGGAAGGGGAGCGGGGCTTCCTTCCTGTTCCGATTCCAGAATGTAAGGAGCCCTAAGCATTCTGCGCTACATTGTGGCACCGTCCGGGCGCGGCACTTGGCACAGCGTTGCGGGATGAACAGTAAATACAGCACCTGCCTTTTGCACCATCGCCGCGTTATCGTCAGTCAGCGATGGAACCACATCGCTTCCTTCCTCCGCCTTGCGCTGGCACAAAAATCAGGCACTGTATTCACCGTTCATCCCACAACGCTGTGCCAATTCGCCCTGGCTTGCAGCCAGCAGCTAAAGGTGCCGCTTGCTTCGCCCTGCGTGATCGAGCAGAATACTAAGGGCTCCTAACATTCTTCCAAAGTCACAGAAAGGAAGCCCCGCTCCCCTTCCTCCGGCTGCTGCATCCAGGCTCTAGGTGAAAAAACTTGCAGGAAGCCGAGTCCCGCACGTTTTTTCTTGTAGAGCTTGCGAAAACCAGCCGGGAGAGGGGATGGGCACGCCCTGGCTGCGGCCTTGGAAGAAGGTTTAGAAGCCCTTGGCATCCTGCTCGATCACGCAGGGGCGAAGCCAAGCGGCACCTTTAGCTGCTGGCTGCAAGCCAGGGC
>CAMUPC010000375.1 GCA_947090545.1 uncultured Eubacterium sp. | reverse complement strand
GTGCCACAGCGTAACCGCAGGATGCTTAGGGCTCCTTACATTTTGGAATCGGAACCGTAAGCAAGCCCCGCGCCCCTTCCTCCAGCGTCCTTTATTCAATAACTCCCCTCACTTAACCCAATTTGTCACCAACTAAAAATAACGCCAATTACCGTAAGCAATATAAGTTCCTGATTTGGAATATTGACATTGACAAACAAGAATAAAAAAATTAGAATGAAAAGAAAAAAGAAAACCCAAACACCAAAAAGGAAAAAACAATGAGTACTTATGTAATCAGCGATATCCACGGCTGCTACGAACCATTTCTAACGCTTCTGCATAAAATTGGTTTTTGTGAGAAGGACTGGCTGGTTCTTGCGGGCGATTATATTGACCGCGGCACAGACAGCTTTGAAATGCTGCAATGGATGGAACACTGCCCGGAACATACGGTGCTTCTTCGCGGAAACCATGAAGAGGAATTTGCGGCATATACTGACCTGATGCTCTGGTTTGACAAAAAGGAAAAGCTAGGCACAGATAAGTCGTCCAACCGGGAGGCAAAGGCGTTATACGGTTCCCTGCAATACTTTTTTAGGAAAAATAAAACGAGATTTTACTTTGATTCTTATGGGACTGTTTTAAATCTGCTGGAGCATTCTGGTGCGACGCTGGAGGATCTGTGCAGATGGTCGGCGATGATTCGGCGGATGCCGTATGTTGCACAGTGCGAGATTTTGGATAAAACGTATTTTGTTGTCCATGCGGGTTATGCGGAAAGCCTTGAGGGGCTTGGAAGCGGATTTTCCCGTCTGGAGGATTTTTATTTGTATGCCAGGCAGGAGAGCATTGTAAACGGCGGAAAACAGCACGCGGTAATTGTAGCTGGGCATACGCCTACGATCGCTGAAGGTGCGTTTTCTTATAATAATGGAAATGTGTTCCGCCATTATGACCCGCAAAAAGACTGTGTATTTTATGATATTGACTGCGGCTGCTCTTTCCGTGACAGAGACCCGGAGGCAAAGCTTGCCTGTATCCGGCTGGAGGATGAGGAGATTTTTTATGCGTAAGCCGGATACAGCCGCCGGGGTTTTGGTAGCTGATGGCATTTGACAGCAGAATGCCGAGCAGTTGAATCATACGTACCCCATCGCACAGACAGGCGGGAAACGTTTTTTTGTATAATCATCCAATAGAAGGCGGCAAACTCGCTCTTCGTTTAGGATAAAATAAAAGGATAACAAATCAAACCAATACCATGAAAAAATTACTCATTACAAACCTACAGCTACAGCATCCATCGGCACAGCAAAAAATCCGCTGTCAGGCGTGCGCCCTGTATGAAAATGGACGTATCACAGACGTATCGCTGAATCCGTCGGATACTGAGCGTATCTTAAACAATATTTATATCGCAAGAGTAAAAAACGTCGTTGCAAACTTAAATGCAGCATTTGTCGAAATTGCACAGGGGACACTTTGCTATTTACCGTTAGAAAACCTAAAACACCCTATTTTTACAAGCAAAGCTTCCTCAAAACCGATCGCTGCCGGAGATGAGCTTGTTGTTCAAGTCGTCAAAGAAGCGGTCAAAACGAAAGATGCTGTCGCATCAGCAAATTTAAGCTTTCCTGGAGAATACCTGGTGCTGACAAGCGACAACTTAAAAGCAGGCATCTCGTCCAAGGTATCCGGCGAACAGCGCAGGCGGCTACAGGAGCTTCTAAAAAACCTCTGTGAAAGAGAACCAGAGCTTTGCAGAAGCTTCGGACTGATCATTCGTACGAATGCAGCGCAGGCAAAAGAAGATGAAATCGTCGCTGAATTTGATCATCTTAAGACAGCATACGACAATCTGCGCACGCACGCAGCTTCCAGGACCTTATATTCCTGCCTGTACAGGGAACGCCCATTTTATTTAAAAATGCTGCTGGATACGGACAAGGCAGATCTGGAAGAAGTCATCACCGATGACCCTGCGGTATTTCAGGAGCTAAAGCACATTGCATCCGCATCCTATTCCATACGGCTGTATGAGGACAAGCTGCTGCCGCTTGCAGGTCTGTACCATCTTACCGGACAGATCGAAGCCGCATTAAAGCCGCGCGTCTGGCTGAAATCAGGAGCCAACCTCGTGATCCAGCCGACAGAAGCGCTGACGGTCATTGATGTAAACAGCGGCAAAAATACCTCGAAACAGGATAAGAAACAAAATCATTATGCTATCAACCTGGAGGCAGCAAGGGAGATTGCACTTCAGTTGCGCTTGCGCAATCTGTCGGGAATTATTATTGTGGACTTTATTGACTTGTATGACGAAGCACTGGAAGCAGAGCTGCTTAACGAGTTGCGCGCCTTGTTAAAAAAAGACCCGGTTCCGGCGAAACTGGTGGATATTACTAAGCTGGGGTTGGTGGAGATTACGCGTAAGAAGCAGCAAAAACCGTTGGCGGAGCAAATAGGATTGGTGAAAATGTAGGTGTTTTTGAAGAAGGGGGGGACGCCAGGAGAGGGGATTGGCACGCCCTGGCTGCGTCCGTTCCAGAAGGTTAAGAATCCCT
>CAMUPC010000374.1 GCA_947090545.1 uncultured Eubacterium sp. | reverse complement strand
CGCCCTGGCTTGCAGCCAGCAGCTAAAGGTGCCGCTTGGCTTCGCCCCTGGTTTTCGAGCAGGATGCTAAGGGCTCCTAACATTTTTCCATAGTCACAGGAGGCAAGCCCCGCTCCCCTTCCTCCGGCTGGTTATTGCAAGTTTTAAATATATTATGGTGTACAGGCAATGAGCTTTTAGGCTGAAATGTGGCTCGCTGTATACCTTCTTTGCTCTACCTTGCGCTGACACTAAATTCAGGGAGTGTATTCACTGTTAATTCTGCGATGCTGTATTAGTGCTGTATTAGAAGTTTGGGATTTACTTTTTGTCTCCTTCTTCTTCCATATTGTCTAATGCGTATTCAATACACTGTATCACAACTTTATTAAATGACATTTCGTATTCACATGCAAGTTCCTGCACCTTATCAATCAATACTTTGGGGAGCCGAACAGATTTATTCTCAAATTCTGAATATTCTTTTTTTAATTTAAACATCGCTTCCTACCCCTCCTGCTCGTTTTTATACTGAATTTTACAAACTCAAATGAATCAATCAAAATGAAAACTGATTCCGTCAAACATTACACTTTCATAAAAAGAACACCGACAAAAAAGAGACTATAAGAGCAAAACCGGCTACTTCCGGCTACCTCCCACAATCTCTAATCAACGATATCACACAGCAAACAATACTTATCTCGCTGCTTGACACAATAAATTACAACTTACTCTTTGTAACACATGCGAAAACCAGCCGGGAGAGGGGATTGGCACGCCCTGGCTACGCCTTTGGAAGAAGGTTTAGAAGCCCTTAGCATTCTGCTCAGTAACGCAGGGGCAAAGCCAAGCGGCACCTTTAGCTGCTGGCGGAACGCCAGGGCGGACTAGGTGCCGCGCCCGGACGGTGCCACAGCGTAAACGCAGGATGCTTAGGGATTCTTAACCTTCTGGAACGGACGCAGCCAGGGCGTGCCAATCCCCTCTCCCAGCGTCCGTGACCCACAAAAAATTATCCCTCAACCTTCGGCAGCTTCGCGATCGACGCAGCAAGCTCTTCATCCGTCGGAATATAATCACTCATATTTCCATCATTAAATTTCTGATAAGCATACATATCAAAATACCCCGTACCCGTCAGCCCGAATACAATATTCTTCTCCTCTCCGGTTTCCTTGCACTTGACAGCTTCATCGATCGCTACCTTGATCGCATGGCTGCTTTCCGGTGCCGGAAGAATACCTTCGACTCTTGCAAACGTCTCTGCGGCATGGAACACTTCGGTCTGTTCCACACTTCTTGCTTCCATCAGCCCTTGCGCGTATAATTCAGACACTGTCGAGCTCATGCCATGATAGCGCAGCCCGCCCGCATGGTTTGCGGAAGGAATAAAGCCGCTGCCAAGCGTGTACATTTTCGCAAGCGGACAGACTTTTCCGGTATCGCAGAAATCATAGGCATAGGTTCCTCTTGTCAGGCTTGGGCAGGAAGCCGGCTCGACGGCAATGATCTGATAGTCTGCTTCCCCGCGCAGCATTTGCCCGGCAAACGGAGAGATCAAGCCGCCCAGGTTGGAGCCGCCTCCGGCGCAGCCGATAATCATATGTGCCTGGATGCCGTATTTATCAAGCGCTGCTTTTGTCTCCATACCGATAATGGACTGGTGCAGCAATACCTGTGAAAGCACAGAGCCTAACACATAGCGGTATCCTTCCTGGCTGGTCGCGGCTTCTACTGCTTCGGATATGGCACAGCCAAGGCTGCCTGTTGTGCCTGGAAATTCTTCGTTGATCTTACGCCCAACATTTGTATTCATAGACGGGGACGGCGTTACATTTGCCCCGTAGGTACGCATCACCTCGCGGCGGAACGGCTTTTGCTCGTAAGAGCATTTCACCATATAGACCTGGCAGTCCAGGTCGAGGTAGGCGCACGCCATAGAGAGCGCGGTCCCCCACTGCCCTGCTCCGGTTTCCGTCGTCACGCCTTTTAAGCCCTGCTGCTTTGCATAATAAGCCTGGGCAATGGCGGAATTGAGCTTGTGGCTCCCGGATGTATTGTTTCCTTCAAATTTGTAGTAAATATGCGCCGGGGTGTCCAGCTTTTCCTCCAGGCAGTATGCTCTGACTAATGGAGACGGGCGGTACATTTTATAAAAATCCCGAATTTCCTTTGGGATATCAAAATATGGCGTTGTATCGTCCAGCTCCTGCTTTGCCAATTCCTCACAAAAGACGCCGGAAAGCTCTTCTAATGTCACTGGCTGCAAGGTTGCAGGATTTAGCAGCGGCGCTGGCTTTTTTGTCATGTCAGCGCGCACATTATACCATTGTTTTGGCATTTCCTGCTCTTCCAGATAGATTTTATAAGGTATTGTTTTATCCATGCTGTTTTTCCCTCTTTCCTAGCGGAACGTGCCTGCGTATCCTGCTGCGGGCGCTTGGGACGTTCCGGCTTTCTGAAATCTTGTTTTATTATAGCGGATTGTATGGGTGATGTAAAGCTTTATTTATCTGGATGGGATGATGTGTGAATGGGATGAGGGAAAGGTGGGTGGGAATGGAGCTTTTTTTGAGATAGGACGCTGGAGGAAGGGGAGCGGGGCTGGCTTTCTGTTCCGATTCCAAAAT
>CAMUPC010000373.1 GCA_947090545.1 uncultured Eubacterium sp. | reverse complement strand
GGCGAACTAGGTGCCGCGCCCGGACGGTGCCACAGCGTAACCGCAGGATGCCTAGCGCTTCTTAACCTTCTGGAACGGACGCAGCCAGGGCGTGCCCATCCCCTCTCCCAGCGTCCTACTCCAAAAAAATACACCCCCAAATCAGGAAAAAAGAAATGGAAGTGTCCGAATGAGTACAATTTTAAACTGGATCAAGGAATTTTTGATTTTATACCTAATCCTTACAATACTGACCCAGCTTGCAGCCGCAGAAGAATATAAAAAATACCTGCGTTTTTTATCAGGCATGATCCTAATGCTTGTACTTGTTTCCCCAATGCTGCGGCTGCTTGGCAGCGAAGGCAGGGATCTGGTGCAGGCATCGTATGAACGGTTTTGGAGCAGCATGGACGATGTTTCCTCACAGGCACTACAAATAGGACGGTTACAAGAGCAGCGCCAAATGGAGAAATACGAACAAGCCGCCGCATCCGCCCTGATCGCACAGGCTAAGGAGCATGGAATTGCAGTCAGCAGGGCAAGCGTCAGCCTTTCAGATGACTACACGATCAACAGCGTTGCAGTCTGGCTGGACGCCCAGCAAAAACAGGACGATCCCGCTGTCAGAGACAGGATGGAGGAACTGCTGCAACAGTTGTATCAGCTACAGGAGCGGCAGATCTTTATCGATTAAATGTTAAGCCCCACATCCTTTTCTCAAAAAATTCTGGTTTTCCAGCTCAGAAAATTTCAAGAAGATGGAGGAAAATACAATGAAATGGCTGACAGATAGCCTGAAAAAAATGGACAAAACAAAATGGATGATCATTGGGCTGAGCGGAATTTTGCTGCTTGTCATCGCGCTTCCCACAGACAGCAGCAGGAAAAACGAAGAACTGGTTCTAAATCCACAGGAGCAGGGCAACAGCCAGCAGGAGCAGGTAACGACCTATAAAAAGCAGTTGGCAAAAGATTTAGAACAGGCGCTTGCCTGCATGGACGGGGTAGGAAAGGTGCGCGTGATGATTACGTTTCAGGACAGCGGAGAAGCCGTCGTAGAAAAAGATGTGACAAAATCCTCAAACGGGCAGGGCGACAGCCAGCTAAACAGCCAGTACCAGGAGTCCACCGTTTACCAGGAGACAGACGGCAGGGAACCTTATATCAGCCAGCAGAAGCTCCCTGCTGTAGAAGGCGTGCTTGTAATTGCGCAGGGAGGAGGGGATTCCAGGGCGAAACAGGAAATTTTGGATGCTGTCATGGCATTGTTTCCGGTACAGGCGCATAAAATTAAAATCGTAAAGATGCAGGAACCATAACAGCAAGGCTGCCTATGCGAATATACGCCACAGGAAAACAGCAGGAAACGATACAAAAAGAAAAAGAGTCATAAACACAGGGACATCCGAATACAATAGCAATAGTAAAAAAGACCATGCAGGGAGAAGGAATCAGTATGAAAAAGCTTTTCAAAAAAAATCAGATCATTATTACCGCATTGGCGCTGATGATTGCGGCAGCAGGGTATTTAAGCTATACGCACAGCAGCATCGGCGACGAAGGGCTGACCCAGACGAGTGCGGGGCTTTCAGAAGAGGATTACGACATTGTGTATGATGAGACTTTGGTAGACGCAGATATTTTTACAGAGACAGAGGTAGATACCAAGCTGGATGATACAGCAGGAGAAAATACCGGGGATGCCGCATCCGGCGAGAAAAAGGAAAAAGGCACCCAGTCGTCCGACAAAAAAACAGCAGATGATAAAAATGCAGACGGCACAACAGCAGACGGGCAGAACGCAGGCAGCCAGAATACAGACGGCAAAAGCACAGATGAAAAAAATACACAGAGCAAAACGACAGCATCCAACAATGCAGATACAGCGAATAAAGACAGCAAAGGCCAGCAGATCGACAATCCAGGAGAAACCGTTCTCACAAGCACGAGCGTATCCAATATAGACTTTGCGGTAGAAGCTAAATTAAACCGCGAGCAGGTACGTTCTCAGAATAAAGAGGACCTGATGGAAGTGATCAACAGTACAGCGCTTTCCGATAAGGAAAAACAGGATGCGGTTGATAAGATGGTAACACTTACAGATATCGCACAGCGTGAGTCAGATGCGGAAATGCTGCTTGAAGCAAAAGGATTTACTGATGTGGTTGTATCGATTACAGAGGATGCGGCAGATGTTGTGCTGAATATGGGAGATGTTACGGACGCAAAACGTGCGCAGATTGAAGATATTGTAAAGCGCAAGACAAAGGTATCTGCGGAAAATATTGTTATTACGCCGATTACGACGGGGGAATAGCAGGGTGCAGGAATGGACGTAAGGGGAACTGATAACATAGAAGGCAGGGTTTGATGAGAACATAGCTGAAATGGGCTGTCGTATTAGGAATGAAAGATGCAGGATGTTGTTTTTGGGAAGTGATGGTTGATGTCTTGTATTGGGGGTTCTTAATGTGGCAGCTTTTTTTGTATGTGGGGGATTTTCTGGGGGATGATTTGAGGAGGGACGCCGCAGGAAGGGGAGCGGGGCTGGCTTCCTGTTCCGGTTCCAAAATGTAAGGAGCCCTAAGCATCCTACGGTTATGCTGTGGCACCGTCCGGGCGCGGCACCTAGTTCGCCCTGGCTTACAGC
>CAMUPC010000372.1 GCA_947090545.1 uncultured Eubacterium sp. | reverse complement strand
TACATTTTGGAACCGGAACAGGAAGCAAGCCCCGCTCCCCTTCCTCCAGCGTCCCATCCTGAAAAAACACACCCCTTTATCTACCCGTTTTCCCCTCTTCCCTAGGCAGCGCAATCTTTTTATCCACAACAACCTGTTCCTCCAAGCAGGAAAAAATCTTTTCCAACTCCCGTCCGTCCATCTTAGGCGTCAGCAGGCTTACAACCGGAACAATCACAAGCCCCGCCACCATAGCCACAGCCCCCGCATTAATCGGAGACGCAATATACGACAAAAACAGGTTGGACACCGTAATGCCGATACCACACGCAAAACTCGCCCAAACAGCCGCGCGCGTTACTCCTTTCCAGTACAGCCCGTATAAAAACGGCGCCAGGAATGCTCCTGCAAGCGCACCCCAAGAGATCCCCATAAGCTGTGCAATAAACTGCGCGATGGACTTTGGCGGAAACAGCGCCAGTACGACCGAACAGATAATAAAAAACACTAACAGGATACGCATACAAAAAAGCTGCTTTTTCTCACTCATCTTTTTGATGATGTTATCCTTTAAAAAGTCCAGCGTCAGCGTTGAGCTGGAGGTCAGCACAAGGGATGACAAGGTTGACATGGAAGCGGAAAGCACCAGCACAATGACAATGCCTACCAGCAGGTCTGGCAGTGTCGAGAGCATGGATGGAATAATCGCGTCAAAAATCACACTGCCGTCCTCCTTGTGAATCGCAGGCGTATCAAACAGGCGCCCGAAACCACCCAGAAAATAGCAGCCGCCGGATACGACAATCGCAAAAAGAGTCGATATCATCGTCCCGGACTGGATCGATTTTTCGTCTTTAATCGCATAGAATTTATGTATCATCTGCGGCAGCCCCCAGGTACCGAGCGATGTTAAAATAATCACGCCAAGCAGGTTTAAAGGGTCAGGCCCGAAAAACGAGGTAAACGCCCCTTTCTGCCCCATCGTAACCAAAGCATCGCTTTCAAACTCTGAAAGGCTTCGCACCGCATGGAAAAATCCGCCCTGTCCGTTTAGCACCGCAGCCACGACTGCCGCAATGCCGCCCAGCATAATCATGCCCTGGATAAAGTCATTGATCGCGGTCGCCATATAACCGCCCAGTATCACATAGACACAGGTCAGCGCCGCCATCACAATGACACATACCTCATACGGGATGTCAAACGCCATTCCAAACAGCCTGGACAGCCCGTTATACACCGACGCCGTATACGGGATCAAAAATACAAACGAAATAACCGAAGCCGCGATCCGAAGCGCATTACTCTGGTAGCGTTTTCCAAAATAATCCGGCATCGTCGCCGCACTTAAATGGTTGCTCATAATACGGGTGCGCCTGCCCAAAATCACCCAGGCAAGCAGCGAGCCAATCAGCGCGTTCCCAATCCCGATCCAGGTCGAAGCAAGCCCGTATTTATAGCCGAACTGCCCCGCATATCCTACAAACACCACGGCGGAAAAATAAGACGTCCCATAGGCAAACGCTGTCAGCCACGGGCCAACGCTTCTGCCGCCGAGCACAAAATCATTGACATTGGACGCATGTTTTCTGGAATACAGCCCAACGCCGATCATCATTACAAAAAACACGACTAAAAAAAGTAATTTTACAAACATGTTTCATCTCCTCAAATCCAGCAGCACCGCCAAAAACTCCCATCTTCAACAGGCTGCCTTTCTAAACCGTGCACTTTTCGCGCACTGATACCGTAATCAGTCTCTGTGCATTACTCCCCAGTATCATCTCCCGCTCCTGTTCATTTACAACCAGCCTTCGGATCTGCGCAAGCGACTCCGCCTGTCCGCTCCAAGGGCTGTCTGTCGCAAACAAAATCCTGTCCGCTCCATGCTTTTTCAGTATTTTCAAAAAGAGCTCATCTGCGATCATGCCTTCTGTGTATGCCGTATCCAGGTAAACATCCCTGCCCGCGATCCGCTGTTCCACATCTTCCCAGACCCGAAAGCCGCCAAGATGCGCCAGCACAAGCTTTTGCGGCGCCACCTCGTCAAGCACCTTTAAGATCCGATTCACACTGCAATGCACATGGTCTGGAAATCCAATATCGATTCCAGCATGGACGACCGTAACCAGCCCAAGCACAGACGCTTCCTCCAGGATACGCATATATTTTAAATCATCAAAATACGTCCCCTGGTAATCCGGGTGCAGCTTAATCCCCTGCAAGCCCATCTCCTTTAGCTGGCGCAGCTTGCTTTTATAATCCGCCGTATCTGGGTGGATACCGCCAAAAGACAACAGGCGCACGTTTTTGCCGCTGTATTTTTCATTCAGTGAAACTGCAAAACGGTTGATTGTAGAAAACTGCTCTGGTGCGGTAACGACGGGGAGGACGATGGATATGTCTACGCCGGATGCTTCCATGGAGCGGATTAGGGTTTGTTCTCTGCCGTCTGCACAGGCTTTGACGTTTGCGGCGGCTTCTAGTTTTGTGATGGTTTTGACTGCTAGTTTTTCTGGGAAAATGTGGGTGTGAAAATCTATAATCATTGTTTTTGCTCCTTATTTAGATGAATCAGAATTGTAGATGGTTGGGGGTGTTGCTTTTTTGGTAAAGAGGACGCTGGAGGAAGGGGCGCGGGGCTGGCTTCCTGTTCCGGTTCCAAAATGTAA
>CAMUPC010000371.1 GCA_947090545.1 uncultured Eubacterium sp. | reverse complement strand
AGCGGGGCTTGCTTCCTGTGACTTTGGAAGAATGTTAGGAGCCCTTAGCATTCTGCCGAATAAAACCAGGGGCGAAGCCAAGCGGCACCTTTAGCTGCTGGCTGTAAGCCAGGGCGAACTAGGTGCCGCGCCCGGACGGTGCCACAGCTTACAGCAGAATGCTTAGGGCTCCTTACATTCTGGAATCGGAACAGGAAGCAAGCCCCGCTCCCCTTCCTCCAGCGTCCCTTTCACAAAAACCCCAAAAACCTAATTCCTGCCCCACACTACCTCAGTATCCTTCTTCCTCACAATCCCATCCTCCGCCGCATAAAAGCTTTCCAGCACACCCTCCATCTCCCGCGTATATTCGCAGATCTCCCGGGAAACCACAGTTTCTCCAATCGGGCTTTCCTTTTCCGTCTCTACAAGGATATATGCCGTCCCTTCCTGGGCACGCAGCTTTTTGGGGATCTTCCCAGGCTGGTACACCTTCTTTTTTAATAAATGATGCCTGGCATCCATCTCGCAGAGTGTGATGCTTATAGGCCGGTATATCACCTCAAACTTAACTGTAACGCTTGTTTTTTCTTTCTTTTGCGTATCGTCCGCTGTCATGTTTCTCTCATCTGTCAGAGTCGTCATAACCTGCTCGCCTTCCACAGAGGTTCCTGTTGTCTGCATCAGATATCCTGAACCATGCAGCACATAGATCTCCCCATCTGGGTTTTGATAAACCGGATTTACATAAAAATGAAACTGTTCGTTTGGCGTTTCGTATGGTGTTACATAAATCGTCCCGGTTAAGCCGAGTGTTTCTTCCTCATCTGAAGCGGAAACCGAAAAATCTCTTTCACAGACCTGTGCATCAATCACATTGTCCCGGTAGCTGCTCCCGTCGGGTGAATCCCAGAGCGGGGCAAAAAAGCAGATTCCCTTGCTTCCCGGAAACGAAACATTCCAGTCCGAAGGATTTTCGCTTTCGTTTTTTTCTATCTGGGCAAACAGCCTGTTCTGGTAGCCGGACAGATCTTCTTGCGTAAACTGCTTTCCGTCTGCAACCTGCCAGCGGTTGTCTGTGAAAAAGGCATCCATATCATAAGCCTCCAAAGCTTCCCGTGTAATATACGCCCCGATCATCTGATCCTCCTTCGTATGCTCTCCGGCATCCGGCACAGCGAGCGAGCAGCCGCCCAAAAGCATTGCGGACAGCAGCAGGCAGACAATACGAACCAATTTGATCATACTTCCCCTCTCCCTTCTGTTTCTTCTTTACAGCTTATTTGTTTACAGCTTATTTGGTTATTTTTCGCACAGATTATTTCTACTTGTTTTCTTCTTCGTCCTCAAGATTTCCGTCAAATTTTAAAATATCCCCGACATCGCAGTCCAAAAAATAGCAGATCCGGTTGATTGTATGGAACCGGACTCCCTTTGCTTTTCCGCTGCGCAGCACCGACAAGTTTGCCTCGGTAATATTTACCAGCCTGCACAGCTCTTTTGAAGTCATTCCGCGCTCTTTCAGCACTTCCTCCAGACAAATTCTAATTCCCATCATTCCACCTGCCAGCCTGTTTATATAAACAAATCATGATCCTGCTTCAGCCTCTGGTCTTCCTGGATATAACGTACCGCCAGCAGGATAACAACGACAAACAATACCGAAGCCACAGGCACTGCAATCGTAATATTGACCTGGTACAGCCTGCTTCCTGCCGCAAGCTGCAAGATATTAAACACAACGCCTGCAACAACCGTTACCGCAAGCGCTTTTGCACAGCATCCCGCAAGCCGCGCCGCCGCTAAAACCGCCCCGTCAGAATACCGGTCTTTTTGAAGCTCCCTGACGCAGCGCGCCGCCATGCCAATTATGAAAAGATCCATGCCGTACGGCAGTGCATGGACTATAAATTGGAGTACCAAAAAGAGATAACTCAAAGTCATCGATAAGGAAAACGCAGGCGCACGCATCCCTATGCCGTTTCCTATCTCCTGGCGCACTCCCCGCAGTGCCTGTATGGAGGACACCAGCTCTTCCAAGCACTGCCCAAAGACCGCATAGACAAAAATCACAGACAGCAGCCCCAGAAGGCGCAAAAGCCCCTGGTGCAGCCTATCCGCATCCGCAGAGGCATACACACGCAGCACCCGAAGAATCAAGTATCCAAACAATGCGGAATAAAATACGGCACCTGGCATCCATTTCGCATCCTCAGCCGCGGCAAATCCAAGCAGTCCTGGATTGACCGCATAATAAAGAACCAAATACAGCAAAATGCTAAGCCCGGGCAGCAGCAGGTCGATCCGGCAGGCTTTTCCGAGCAGCTTAAGATACGCATAGGCGGCGCATGGAAGCAGCCCAAGCAGGATATACAATGTAATTGCAGCCGTGTTTTTTGCTTCTCCTTGGAGCGAAAGGCGGCGCAAAAGCTGGCCGATTTGCTCGAATGGGACGGATGCTTTGGAAAGTATGCTTGAAAATTGAATGTGAAGCGTACCTGTGCAGATAAGAAAAGCTGCTTCCAGGAATAGAATGCTGATAAATTTGTGTTGTTTCATTGTAGGATCTCCTTTGATAGCGATGGTGTTGTTGAGGGTTTTATTTTTTTGGGGGAAAGGACGCTAGGAGAGGGGATTGGCACGCCCGGGCTGCGTCCGTTCCAGAAGGTTAAGAAGCCCTAAGCATCCTGCGGGAACGCTGT
>CAMUPC010000370.1 GCA_947090545.1 uncultured Eubacterium sp. | reverse complement strand
CTGGCGTTCCGCCAGCAGCTAAAGGTGCCGCTTGGCTTCGCCCCTGGGTTACTCTACAGGATGCCAAGAGCTTCTAAACCTTCTTCCAAAGGCACAGCCAGGACGTGCCAATCCCCTCTCCCGGCTGGTTTTCGAGTGTGCGGCAAAAGAATGCTGCCCTCCCGTATAATGAACTGCAAATACAGCTTTCTGACAGATCGCTTTCGGATGCATCGCTTCCTGACAGATCGCTTTCTGGCAGATCGCTTTCGGATGGATCGCTTCTTGACAAATCGCTTTCTGGCAGATCGCTTTCGGATGCATCGCTTCCTGGCAGAACGCCTTCGGATGCATCGCTTCCCGGCAGAACGCCTTCGGATGCATCGCTTCCTGGCAGAACGCCTTCGGATGCATCGCTTCCTGGCAGAACGCCTTCGGATGCATCGCTTCCTAATGAATCGCTTTCGGACAGATCGCTTTCTGGCAGATCATTTTCGGATGGATCACTTTCTTAGCGCCCTGGAAAACCAGCCGGAGGAAGGGGAGCGGGGCTGGCTTCCTGTGACTGTGGAAGAATGTTAGGAGCCCTTAGTATCCTGCTTAATAACTCAGGGGCGAAGCCCAGCGGCACCCTTTAGCTTCTTGCGCAGCAAGGGCGGACTAGGTGCCGCGACCGGACACAGCCACAGCGTAAATGCAGGATACTTAGGGCTCCTTACATTCTGGAACCGGAACAGGAAGCCAGCCCCGCTCCCCTTCCTCCAGCGTCCCTTTTTCCAATGTCCCTTTTTCCAGCCCCCTTCCTCAATAAAATCCATCCCCCATCAATCCTCTTTCGCCCACCCATACGAATATTTCACAGCCCTGCGCCACCCATCCAGGCACGCAGCCCTGTCCTTTTCTTCCATCTGCGGCTTAAACACCCGGTCAATCTGCCAGTTTTTAATCACCTCTTCCTTACCGTTCCAGTATCCGACCGCAAGCCCCGCAAGATAAGCAGCACCCATCGCTGTCGTCTCCACACACACCGGGCGGTGAACTGGTGCGTCGATAATATTGGACTGAAACTGCATTAAAAAATCGTTGGCGCTTGCTCCGCCGTCGACTTTTAATGTACTGAGCGTAATACCTGAATCCGCCTGCATCGCTGCGATCACGTCGTTGACCTGGTATGCGATGGATTCTAGTGTCGCACGGATGATATGGTATTTATTTACGCCGCGTGTAATGCCTACAATCGTCCCTCTTGCATATTGATCCCAGTAAGGGGCGCCAAGCCCTGTAAACGCGGGAACGACGTAGCAGCCGTTTGTGTCTTTTACCTTGGATGCCATATATTCCGTATCTGGGGAAGTATCTACCAGGCGCATCTCATCGCGCAGCCACTGTACTGCTGCGCCTGCTACAAAGATGGAGCCTTCCAATGCATAGTTTACCCTGCCGTCCAATCCCCATGCAATCGTGGTAACAAGCCCGTTTTTGGAAAATACTGGGCGCTCTCCTGTATTCATTAACAAAAAGCAGCCTGTCCCGTATGTATTTTTCGCCTCGCCTGCTGTAAAACAGGTCTGTCCAAACAGTGCCGCCTGCTGGTCGCCTGCTGCGCCGCTGATTGGAATCAGGCCGCCGAAAAACGATGGGTCTGCTTCTCCGTAAATACTGCTTGAAGGCACCGGATTGGGCAGCATACACTCTGGGATATCCAAAAGCTTTAAAATATCTGTATCCCATGTCAGTTCGTTGATATTAAACATCATTGTTCTTGAAGCGTTGGAATAATCCGTGACATGTACAGCTCCCTTTGTCATCTTCCAGATCAGCCACGTCTCCACCGTACCGAATAAAAGCTTGCCTTCCTGCGCCTTTTGCCTGGCGCCTTCTACGTGGTCGAGAATCCATTTTACTTTTGTCGCTGAAAAATATGCGTCGATCACAAGCCCTGTCTTTTTCTGGATCATGTCTGTAAAGCCCTGTTCCTTTAACGTATCACAGTATGCAGAGGTCCGCCTGCACTGCCATACAATCGCGTGGTACACAGGCTCTCCGGTTTCCTTATCCCACACAATCGCCGTTTCACGCTGGTTCGTAATGCCGATTGCCGCGATATCGTCCGCCGTTGCGCCGATATTCTGCATCGCCTCTACTGCAACGCCAAGCTGCGTGGACCAGATCTCGTTCGCATTGTGCTCTACCCAGCCTGGTTTTGGAAAATACTGTGTAAATTCCTTCTGCGCAACGCTGCACATCTCTCCTTTTTCGTTAAACAAAATACAGCGGTTGCTTGTCGTTCCGGCATCGAGTGCCATTACATATTTTGCCATAGATGTTCTCCTTTTCCATTTTGTATCTTTTTAATTTTTTTGCGGATATGCTTTCTTTTATGGATGTTTTTGTCTGGCAATTCGTCTACTTTTCTAAAACGATTATACTATAAAAAATCTATTTGACACAACGTTTTCTTTTATTTTTTTGGAATCAGGGGGGCGATCCTGCAATAGACAAGAACAGCTGTCGTATCCTTGCTGGCACAGTATAAAATAGATTTTGGCTGAAACTGTTTGTGAAGTTTGTGCATTGTTTTATTGGGATATTAGAGAAGATTTAGTGCCAGATAAAAATAACAGAATAATTTACTGTTTTGGTGAAATGTTGCGGTTTTTTTGAGAAAGGGACGCTGGAGGAAGGGGAGCGGGGCTGGCTTCCTGTTCCGATTCCAAAA
>CAMUPC010000369.1 GCA_947090545.1 uncultured Eubacterium sp. | reverse complement strand
TGCTGGCTGTAAGCCAGGGCGAACTAGGTGCCGCGCCCGGACACAGCCACAACGTAACCGCAGAATGCTTAGGGCTCCTTACATTCTGGAATCGGAACAGAAAGCCAGCCCCGCTCCCCTCCCTCCAGCGTCCTCCCCGCAAAAAAATCCCCCCTGAAATCCCCAATCACTTTTTATATACCCTCATCCCCACAAACATACTCCAGCACTTTCTCATACTCCATCGTCCCTCCAAACAGATCCAGCGCACTTCCAACCGTCACATGCAGCCTGCCCAAGCCATACATCTTTAACGCAGAAAGATCTTCAAAACTGCTGACGCCGCCCGCATAAGTAATAGGAATACCATCCCATCCTCCAAGCATTTTTACAAGCTCTGTCTCGATACCGGATACCCTTCCTTCCACATCTACCGCATGGATCAAAAATTCATCCGCATAGCCTGACAGCCGCTCCAGCAGCTCGTACGTCACCGCTTCCTTTGTAAACTTCTGCCAGCGGTCAGTGACAACCAGATATCCGTCCTGTGTCCTGCGGCAGCTTAGATCCAGTACAAGATGCTCTTTGCCGACCGCCTGCACCAGCTTTTTTAACCTGTCATAGTGGATTACGCCGTCTTTGAATACGTACGAGGTCACGATTACATGGCTGGCGCCCGCTTCCAAAAACTGTGGCGCACTCTCCGGCGTAATCCCGCCGCCAACCTGCAATCCGCCCGGATAAGCGCCGAGCGCCAAAAAAGCCTGGCTGCGGTCAGCTTCGTAGTACGCAGATCCAGGCGCATCCAGCATAATCACATGCCCGCCGCGGATTCCGTCTTTTTGGTAAAGGCGGGCATAATATGCCGCGTCCTGCCCGGAGACAAAATTTTCTCTTGCATCGCTGTCAGTTAAGGTACCGCCGACAAGCTGCTTGACCCTGCCGCCGTGGATATCGATGCATGGGCGAAATTCCATAAGTTCACCTGCTTTCTTATTTGATGTTTTTTCATATTTTTAAGAGTCATGTCACCCCAGATAACAGCCAAATATCATAATTTTGCGCATATGTTAGACGCTAGACGCTGGAAGAGCGGATGGGCACGCCCTGGCTGCATCCATCCCTCTCCCGTCTTGATATTCGCATGTCCTGCAAAAAGCGGCTCATCGTGCACAAAACATTTGTACTCAGAACATATCTTCAACGGCTTCTTGTTTTCCTACATCAATTACACAAGCCAGCCCAAACCGTACTCTAATTTTCGACTAGATACAGCACTGGCTGCAAGCCACAATCATACAGAACTTGCGATAACCAGCCGGAGGAAGGGGAGCGGGGCTTCCTTCCTGTGACTATGGAAAAATGTTAGGAGCCCTTAGCATCCTGCCAGGAAAAAGCAGGGGCGAAGCCAAGCGGCACCTTTAGCTGCTGGCTGTAAGCCAGGGCGAACTAGGTGCCGCGCCCGGACACAGCCACAACGTAACCGCAGGATGCTTAGGGCTCCTTACATTTTGGAATCGGAACAGGAAGGAAGCCCCGCTCCCCTCCCTCCAGCGTCCCTATATGAAAACCCCAAAATCTTCCAAATATAACATCCTCCTAATTCTAAAAAGAAGCTATCAAGAGAATATCATATTTTTCCAGAAAAAAAAACAACTTTTTCAAATTCCGAATGAAATAAACCCTTCCAAACATCTACAAAAGAAGCAAATGCTCCAAATGCCCCATCCGCGCCGCCGACTCCATACGTACAGCAATCGCCCCTGCACCCGCACAAAGATACGTGCACACCTTCCCGTCATCTCCATCATACTGCTTTACCATCTGCCTGATCCCATTTAACACCACCTGTTCCAGCTCCTGCACCTGCCCCGATCCAACCATCTGTTCCAGCCTGCGGTATTCCTCTTTTTGAAACCCTTTGTCCTCAAACGGCTTTTGCAGCAGCAGATGCCCAATCGCATTTGCCAGCACAATCTCACAGATATTTTCCATCATCTCCCGGTACTCCATGTCATACGCTTCCAGCAGGCTGACAATATAGCCTCTGTCAAACATCGCCAAAAACCGCTGTTCCGCCTGTATCCCGCAAAGATACGCATAAACCGCATCCGCCCCGCACATCGTATGAAGATCCACAAGAAGCGGATAATCCAGCGTCAGGATCGTATCCTGCGGACAGAAACGGACGTCATACCATTTTAAAAATTCCGGTACTCCCTTCTGCACCGTATCATACAGGCTGCGCACTCCATAATCTTCAAACTGCCCCGACAGCGCATTCAGCATCCTGCGAATCTGATCCACCTTCGCAAGCAGCAGTTGGCGCCCAGCCTCATATTTTTCTCTTACTGTTTTATCCTGGCATGAGACGATGCTTCCTGTTTTATTGCCGCCTGTATTGCCGCCTGGGATCATGCTGTCTGTATCATTGCTGCCAGCAGCGCTGTCGTACTCATGCAGGCAGTATAATACTGCTTCCATAAGCGCCTGCGCTTTCTCATAGGTGACTGACGTACTGTCGCAGCCGGTATACTGCTGTGCAAGCTCTGATACGAGCGGCAGCAGTTCTTCCATTTTATAATTTGTTTTTCTATCCATATGCATATGATCTCCTTATGTAGATACATGTGTAGATAAGCTGGTATCAGATTTTTCTAGTCATGTGTTATACCTTTTTTTGGAGGGGTATTGGAAAAGGGACGCCGGGAGAGGGGATGGGCACGCCCTGGCTGCGTCCGTTCCAGAAGG
>CAMUPC010000368.1 GCA_947090545.1 uncultured Eubacterium sp. | reverse complement strand
GCTGCTGGCTGTAAGCCAGGGCGAACTAGGTGCCGCGCCCGGACGGAGCCACAGCGTAACCGCAGGATGCTTAGGGCTCCTTACATTTTGGAATCGGAACTGAAAGCAAGCCCCGCGCCCCTTCCTCCCGCGTCCCTTTTCAGAAGCAATACTTTGATGCAACCGTTACATCTTCAGCACGCTAAAACCAGAAAATACGCATCACACAAATCAAGGAAGATGAGGAAGAGGAGTCAAATCTATGAAAAAACTAATAAAAAACGGCAGGATTTTTACACAATCACAAGACTACCAGGCAGACCTGCTTATCGAGGATGAAAAGATTATAAGTATCGGATCGCATTCAATCGATGCAGATACTCATGCAGATACCCAGGTCATAGACGCCACTGGATGTTATGTCCTCCCAGGTGCGGTAGATGTGCATACCCATATGGATCTGGATGTTGGCATAGCTAGGGCAGTAGACGATTTCTATGATGGAACAGTAGCAGCAGCCTGCGGCGGGACGACATCGATCGTAGACCATATGGCGTTTGGCCCGGCAGGAATCCCGCTGCACCATCAGTTTGAAGTATATAAAAAGCTGGCGGAAGGAAAAGCTGTGATTGACTATGGCTTTCACGGAACCGCGCAGCATGTAAACGCGGATATCCTGGCTGAGCTTGAAACAATGGCGGCGGACGGGATTCCAAGCGTAAAAGCATACCTGACCTATGGCTTTAAGCTTAACGACGCGGACGTGTTGCAGATTTTGCAGAAAATGAAAGCAATCGGAGGAATTACAGCATTCCACTGCGAGAACCATGACGTTGTGGAGTACTTAAAGCAAAAGCATAAAAACGAAGGAAAGACGTCTCCGATCTGGCACGCAAAAAGCCGCCCGAACCTGGCGGAAGCAGAGGCGGTGCAGCGTGTGTTAAAGCTTGCTAGGATGGCGGATGACGCGCCAGTCTATATCGTGCACTTATCCTGTAGGGAAAGCCTGGAGGCTGTCAGAGAGGCAAGAAGGCAGGGGCAGAAGCATATTTTTGTGGAGACGTGCCCGCAGTACCTGATTTTGACGGAGGACTGCTATACGAGGGAGGACGGGCTAAAGTACATTATGTCGCCGCCGCTGCGTACGAAAAAAGACTGTGACGCACTGTGGGAGGGGCTTGCCAGAGGAGATATCCAGGCTGTTGCGACAGACCACTGCCCGTTCCATTATGCAAAAGAAAAGCAGATGGGCAAGGATGATTTTACTGCATGTCCAAATGGCGCTCCGGGTGTGGAAGAGCGGCTGATCCTGCTTTATTCCGAAGGCGTGGCAAAAGGGCGGATCACGATGCATCGGCTGGTCGAGACGCTTTGTACAAGCCCAAGCAGGATTTACGGGCTGTATCCGCAAAAAGGCGCGATTTTGCCGGGAGCAGACGCAGACCTGGTGCTGCTGGACCCGGATGCGTCCGGTGTGCTGACGCACAGCAGGATGCATGGAGCGGTTGATTATACGGCGTACGAAGGCATGGAAGTTCAGGGAAAGATTCGTCTGGTTATGCAAAGGGGCAGTATAATCGCAAAAGACGGAACGTTTACCGGGGAAAAGGGTGCCGGGCGCTTTATCCATCGCACGCCTTATACAGAGTCTTAACAAAAGACGGAGACAGGTATATGAAGAGGTATTGTACGGCGCTGCTTACCGCCTTGTTTTTGCTGCTGCTTTGGGGCGGCGCGGCACAGGAATACAGCCTGCATAAAGAACTGGAAACATGCAGGATTGCGGCGCTGCTTCCGGGAAAGGCTGGCGACCTGAGCTGGAATGACACAAATATGGAAGGGATTTTGTCGTGTGAAGAAAAGCTGCGGGTGCATATCGACTGCATCGACAATGTGCAGGAAGATGAATTTGAACGGACACTGCTGGAGTGCGGCGAACACGGATATGACCTGGTTCTGGCGGCTGGAGAGCAGTTTACGGATGCTGTAAATACGGTTGCCAGGCAGTATCCGAATACCTTTTTCTGTGTCGTCAACGGTTCCCGTGCAGATGTCAAAAATGTAGTTGCAGTCAGGCCAAGGGAATACGAAGCAAGCAGTATGGCGGCAGAGCTTACAGCAAGGATTACGAAAACCGGGGTGATCGGCATGGTCGCAGGCTATCCAAACGAAGGGATGGAGCATTTGCTGGACGTATTTGAGGAAAAGGCGCGCGGCATACTCAAAGAGCGGGGCATGGAACAAGTACAGTTTCTGCGAGCCTATACCAATAGCTGGACAGACCGGAGCCTGGGCAGGAAGATTGCGGAACAGGTGATTGACAGCGGAGCGGACGTTTTGTTTGTCTATTCCAATGAAGCAGGCATCGGCTGTATCGAAGCTGCCGCGGACAAGGGAGCAAAGGTTATCGGGTTTTCCAGCGACCCAACCAGAGCGTATCCTGATACGGTGGCGGCGTCGGTGAAGTTTGATTTTGGAAAATTGTATGCGTGGATTCTGTCGCGGTATGAAAAGGGCAGGCTTCGCGGGAAACGCTTGGAAGAGGTGGGAATGAAGGAGGAAATCTTTGTTCCTGCCTTTTCTGTGAGTTGGAGAAAATGGGGGTGTTTTTTTGAGAGAGGGACGCTGGGAGAGGGGATTGGCACGTCCTGCCTGCGTCCGTTCCAGAAGGTTAAGAAACCCTAAGCATCCTGCGGAACGCTGTGGCACCGTCCGGGCGCGGCACCTAGTTCGCCCTGGCTTACAGCCAGCAGCTAAA
>CAMUPC010000367.1 GCA_947090545.1 uncultured Eubacterium sp. | reverse complement strand
GACAACGCGGCGATGGTGCAAAAGGCAGGTGCTGTATTTACCGTTCATCCCGCAATGCTGTGCCAAGTGCCGCGCCCGTCCGGTGCCTCAGCGTAACCGCAGGATGCTTAGGGCTCCTTACATTTTGGAACCGGAACAGGAAGCAAGCCCCGCGCCCCTTCCTCCGGCGTCCTTTTCTCAAAAAATGCAGCACTTGGCTAAAATTGTTTCCCAGACAAATAGTTTGCCATTGTGCACAATTTTTACAACTCATAGGTTCTCATCTTAATTATGCGTTTACCGTGGCGCCAAATAAAAATGCTCTTGAAATCTGATTGCAGATATGCTATATTAGACATAGAAAAGGAGCAACTGCCCATAGTATCCCCCATGGGGTACAAAGTGGTTGACCTCCCATTTAGGTTATAAGCCTGCTCGACTGGTCAAGTACAAGGCAGGCTTATTTATTTGCGCTTGTTCCTCTTATCGAGAAAGGCAAGCAACGCGATAACAAAACTACCAAAGGCAATCAGCAAAGCCAATATGCCTATGAAAATCGAAATGATTTCAAAAGCTGTCATTTGCGCCACCTCCCCTCTTATGTACTCCGGCGAACCGGGCATGAAGCTTAGGGAGGCTCACCACCTTGCAACACAGTTACTCCTGCTGACAATATACCACATTTTTCTATTTCCGGCAATATCCGCTTCCAACTTTTACTGCCAGATAGCGCCATCCTTTCTTCGCAGCGTTCCTCAAGCCCCCATAAATGCTGTTAATAGCGTTTTTCCACTTTTCGCCACTATACGCAGCCAGCCAGTAAAATCCAAATTGTTTTAATACTAGCAAAGAAAGTTATTCAATATATGCATTACCAAATTTATTGCCCTATCATAACCATGAAAATAATCATAAACTTAGCATTCCTATCATGGTATCCTTAATTTACAAAAGCTTATGTCCCATTATCCAGGAGGTAATTACATGACTAATGCAGCAGATATTATCAAAGATTCTATAAATGAATTTTCAATATTGCAAAATTAGATGTTATCCGTTCCATCAAAAAATGACATGGAAACCTATCATTCCATGCACAACAGGTACATCGAATTAATCACACTAACAAGCTTAGGGGTAAACCTTGCAGAATTAGTTAAGATCAAAACCCGTACTCTCAATTCCATCCAGACAGTCCTCAAAATCAGGGCATAAGATTTCTCACAAAGATCTTAAGCCCTGATTTTATATATTAGAAAATCAGCAACAAACCAGCCAAACAAGCACATCCCACTACTCACCCAGCAAATACTCCGCCATCACCACATTACTGACATCAATCCCAAATTCCGTCAGACAGTAACCATCCGCCGTCTTTTGAATCAGCCCTTCCTTTAACTGTCTTTCCAGCACCCCGCCATAAACCTCTTCTATCCTTTTTGAAAACTGCTCCTGAAACCGTCCCGCCGACACACCACGCATCATACGAAGCCCCAAAAACAAAAACTCCTCCATTTGCGCCTGTACACTTAACACTTCCCGGTTCTCAGCCGCTGCCCCCATACTAAGCTGTATAAAATCCAGGCTTAAATACCGCCGCAAATCCCTGCTATTAGAAAACCGCACATTCCCAATCAGCGACGCCGCACCCAGCCCCAGCCCCAGATAATCCCTTCTTGTCCAATACCCAAGATTGTGCCGGCATTCATATCCGTCCAACGCATAATTCGAGATTTCATATCTGTGATAGCCCGCACTTTTTAAAAGCTCCTTCGTGCGCACATACATCCTGCGCTCCTCTTCCTCTGACGGAAGCAGGCTCTGCGGCTTTCCTTTCTCCCGCAGAACCTCCGCCTGCCTGTAGCGCTCAAAAAACGGCGTCCCCTCTTCTAAAATCAAGCTGTACGCAGAAATATGCTCCGGCGCAAGTGCCAGCACTTTTTGCACCGTCCGCTCATAATCACTGACTCTCTGCCCAGGAACCGCCGATATAATATCTACATTTATATTTTCAAATCCAAAGCTGCGCGCCAGCCTGTAATTCGATTCAAACTGCTCCATCGTATGCACCCGCCCAAGCAGGCGCAGCTCCCACTCGTTCGCTGACTGCAAGCCGATACTCAAACGATTGACACCAGATTGCCGATACGCCTGCAATTTTGCAGCATCCACCGTCCCAGGATTGCATTCCACAGTAATTTCCGCATCCGGTAAAATAAGAAACCTGCTTCTGATCTGCTCAAACAAGCTAAGCACCTGTTCCGGCGAAAGGACGGAAGGCGTTCCACCACCTACAAAAATAGTGCTGACCGGAACCTTCGCATACGTTTTAGAAGCTGCATAGATTTCCTGTTCAAGCTGGTTTACATATGCCTGACGGATCTCTTTTGTTGCAGGAGCGGACAGAAAATCACAGTATTCGCACTTTTTAACACAAAATGGGATATGCAGATATAATCCCATGCCTTTTTGATCAACCATTATAAAAATATCCCTGTCTCTAGTTTTTTTGCAGAAAGGACGATGGAGGAAGGGGCGCGGGGCTTGCTTCCTGTTCCGGTTCCAGAAGGTAAGGAGCCCTAAGCATCCTGCGGTTACGCTGTGGCACCGTCCGGTCGCGGCACCTAGTCCGCCCTTGCTGCCTGGAAAAACCGACAATTGATTTTTTGCAGCACACACGATAACCAGCCGGGAGAGGGGATTGGCACGCCCTGGCTGCGCCCTTGGAAGAAGGTTTAGAAGCCCTTAGCATCCTGCTCGATACAGCAGGGCGAAGCCAAGCGGCACCTTTAGCTGCTGGCGCAAGCCAGGGCGAACTAGGTG
>CAMUPC010000366.1 GCA_947090545.1 uncultured Eubacterium sp. | reverse complement strand
TGCCACAGCGTAACCGCAGGATGCTTAGGGCTTCTTAACCTTCTGGAACGGACGCAGACAGGGCGTTCCCATCCCCTCTCCCAGCGTCCCTGTATCCACAATCCCCCCAACACTCGACCAATATCTCTCCCTGCATTTATCACATTCATTTTTTATTCCACATTAGAAGCATCCGACGCCGGAATCCTTTTCACCCGCATCGCCGCAAGCAGCCCCGAAACAGCCGTCACCGCAAATACAAGCGCCGGATACAGCACATAAATCTCAAACAAATCCATCGTAAACTCAATCTTCTGCGCTCCCATCATCTGAAAAATAGGCCCGACCGTAATCTGGGACAGCGGAGCCGTTAAAATCCCCGCCGCAAATACCGCAAAAAGCAGCACAATCCCAATGCGCATCGCCTGCCAGACGGCAAGGGACCTATCGGAAAACCCAATCGCTTTTAACATGGCAATCTCCCCTCGCTCCCTTGTCAGAAAGCTTTTTACCAGCAGCACGGTTACCAGCATATTGATACATAAGACAACCAGTAAAATCAGGTACTTCATCCCTTTGAGCTGCCCGCTGATATCCCCGATCATTTCACTGACATAGCCGCCTGCCGTATATACTTCATAATCCGGGAACCACAAGGCAAGCGCTTCTTTTCTTTCTTCCAGTTCTTTGGCGCCTGGCTGTCCATCATATGCGATCTGGACGCCGAAGCTGCCGAACGCATAGTTGTAATCCAGTGCTTCCTTTTCATAAAAGCGGATGCCTTCGCCCAGATTATTCATAGTCTGGAAGATCGCGGTCACCAGAAAGCTGCCCTCGTGTTCTCCATTTTGGATCGTAACCGTATCTCCAATCTGCGCGCCGAGCCTGCCTGCGATCAGATGCGAGATCCCGACCTCTCCCTCCTCCTGCGGGGCGCTGCCTTCTAAATATGCATACTGGCGGGCCGTAACATCGCCGGTTCCCTGAAAGGCAAGCGAAGATTCCTTTTTTCCCTGATAGGTGATACTCATGCGAAACAGTATCTCCTGATACACCCGTGCGCTGATTCCATGACGCCAAAGCTCTTTTTTTATCGTTTCCAGCTCGTTTTCGATCATCTTTTTGTTATTGCCGTCCGTGTGGAACAGCGTTTCTTTGCTGATCACATGGTCACACTGCGCCATGCTGAACCAGGTAATTAAATGGTCTGACTGCAATGTATTCATCGTATTAACCGGAATGACCACCAGCAAAATCCCGATCGTAAATATCAGGATCAATGCCGCGTAACGCCTGATTCCGCTTAAAATATCATTCAACGCCAAAAACAAAACTGCCGGAAGGCGTGACCGGTGCAGCGCCAGGACGCTCTTTCGCGCATAACGCTCCCCGTTTTCCCCGTTGCGGATCGCATCCATCGGCGAAATCCGCTTGATTTTCCGCGTGCAGGAATAGCTGAACGATACGACAATGGCAACGACCGCCAGAGCACATCCAACATTCCATACCAGGTTTCCATCCGCTTCCAGCATGATATTCTGCGTCAGTCCCCTAAGCATCAGCCTGCCAAACGGAATACTAAAGCACAGCCCGACCACGCCGCCGGCAGCGGCTACCGCAAAATATTTCACAATGTACAGCCCTCGTATGTTCCGGTTTGGAATGCCGATCGCCTTCATCACGCCGATCTCCCGAAACTCCTCGCTCATTGTAAAATGAATCGTAAACCTAAGAATCACCATCGAAATCAAAATCAGGCATACGCTGACAACGAGCATCACAGCCGCAATAACCATATCGATCATATATAACAGCCGGATCTCATCCCGTCCGACCAGCGTCACGACCGAAAGCCCCAGCTTGTTAAATTTTTCTGAAAAATCCGGGTCGTCCATATAGACACACGTCAAATACAGGTGCTTTGCATCTTCGGTATTAAAATACGCATAGTCGCTTTCACTGACAAATATCCGGGTCATGCCCGCCATCTGCGAAGCAAACATCGCATCCTTGACGCTGCCAGCCATTGCAAACTGCTTTGTCCTGCCGTTTTCACTTATTCTGAGCCTGCCGCCCGCTAAAATCCCTTCGGATTCCGCCAACTTTACCGACAGGCGCAGCTCACCGTCGTCCATACGCTCCACTTCCTGGTCGTTGCTTCCAAAAACCCGAATCGTATCCTTAAGCCTTGCCAGGACAATCGTATTATTATAATCGATCCTGCGATAGCCCTGCTTTGTTTCTTTTTCTATGTTTTTAGGTGCAATCTGGATCACCTCCTGGGTAAGATGCGTATAATCCTCCTGATCTGCCAACTGTGCAAACTGCTCTTCCTGCTGTTTGTCTGCAAATGCAACCAGGTAGTCTGGGACGTTTGCCTTTTCAAAAAAAGTGTCCAGAGCCGTCATAACGGATACCATATTGTTGACGCTGCCTGCGATAAATGTCGCGGCAAGGATAATAAAAAGAAACAGGATCAGGTTCATTGTTTTTTTCCGCTTTAGATCCTTTTTTAAAATCTGTAGATACATGTTGGTGCTCCTTTCTTTACTGTGGGGTGTCTGCCTGTGTATGAGTATACGGGAGAGATTGTTAAATAATCCTTAAATGTGGGGGATTTTTTTCCGTTTCCTGTTGTGGGGGGGGGTGGAAACTTTTGGCACTTAAGGATGGTTTTTTGCGGGAAATGGTAAAATTATTATCTCTTGCAGCAAATTTAAGTCAGGTGTTACATTTTTGTGCATACAGGGACGCTGGGAGAGGGGATTGGCACGCCCTGGATGCGTCCGTTCCAGAAGGTTAAGAAGCCCTAAGCATCCTGCGGCTACGCTGTGGC
>CAMUPC010000365.1 GCA_947090545.1 uncultured Eubacterium sp. | reverse complement strand
TACATTTTGGAATCGGAACAGGAAGCCAGCCCCGCTCCCCTTCCTCCAGCGTCCTTTCCTCGACAAATGCAACACTCGCCTAAATTTGCAACACAAGGAAAAATTTCCATCCTCCCCAAAAACCATCCTTAAACACCTGATAATTTTAACAGTTTTGCATAACCTTCTGCAATCCACGTATAAAAATCCCCATCACGCACATACTACATCCCGTATTAACAAGTTATCCTAATAGAAAGAGGTACGAACACATGATTTTAACGGAAAAAGAAACAACCGCAATCAAGGATTTACAGACACAGGAGCAAAGCTGTATCGAAAAATACAACAGATACGGCAAAGAAGCAAAGGACAGCGTACTAAAAGACCTGTTCCAGAATCTGGAGAAAGAAGAGAAGGAACATTACGAATCCCTCGGCAAAGTCCTTTCCGGCAGCGTGCCAACCTGCAACTGCAACGACTACAGCGGCAAAAATTACAGCCCGCAGGCAACCTACAGCGCACTGACAGACAATGAGGACAAGAAAAACGACTGCTTCCTTGCTACAGACTGCATCGGCACAGAAAAGATGGTTTCTTCTGAATACAACTCCAACGTATTCAAATTCTCTGAGCCAAGCCTGCGCAAGCTGCTTGCCGACATCCAGATCGAAGAGCAGAACCATGCGGAAATGCTGTATAAATATAAAACCGTAAACGGAATGGCATAACCGCTTAGACAAAGCAAAGGCTGCCGTAATCTATCTTAAACTGCGACGGATAGGATACGGCAGCCTCAGCTTCTATTCTAATGCATCACCATTTTTTAGGCCGCCGCAAAGCAAGAAACAGCAGGATTCCTGACACCGCCCCGAAAAAGAAAAAGGATTGCAGCATCGGCATATAATGATAGGCTTCCCCTGTCCAGACCTTATAAAAATCTTTGTTGATATACGTAACGGGCAGCAGTTTTGCCACAGCCTGCGCCCATTTCGGCAGGTCCTGATACTGAATGCCCATCATGCCGCCAAGAATCATAAACGCAAAATACACAATCATACTGACACAGTACGTCTTTCCAAAATTACGGCAGATACAGGCGATCCCATGCGCAAGCGCCAGGCAGATCATACTGAACGCAAGCATACATAAAATATAAGCGGCAAGCCCGCGCAGCGTTGGAGGCTGCAATTCAGAAAACAGGCAGCCTGAGGTAAAAAAGACCGCAAACGCCGCCAAAAGGAACAGCCCCTGCACCAATGCACGATGACAGAACAACACACTCTTTTTCATCCCAAATAATTGCAGCCGTTCCGGTATCCCTTTGGAAAGCTCCTGCGCATAGCTGACCGCATACCCCATAAGCAGGACTGCCATTGGAATCAAGGCGCTCATCCCCAGATAAATCGACGTCGTTACCATCGGCACCCATTGCTCCCCCGGCAGCTCCGACACCGCGACCCTTGTGATTAAAAGCGCCAGCATAACCGGAAGCCCAACGCCAAATATATGCACATAAGGATTGCCGATCACATGAAGCAGTTCATACCTCATCATATAACTGGAAAACACATTTCTTTTTTTATCCTGCATATCTGCGTTCCTCCTGTCCTCTCCCGCGTGCCTGCCGTATTTCCTCCACCTGCCGCCCTTCCTCTTCCTGTTTTTTTTCATACGCCTGTTTTGCGTTGATATAGATGCTCTCGATATCATGATTGCTGCGCTTAAAGTTTACATTGTTGGCGACTAAACGTGCCGTGATCTTTTGCTCCTCTTCTTCGGCTGCAACAGACAGCACAAGCAAATGCTCCGGCGACGCCAGCTTCTTACAGTCCGCTGTCAGCTCCTTATTTTTTTCATTCGCATCAAGCACAATGACAGCTCTCTTGCAGTATTTAAAAAACAGCTCCTCTCTGTATCCAAAATCAACCACCCTGCCTTGATCCAAAATCAGCAGCTTCTGCGCAAGCTGCTCCAGCTCTTCATAATAGTGCGATACGATGCACAGGGCAGAATCCTTGCCGCGATACCATTCCACCAGTTTTTCCACAAGCTTCTGCCTTGTCTCAAAATCCAGCCCGGAAGTCACCTCGTCATAAAAGGTAAGCGGCGCATCCTGCATAAGAATCATAATAATCGTAAACCGCTGCTTCTGCCCGCCGGATAATTTGCTGTATCTCTTTTTCAGGCACTCTTCAAATTCAAAATAATCAATCAGCTCCTGTAGCTTTTTGTTTCTGGCTATCCTGGTTTGCAAAATTGCTTCCATAATGTACCTGACTGGCATATTGTCCGTATACTCATTAAACTGCATATGCGTCGCGATCTGCTCCGGCTTTAAAGAACTATAAATTTTCCCCTGATACGGCACCAACCCGAGGATGCTTTTGATCATCGTACTTTTTCCGGCGCCGTTCGATCCGATAATACCGATACGATCGCCGTTTTCAATGCAGATCGGCGTGTGGATATCCAGTGCTGTAAATTTGCCAAACTGTACGGTAAGATTTTCAATTTTCAGCAGCATAAACTGCCTCCTTTCCTGTTGCGGATAACTGTGAATACATTTGTGTCCGCTGGTTCTGTGATTTTTTTCTTACCTGTTATGATACACTTTCGGTGTGAAGTCTGTATGAAGATCGTGTGTAACTTTTTGCTTTGTTAGAAATGGATATGATCCAGAATGAACGTATGGATCAACATGAGGGTAATAGGAGCTGCATAAATTATGGCAAGGTTTTTGTCTAGGGAACATTTTGGGTCGAGTGTTGTATTTTTTCGCGGAAGGGACGCTGGGAGAGGGGATGGGCACGCCCTGGCTGCGTCCGTTCCAGAAGGT
>CAMUPC010000364.1 GCA_947090545.1 uncultured Eubacterium sp. | reverse complement strand
GTGCCACAGCGTTCCCGCAGGATGCTTAGGGCTCCTTACATTTTGGAATCGGAACCGAAAGCAAGCCCCGCTCCCCTTCCTCCAGCGTCCTCTTCCCGAAATTCTACCTGCTAAATCCCTCCCCGCCCCTTAAGACACATAAATATAATCATTCAGCACCGGCTGTAGCCCCTCCGCCGCAATATCCCGATACATCTGCACAAAACTCCTGCTGTCTGAAATCTCAAACTGCTCATCACCCGCTCCTCCTTCCTTCTGTCCGCAATCTCCACTCTCCCAATCTCCACTCTCCCAATCTCCGCTTTCCTGACCCCCGCATTCCCGGTACTTCCTTTCCTGATACTTCCTTTCATGATCCCCAATCCCCGTCGATACCCCAGCAGATACCTTCGTCGCCGCAATCTTTACAATACCATCCCGAAAATGCTTCTGTTCCCTGCTCGATACCGTAATCCCAACAAACGGCAGAAAAATCCGGTAAGCGCAAAGCACCTGGCAAAGCTGCGTTTCATGCACATCCTGCGGGTTGATTTTCTCGTTATTGATAATCGGGCGCAGCCTTGGGCATGACAGGGAATACTCTACATGCGGATATTTGCGCTGGAGATAATACACATGCAGCGCTGAGGCAAGCGCATCCCTGCGAAAATCAGACAGCCCCAGCAGCGCCGAACACGCTACCCCGCGCATCCCGCCCAGGATTGCCCGCTCCTGTGCTTCAAAACGATAGGGAAATACCCGTTTATGCCCGAGCAGATGCAGCTTTTCATACTGCACAGCGTCATACGTTTCCTGGAATACCGTCACGTAATCTGCGCCGCATTCATGCAGATAACGATAATCCTCGCTGTTTAACGGATAAATCTCCAAGCCGACATTGCGGAAATACCGCGCAGCCAGCCTGCACGCTTCCCCGATATATGCCACGTCGCTCATTTGATGGCTTTCCCCTGTAAGGAGCAGTATTTCCTCCATGCCGGAAGCAGCGATCACCTGCATCTCGTGTTCGATTTCTTCCATTGAAAGCTTTTTGCGGGCGATGTCATTATAACAGTTAAATCCGCAGTAAACGCAGTAGTTTTCACAATAATTGGCGATGTACAGCGGCGTAAACAAATAAACGGTATTTCCAAAATGCCTGCTTGTCTCATATTTTGCCTTTGCAGCCATCTCTTCCAGATGCGGCAGCGCAGCCGGAGACAGCAGTGCCTGAAAATCGTCCACCGTACATGTCTCATGCATCAGCGCCCGTCGCACGTCCGCATCCGTATAAGCTTCGTAATCATAGCTGTCCATCCGTGCCAGCACCTGCTCCATAAGATCCGAAGAGATCCGCTCCATCCCTTCCATATACTGCATTGGGTCCGATCTTGCGCCGGGGTCGTTTTCTATGCGGTGCTTGCGCTCTAATGCTTCTTTTGTCAGGTTCTTTGCATCTACATAAAACTGGTTGCCCATTTTGTCTGCTGTCACTTTTCTTCTCCTCTCCTACGAACGTTAATCCCGCAAAAATCCGGTCAGCGGGTCGGACGCAGCCGCCCCGCGCTCCAATACGCGCCCAAGCCCGGCAAGGTATGCACTGCGCCCGGCTTTGACCGCCGCTTGAAAAGCCTCCGCCATTGCCGGGATATTGCCTGCTGTCGCAATCGCTGTATTTGCCATAATCGCATCAGCTCCCATCTCCATCGCCTCACAAGCCTGGGACGGACGCCCGATGCCGGCATCTACAATAATCGGCGCATCGATCTCATCAATTAAAATCTGAATAAACTCCTTTGTCGCAAGCCCCTTGTTTGACCCGATCGGAGAAGCAAGCGGCATCACCGCAGCCGCCCCAGCATTGACCAGGTCCCTTGCTGTATACAAATCAGGATACATATAGGCAAGCACTACAAACCCTTCCTTTGCAAGCTGCTCCGTCGCCCTGACCGTCTCTGCGTTATCCGGCAGCAAATATTTGGTGTCCTTCATAATCTCGATTTTGACAAAATCCCCGCATCCCAGTTCCCTGGACATACGCGCGATGCGCACTGCTTCTTTCGCATCCCTTGCACCGGACGTATTCGGAAGCAGCGTTACGCCTTTTGGTATATAGTCCAGGATATTTTCATTTTTCTTTGTATTGGTGCGGCGCACGGCAAGCGTAATGATCTGTGCTCCCGCATGTTCTACGGCAGCTTGAATCAGCTCCATCGAATATTTCCCAGAACCCAGAATAAACCGGGAAGAAAACTCCCTGCCGCCTAATATCAACGTATCTTTTTCCACTGGCATCATATAACCTCCTGTATCTTACAGCATCATATTATTTTTCGTTGTTGCAGCAAGCCCCATCAGCCGCCCCCGACAAAGCTTACAATCTCTACCACGTCGCCGTCCTGTAGCACATACTCCGCATACCTGCTTTTGGAAACGATCTGCTCATTGCATTCTACGGCAATCCCGTCTGCCGGATAGTGGTTTTGCTCTAAGTAATCCTTAAGCCGCATCCCTGCTGCCGCCTCTTTTTGCCCATTGATCTGAACCATACAGCCAACCTCCCTTCTGCTTTTCATCAAAAAAGCCGCATAAAAGAATACACCCGCGGTGGTGTACCCCTTCATGCGGCTTAGCCGGCACTCTGTGTTTTTTCACTTTTACTGCTGTCCGTGACAGCTCTTGTCAATATGTAAAATATAGACTGTATTTATCTTACTTTTTTCTGTATGATTTGTCAAGAAAATTTTGATTCCATTCAGCTACATGCAGCATTTTGGGTCAAGTGTTGAGTTTTTTTGAGAAACGGACGCTGGAGGAAGGGGCGCGGGGCTTGCTTCCTGTTCCG
>CAMUPC010000363.1 GCA_947090545.1 uncultured Eubacterium sp. | reverse complement strand
GCTGGCTGTAAGCCAGGGCGAACTAGGTGCCGCGCCCGGACACAGCCACAACGTCCCATCAGAATGCCTAGGGCTTCTTAATATTCTTCCAAGGCACCCGCCGGGCGCGCCAATCCCCTTTCCCGGCGTCCCCCAAACAACATCCCCATTGACTCCGCACACCCCCATCTTTTATAATAGGAAGAAAACCAACCCAAAGAAAGGAAAAACTAATGAATATCGTATTTTTAGACGCCGACACCATCGGCTCCGACATCGACCTGTCCCCATTTGAAAAGCTGGGAAACATCACCGTCTATGGCTTTTCCACACTCGCCGAGATGCGTGAGCGCATCGCAGACGCAGATACCATTGTTGTAAATAAAATGCAGGTCAGCCCCTATACACTGGAAAAAGCCGCACATTTAAAGCTGGTCTGCGTCACCGCTACGGGCACAAACAACCTGGATAAATCTTATCTGGAGCAGCGCGGTATTGCCTGGCGCAATGTCGCTGGTTATTCTACGGAATGCGTTACGCAGCATACATTTGCACTGTTGTTTTATCTGCTGGAAAAGCTGCCGTATTATGATAATTATGTAAAAAGTGAAGCTTATGTCAATAACACGACTTTTACACATTTTACAAATGTATTTCATGAAATCCACGGTATGACATGGGGAATTATCGGGCTGGGCGCCATTGGGCAGCGGGTTGCGCAGATTGCCTCACTGTTTGGGTGCCATGTGATCTATTATTCAACGTCCGGCAGCCATAACCACGAGCAACTAGAACGTGTTTCTTTTGAACAATTATTGTCGCAGTCTGATATTATATCTGTCCATGCGCCGCTGAATGAACGTACCGAAGGGCTTTTGAACCGTGCCGCCTTTCAGCAGATGAAGAAAAGTGCGATTTTTTTGAATCTTGGCAGAGGCCAGATTGTTGTAGAGCAGGATCTTGCAGATGCACTGAACGCGGGTGAGTTGCAGGCGGCAGGGCTTGACGTGCTGTGCGAAGAACCGATGAGTGCGGATAATCCTTTAAAATCGATCAAAGACAGCGGACGGCTTTTGATTACGCCGCACATTGCCTGGGCAGGCGTCGAAACCCGCCGCAGGCTGATGCAGACGATCTGGGATCAGATCGATGCTTTTTCATTCACCTAAGATCCAGTCCAGCCCGCTGTGGAACGACTGATTGCCTAAAAAGCGGTATAATTCGTCTAATCTTGTATCATACTCTTCTGAAAAAATAGCGGTCTGATACAGACGGCATAACTGCGTAAGAGCCTTCTGATATCTTCGGGAGGCTTTTTTGATCATATCCGGCACGCTGTCTGTAGAGCATTCCCGCGGGCTCCATGGATTCTTCCACTGCCGGTGCTCCAGGTTGAGCGGATCTGCATTGCTCTGCATAAAATCGCTTGGAATAACCGGCGAAATCTGCTGCCTGCCAAAAATTGCCCGTTCTGCGGCGGCAAGTACCTGGCGCTTGTAATTATGCGGATTATACGTCAGCCGTGTCCCGACCTGCATCGAGCGGATTGCCCGCGAAAGAAACCCTTTGGTCAGCGACAGCTCCGGGAATACAGTCTCATACGCATAGTATAAAATATTTGCTGTTACAGCACGCGTCCTTGCGTCAAAGGCAATCGTCTTTCCATATGGAAACGCAGACGGCAGGCACTTGGCATACCGCATAAGCAGACAGGCATCTATATCAGTTTCCAGCGCAATATGCTCAGCGTAGCCTTTCTTTTTCAGCATCTCTCCATACCCGGTCTGATCATATACATACGGATGCATCTGTGTATCCAGTATATAATGTCCCAGAAATCCGGCTGCATATGCCTGCGCCGTCTGCTGATCGCTTTCTTTCCAGAATATCTCCGGCGCTTCGATCAGGCTTTTTAAAAAATCTCCCGTCCATCTTCTGTGCACAATCGATCCCGGACGAACCGCGCAAAACTGCGAGCCAAGATGATAGAAAAAAATATCAGGCCCCTGTAGCCCAAGCTGGAATACCGTCTTATTGCTGTCAATACTTTCCAGCAGCGCCTCGCAGCCTCCTTTCTGCCTGATCTGCTTTAGATTTTTTACGCCAAACAAATAATGTGTTGTAAACCCCGGCATCCCGTGTTCCTCCTGCATTTTTCATCCAATTTTCTAAAAAGGCAGCATATTTTTACAGGCTGCTGCCCTTTACATACAGCTTTACTCCTTTGATCTCTACAACCCGCGCCGTCGTCCCAGCTTCTATCACAATGTCATCGGCAGTACTCCTCGCCGTCCACTCCTGCCCGTTAACTACTGCTGTTCCGGTTCCTTCGCGGTTATCAATCCGCGCCGTTACCAGAACCTCTTTTCCAATAATCTCCTCATAATTTGTTTTCACATTATGGGGCTTTACATATTTTAGCACAAACGGTTTTGTAAAAAACAAAAGCACAAAAGATACCGCGAAAAACAATACAACCTGTAAGACCGCATTCCACCCAGCCATTGCGAAGATAAGCGCAGCAAGCGCTCCTCCGGCAAACCAGATGCTCGTAAGCCCTACTGTAATAATCTCAGCAATAATAAAAATAATCATCAGTGCCAGCCACAAAAATACGGGTGATAATAAAATTTCAGGCATAACATTTTCCTCCTGTTCCGCCCAATCATGCTGTCTTTTCTGGGCTGCTTTTATTGTAACAGGATTATGCCAAAAATACAATGCCAACATCCTGCCAGAACAGAAGAAACGCATGAATGAAGATCAGAGCCTATGAGTTGTAAAAATTGTGCACAATGGCAAACTTTTTGTCTGGGAAACAATTTCGGTCAAGTGTTGCATTTTTTTGAGAAAAGGACGCTGGAGGAAGGGGCGCGG
>CAMUPC010000362.1 GCA_947090545.1 uncultured Eubacterium sp. | reverse complement strand
CCAGGGCGAACTAGGTGCCGCGCCCGGACGGTGCCACAGCCTCACCGCAGGATGCTTAGCGCTTCTTAACCTTCTGGAACGGACACAGCCAGGGCGTGCCAATCCCCTCTCCCAGCGTCCCCCCGCAAACATACAACACGTAACCCCAAACAGCAATATCCAACCCAACCGATCATATTCCCCACAGAACCGCACATAATCACCAATAACCACAACAATTTTGCTATAATAAAAAAATAGACAGACAGGATGGATAAACAAATGGAATATATCAACGCAAAAAACGTTCTACCAAAAGAAATACTTTCAGCCATTCAAACATATTACCAAGGCGGCTATTTATATATACCCAGGCAAAATCCCCCCAAGCCTTCCAAGCCGACAGACTACCAATTAGAACTGCAAACACGCAATCAGTGGATCTATCTAAAACACCTGGAAGGCAGAACGAACAGACAGCTTGCAAAGATCTACCATTTGTCAGACCCAAGCATCAGAAGAATTATCGCAAAGGAAAAGGTAAAATATCAGAAAATGAAAGAAATCATAAGACAGATACTGCCTTTCTGGGGAATCAGCAGCAGGCAGCTACGGCAAATTTACCCCTCAGCATGGGAAATCAACAATGCGTATGTCATAAAAGTATATGACGACAAAAACGAGCTGGAGAGAAACTGTAAACTGGCGCAAATTTTACTGGACTGCGGCGTTCCCGCTGCGGAGACGATTCTTACAGAAACCGGATCGAGTTATGCAGCACATCAGGGCGCTTATTTTCTGCTCTCGAAAAAATTACGTGGAAGTAACCTTTCTGCCAGAAAAGATCAGGAAACGGCTTACAAAATGGGCGCAGCCATTGCGAAGCTGCACAGAGCGTTTGTAAGGTGTGAAAAGGAACTCGAATTTTGGGATAACAGCCTGTTAAAAGAAATGCAGGGATGGGTACGGGAAATTCTGGAAGAACACGCATGGCAGGCAGTAGACAGACAAGCATATGAAAAAGCGGCGGGGGAGCTTGCGGCAGTGTATGATGATCTGCCAAAGCAACTGATTCACAGGGACGTCCATTATGGCAACTTTTTATTTTATGAAGGCGAGCTGTCAGGATATATCGATTTTGATTTAAGCCAGAGGAACATCAGGATCTTTGATCTTTGCTATTTTTTGGCGGGGCTGCTGTCAGAAGAAACCGATGACTGTTTTACGAAAAAGGAATGGCTGGAAAACGTCGGGGCTGTTGTCGCAGGCTACGAAAGTATCGTTCCGCTTTCTAAAAAAGAAAAAAAGGCAGTCCCATGCGTGATGGAATGTATCGAAATGCTGTGCGCGGCATATTTCATCCGTATCCATGACACAAAACATGCGGAGGATGCCTGTCATGCCCTTCTGTTTCTGAAAAATTGTGAAAGCGATCTTTTCAGCGTCATATGATAGAATGTATGGTCAATGGGATCTGCCTGAGGCTTGATACCGAAAGCTCCTTATTTTCGCCAAACCATATCGATCAGGGAACGCGTACGATGCTGTCAAACGTGCAGTTTCAGGCTGGGCAGAAGATCCTGGATCTGGGCTGCGGTTATGGTGTCGTAGGGATCTATGCGGCGCACATTGCAGGCGCTGAGCATGTAACAATGGCAGACTGCAATCCGCTTGCCGTTGCGCTGGCAAAAAAGAATGCGGCACGGCATGGCATGACGGCTGTGCAGATCCTTCAAAGCGATGGGTTTGCGCAGGTTGTGGAATACGGCTTTGATTTTATTTTGTCCAATCCCCCTTATCATGCGGATTTTCATGTGCCGAAAAAATTTATTGAGGGCGGGTTTGCGCATTTGAAATATGGCGGCTGCATGGTGATGGTTACGAAAAGGGCGGCATGGTATCAAAATAAGATGAAAGCGGTATTCGGCGGGGTGAAGGTTATCGAAGAAAATGGTTATTTTGTCTTTATTTCACAGAAAAGAGCGCGCCGCAAAACAAAAAGAAAAAAAGAACACAAGCTTTCCAGAAAATTGCAGCGCAAATATGGGGAGGGAGGGGGCGCTAGGAAAGAGGATTTGCGCGCCCGGCATGGCTTGCACTCCCCGCTTGGCGAATCATTTTTCACAAAGTTAGCTGGCGCAGCTAGTGTTCCATCCGGGCAGAAACTTATTCCAAAGAAAGGATATCCTGTATCTGGCAGTTTAAATACAGGCAGATTTTTTCCAATATATCAAAGCTGATCCTCGTCGTGCGGTTATGGTTCAGGTTTCGGAGCGTAGAAGTAGAGATGCCGGTATCCTTTGCCATCTGGTTCTGCGAGATTCCTTTGCTGTCAAGCACCTGGTTCAGTGTGATTTTCATAATAAACACCTCATTTCCTTATATAAAATCAAAATGAAAAGAATAGGAACAACATACAGTTTATCCATATGAATCTGTAATATTCATTTTTTATATGATTTTCAGCAGCAATTTTTCAGTTCCCAAATGCTTCCCATGTTGCTGTTAACTGACATTATAAATCACAAAATCCAAGGGATACTACCATTGATACGAAACAAAGAAAGAAGGTATTAAACATGGATGCTGTCACTACAAAAGTGTATCATTATATGAAATCATTGTCAGACAAACACGGGTTCCTGCCTACGGTCAGGCAGACAGCGGAAGAGCTGCATGTGCATGTGGAAGAAGTGGAAGCTGCAATCAGCAGGCTGCATGAATCGGGGAAAATTGTAATTACCGATATTCCGGCGAAAAGTATTATTGAGTTTGTGGAGTAGGGAATGCGGCTGTCTGATTGCAAACAGGATGTATAACAGGCAATAAAATGTGGAATGAAAGGTTTTCTTATCGGCGATCTAATATGGGTCGCCGATATTGCATTTCAGTTATTTTATCGGTTATTTGAATCAAAATGGCAGCGGTTTGGGTCGAGTGTTGCATTTTTTTGAGAAACGGACGCTGGAGGAAGGGGCGCGGGGCTTGCTTCCTGTTCCG
>CAMUPC010000361.1 GCA_947090545.1 uncultured Eubacterium sp. | reverse complement strand
GGGCGAACTAGGTGCCGCGCCCGGACGGTGCCACAGCTTCCCGCAGGATGCTTAGAGCTTCTTAACCTTCTGGAACGGACGCAGCCAGGGCGTGCCAATCCCCTCTCCCAGCGTCCTTTCCCACAAAACCGTCTATTCATGACATTTTCTGTTAAGTTCTCACACTTTTGCCGATATAATATACGAAGAACTTTGTTACAGTAACAAAATAAAATGCGATGCAGCGCAAAAATCAGGAGGTAATATTTATGCGAATTACAACACAGATGCTGAATGAAACAGCAAAAAAAACAGGAATCCCAATTAACCAGACGAGTCTTTTAGACTATGTCAACAACGATTCGTCATCCAGCCAAAATACACTGCTAGACGCTTTAAACAAAAAGGATAAAGTATCCTCCGCTTCAGTATCCAATTACAAAAAGCTGGAAAAAGCCGCGTCCGCACTAAAGGAAAAGGCAGATAAGCTTGCAGAAACCGGAGAAAAGTCATTCTTAGAAAAGCTAAAAGACAGCGACGACCCAAAAGAAGCTTATGCAGCCGTTGAGGACTTTGTAGACACTTACAATTCCACCCTTTCCAGCCTGAAAAAACAGACTGGCGTACTGGACAAATATTATTGCGAGCAGTTAAAAGACGCTGCCGGAGAATTTAGTGAGGAGCTTGCAAAGATCGGCATTACCATCGGGAACGACGGGATGCTTTCGGTAGACAAGGAAAAGTTACAGGCGGCTTCGGTTGAAGACATCCAAAACGCGATTACAAAAGCGGCATTCAGGACATCCTTTGTTGCCGACAGGATCGCGGGAAACGCACAGGCGAACGTGGAGAGCGCGTCCAGCCAGTATGACCAGACGGGAAGCGTAATGTCGCAGCTTGCCAGCCGGTATGATTTTTGGGGATAAAATAACGAAACGATTCTTCGCTGCATTTGTCATAATTGTCATATGAGGCAGGCACCTGTTGCGGCTGTCTTATATATAAAAGGAATTAAATCACATTTCAAGGAGGAAGCATTATGAACCCAATTACAACGACAGAAGCACTCGCGGCGTCCGGGTATACGGCTGCGGCAAATTACGGCAGGACGGCGCAGGAGGCAAAGGCAGAAAAAGAAGGCAGTGCTGCGGATACTTCGCAGGTAAAAAAGACGAAGGTCACAAACGGCAGGACGATCGGCGAGCCAAAGCTGAGCGAAAAAGCGCAGAAGTATTACGACGAGCTGAGAAAGAAATATTCCAATATGGATTTTATTCTCGTCAGCAAGGACATGAAGCAGCAGGCACAGGCAAATGCAGGCAAGTTCGCAAATCCGCATCGTATGGTAGTGCTAATCGATGAGGAAAAGATTGAACGCATGGCAGAAGATGAGCAGTACCGGAAACAGTACGAAGGCATTATCAGCGCATCCGCTTCCCAGATGCCGCAGCTTGCAAGCAGCATCAATAAGAGCGCCAATGCAGGGCAGATTAAAGGCTTTGGCATGGAAGTCAAAGACGGCATGACATCCTTTTTTGCTGTGATTGACAAGTCACTGGCAAAACAGAAGGACAGGATCGAGAAAAAAGCACAGGAAAAAGCCGAAGCAAAGAAAAAAGACAAAAAGGCAGAAGAGAAAAAGCGTGCAGAGGAACAGCGCGCGCAAAAGGCTGAGGACGAGAAGAAAGCATCTTCGGGCGAGGATGAAAACACGGTGACCGTAACCGCATCTTCTATTGAAGAACTGTTAAAAAAGATCAACGATACGATCTTTATGCAAAGAAGCGACAGCGTGCGCACGCCACAGGAGCGCCAGCACGGGCAGAACTTTGACTTTTCGATCTAGCCTGGCGGGGCATCTAAGGAAGGAAGTGGCGGTATGAAGCTGAATTTGAATCTAAACGTATTTGCAGGCAGCAATGCAGGGCGCACAGGGCAGACGGACCTGTTCGGCAGAACGGCGCGCAGTATCAATGCAGGCCCGGCGTCCATGCTGAGCGGCTCCTTTGACCCGATCGAGCAGAAACGCGCGATGGTGCGCAAACAGGCGTTTAAAGTGGTCGGCGATACGTTTGCCAGCGAGCGCAAATTAGACGACGACGTCAAAGAGCGCGAGGGCAAGATGGCGCATTATGAAAGCCAGATGAAAGAAGCCAAAAAAGGCATCCGGGAAATCGACGAAAAAATTGCGCAGCTACGCGAAGAATACGGCGTGGAACCAGACAGCCAGGAACAAAAGGATTATGAGCTTTTGGAGCGGTATCACGACAAGGATGAGCGGATGAAAATGTCCCCGGAAGAATGGGAACATGCCGCACAGCTTGAAAAAGAGGGACTTACCGATTACCAGAAGAGTGCTTTGGAGATGAATGCTTATAAAGCGCCATACAAGGCACAGTTAAAGGAAGCGAAAAAAGGCTATCTGGAAGAAAACGCAGTCATTCGTTCCATGGCGTTAGAACGCCTGAAAAAAGACCCAATGGTAAAAGCTTCCAAGGAAGCGGAGAAAATACTCGAAAACGGCAGCAAGGACATCATCGGAATGCTCAAGGATGAAGCAGTTGACCATATCGATGAGAAGCTTGAGGAAGAAATCGAAGAAGCAGAAGAACGCAAGGAAGAAGAAAAGCAGGAGCAGGAAAAGCTCGACGAAGCGAAAGAACGCAGGGAAGAGATGGAAGCGCTTGCGAATCCAGAGAAGGCAGAAAAAGAGCAGCATCGTGATGCTGAGACGGATGTGCTTTCCAGTGATCCTTTGACGGAATCGATCCTTAAGATGGATGGGGTCAAGAATGATGTGCAGCAGGAAGTGTCTGAGATGATGACGAAGATGAAGCTGGTTGCAGAGGATATTAAGGGGATTCAGGTGGATGCTATGATTTAAGTGGCTTTTGGTTAGAGGTAGATGGAAAGGGCTGTCTGGAAATGGGACGTTGTGGAACATTTCTGGGCGGCTTTTTTTGATTTGGCGGTGGGACGCTGGGAGAGGGGATTGGCACGCCCTGGCTGCGTCCGTTCCAGAAGGTTAAGAAGCCCTAAGCATCCTGCGGGAAGCT
>CAMUPC010000360.1 GCA_947090545.1 uncultured Eubacterium sp. | reverse complement strand
AGCGTAACCGCAGGATGCTTAGGGCTCCTTACATTCTGGAATCGGAACAGGAAGCAAGCCCCGCTCCCCTTCCTCCAGCGTCCCCCTTACCCAACTCCCCCACAAAAAATCATTCTATCCCCGCCTGCACCTCCAACCTCTCCACTTCATCCATCCAAATCCGCACACTCGCATCACTCGGCATCCGCAAATCCCCTCTTGGCGACACCGCAACAGACCCCACCTTCGGACCATCCGGCAGGCACGACCTCTTAAACTGCTGCGAAAAAAACCTCCTGTAAAATACTTTCAGCCATTTCAATATCGTCTCATCCTCATAAGCTCCCGCAAACGCCTTCTGCGCAAGCCTCCATACCTTAGCAGGCGCAAACCCGAACCGTAGAATATAATACAAAAAGAAATCATGCAGCTCATAAGGCCCTACAATATCCTCTGTTTTCTGTGAGATCCTGCCTTCTTTTGGCGGCAGCAGCTCTGGGCTGACCGGGGTATCTAAAACGTCCAGCAGTACTTCGGTGAGCCCTTCGTCCCCGCACGTATCCGCGAAATAACGTACCAGATGCCTGACCAGTGTTTTCGGCACAGACGCATTGACGCCGTACATCGACATATGGTCGCCGTTGTAGGTTGCCCATCCAAGCGCGAGCTCGGACATATCTCCGGTGCCTATCACCATGCCGCCTTGCATATTTGCAATATCCATCAGGATCTGCGTGCGTTCCCTTGCCTGGCTGTTTTCGTAGGTCACATCGTGCATATGCGGGTCCTGGCGGATATCCTGAAAATGCACATGGACGGCGTCGCAGATACTGATTTCCCTTAGGTCTGCGCCCAGCTTTTGAATCAGGTGCACCGCATTTTCATACGTCCGGTCTGTCGTGCCAAAGCCTGGCATCGTCACGGCGAGAATCTGCTCTCTTGCGATGCCCAGCAGGTCAAATGCCCGTGCCGTTACAAGCAGGGCAAGCGTCGAATCCAGGCCACCGGAAATGCCTACGACCGCGCACTGACAGCCGGTATGCTCCAGACGCTTTTTTAAGCCCATTGCCTGGATCGCCAGTATTTCCTCGCAGCGTTTGTCCCTGCCTGCCTTATCTTTTGGCACAAACGGCGCCGGGTCTACAAAACGGGACAGCTCTGTCCGTGAACAGTCCAGGGAAAAAGAAGAGACGGTATAATCTGAAGCATCTATCGCTTCAAATGTGGACATCCTGCGCCGCTCTCCTGCCAGCTTGTCCACATCGATCTCAGAAACAATCGTTTCATTGACAAAACGGGCGGATTCCTTAAGGATTACCCCGTTTTCCGCAATCATGCTCTGCCCGGCATACACGACATCCTGTGTCGACTCCCCATCTGAAGCATTTGCATATAGATATCCGCAGATAAGCCTTGCTGACTGTCCCGTCACTAACCCCCGCCGGTAAACGTCTTTGCCGGTCACTTCATCCGAAGCAGACAGATTGACAATCAGATTTGCGCCCGCCAGCGCATGTCCGATGCTCGGCGGATTCGGTGACCATAAATCCTCGCAGACTTCCGCCGCGATACGAAGGTTCGGTATCGTTTCACAGACAAACATCTGGTTCGTCCCCATCGGTACGGTTACCCCTTCACGCAGCGTAACAGGCACCGTCTTTTTCATCCCTTTGGAAAAATGCCTTGCCTCATAAAACTCGGCATAATTCGGCAAAAATGTCTTTGGTATGATTCCAAGCACCGTTCCCTTATACAGCACCGCAGCCGTATTATACAATTTGCCCCCATATTCCAGCGGCAGCCCGACAAACAGAAGCGCCTGCACGTCCGCCGTCTGCTCTGCAATGACAAACAGCTCGTTTTTTGCCTCGCGCAACAGCAGCTCCTGCAAAAACAAATCCCCGCAGCTATATCCCGTAATGCTAAGCTCTGGAAATACAATCACACAAGCGCCCTGCAAAGCCGCTTCCTTTGCTTGCTGTATGATAACTTCCCCATTATATTTTGGATCTGCAACCCGAACCTTCGGCGATACCGCAGCCACTTTTATATATCCATGTTCCATAAATGTCCCTGCTCCTTTTTCTTCTATACTTCCTGTTCACACCCTGGTGTTTCCGTCCGCTCTGCCATTTCCCGCAGTTCCTCCACATCAAATAAATACGCCGCATTGCAGAACTGGCATTTCACTTCAACCGGCTCCCCATCATCCGCCATGCTGCACAGATCCTTTTTCGGTATGCTCACCAGTGCCTTGCGCACGCGCTCCCTGGAGCAGTTGCAGGAAAACTGTGCCGGTATCTGCTCCAAAATCGTAAGCCCCAGCTCCCCCAACAGCTCTTCCAAGATCTGTTCCGGCGTCCATCCGCGTTCCAGCATATCCGTTACCGGGCTGATCCCTGCGATCTTGCGCTCCAGACAGGAAATCACATCCTCTCCCGCCTGCGGCATAAGCTGAATAATAAATCCGCCAGCCCGCCGCACCGAGCAGTCCGTATCAATAAGAACTCCCAGCCCGACGGAGGACGGCACCTGCTCCGACGATGCAAAATAATAGGTCAGATCTTCGGCGATCTCTCCGGTCTGAAGCTGTGTCGTGCCGATATAAGGCTCTTTTAATCCCATATCGCGTACAACTCGCAGGATACCGCCTCCGACAGCACCGCCCACGTCCAGCTTGCCAAGCGCGTTTGCAGGCAGCTCCACATCCGGCACCTTCGGATATCCTTTGACATGCCCGGCGCAGTCTGCCGTGACTACAAGTCCCTTTGCCGGTCCGTCACTCAGAATCTGGAGTGTCAGCAGGTCGTCTTTTCCCTTCATCATAATGCCCATCATGGCGCCTGCGGATAGCAGCCTGCCCAAAGCCGCGGAGATGACGGGGCTTGTGTGATGACAGGTTCTTGCATGGTCAGCCAGCACTTTCGATGTGACTGCGAATGCGCGGACTGCACCGTTGGCTGCGGAGGCTCTCACAATATAGTCTTTCATAGTTTGTTTGATTCCTTTCCTCTATTTTTTTAATCTGAGTGATGATTTTGTTGAATGGGGGGGACGCTGGGAGAGGGGATGGGCACGCCCTGGCTGCGTCCGTTCCAGAAGGTTAA
>CAMUPC010000359.1 GCA_947090545.1 uncultured Eubacterium sp. | reverse complement strand
CTGGAACGGACGCCGCCAGGAAGTGCCAATCCCCTCTCCCGGCGTCCCTATATGCACAAAAATACAACACCTGACCAAAATATTCCTTTGATCTGTACATGCGTTTATTCTGCAAATGCATGGAATTGTACTTGCAATTTTGGAATTTTATGCTAAACTGAAGATATATATATTCTATTTTAAATAAACTGACAAAGTATATTCTAAGATGCTGGAATATTTCATACATACTTTTTTGGTTTATACGTCCTAAAATTTATACCTTCACAAGTATCAAAAAAATATACAACCATTTCCTGGGCAGGCTGTGCGCAGCAAATAAGCTGGCTGGCAGTGCTTCGCAGCTTGTGCCCGGAAACGGGAAAAATCGTTGGAATGCTTGGAAAATCAGGGTATTTTTATCAGTTTTGTAACAGAAAAATAAGTTAAAGGAGGATTTGCAGTGTCTGGGAGGCACTGCGCTAAAGGAGGACATCATGGGAAATCAATTCATTTGGCAGGATCGGTTTAGTATCGGGGTAGACATTATAGACAGAGAGCACAAAAAGCTATTCAGCATTATGAACCGTTTGCTTACTTTCAGCGAGCAGGAAGATAAAATCCAGTGGGTGTGCCAGGAAGGATTGAAGTATTTTAAAGACCATGCGATGAAGCATTTTTCAGAAGAAGAAGTATACATGGCGTCGATCAATTATAAAGGCTATGAATCACATAGGCGTGTCCATGACAATTTCAGGAAGAATACGCTTCCGGCACTGGAACGGGAGCTGATGCGGACAAATTATTCCAAAGACGCGGTCAGCCATTTTCTAAGCGTCTGCGCCGGATGGCTGATCGGCCATACCTTAACAGAGGACCGTGCCATTACCGGGGAAGGCTTTAGCCAATGGGAAAACCTGCTGCCGGAGGAAGAGGAGCTCGCGGTAAAGCAGCTTATTATTTATCTGGTAAAAGATATGTTCCAGCTTGACACCCGCTTAATCAGCGACCGTTACAGCGGAGAACGGTTTGGAAAAGGCATCTATTTCAGGATGATCTATATGAACGCAAAAGGAGAGAAATGGGAGATCTTTACGATCCATGAGGAAAAACTGCTGCTAGAAACGGTCGGCAAGATGATGGGCAACCAGTCCGGCAAGATGAGCGTCATCGTAATGAACGCGTGCAGATATACGATCCGGCAGTTTGTAGAACGGATCTTAGAGCACCTGCCAGTGGCAAACGGCTTTACCTTACAGGATGAAAACCTGCTTAGCTATGAGCAGTTCCAAAAAGTATTTTCCAAGCCGCAGTGCAGCCTTTTATTTGATACTGGTGCCGGCTATTTTGCATACTGCGCGATGGCACCGCATTCGTTGCAGGAGGCGGGAACATCGATTGTGACGGAAAATGCGGTTCTTGAGGTCAGCAATTATCTGAAAAACAACGAAAAGCAGAATGAGCCGACGTCGCAGAAGAAGATATTGGTCATCGACGATTCCGATACAGCACTGCTTGCGATGAAAAAGCTGTTAGGAAACGATTACCGGGTCACAACTGCCAATTCAGGAACGGCAGGCATCCGCTGTATGACCTTAGACTGCCCGGACCTTGTCCTTTTGGATTATGAAATGCCAATCTGCGACGGCGTGCAGGTGCTACAGATGATCCGCGCGGAAAAAGAGTTTGCGCAGATCCCGGTATTCTTTCTGACAGCCAGGGTCGATAAAAACAGCATTACCAAGGTGATGCCGCTGCGCCCGGAAGGGTATCTGATTAAAAACCAGCAGCCGGCGGATATTAAGAAAAATATTGACGGATACTTCCGAAAAAAAATGGCTTAGCATCAAATTTTTTTCATTTTTTGTAACTTTTTCCTCTTCTCATTTGTACTATTAATGAAAGGGCCTTTCAAAGAAAAACAACAAATGAGGGATCGCTCATGAGACAAACCGTAGAGGAACTGTCCGTTCGTTACCGTGACAATTTGTTTGCCATTGCCTTTCAAGTATGCAAAAATGCGGCGGATGCAGACGATGTTGTACAGGAAACGTTCTTACAGTATTATGTAGCAAAAAAAGAATTTGACAGCGAAACGCACATTCGAGCCTGGCTTATCCGGGTAGCGGTCAACAAAGCAAAAAATATCAACCGTTCCTTCTGGCGGCAGAATAAAGTGCCGCTGGAGGATTATATGGAATCGCTTGCTTTTGAAACGCCGCAGGAAGAGACATTGTTTGAAACCGTTATGAAGCTGCCGCAAAAATACCGGGTGGCCATTCACCTGTATTATTATGAGGACTATTCGGTGCGGGAGATCAGCGAGATCTTAAAGCTTAAGGAAAGCAATGTCAAAGCCAGGCTCTCCAGAGGGCGCAAGCTGCTCGGGGAAGCATTAAAGGAGGACTGGGATGATGACGAATAAAGAACGATATAAAAAAGCGTTTAAAACCCTGCGTGCTTCCGAACCAATTTCTTTGGAGGTAGAGATCATGGAAGAGAGAAAAAAAGTATACCGGATGAAAAAAGCAGTCGCTGCATGTGCGGCAGCGGCAGTGATGTGTGGGAGCATGACCGTGGCATATGCGGCGGATATCGGAGGCATCCAGCAAAAAATCACAGCGTGGTTCCATGGGGAACAGACACAGATGAATGTCACAGACAACGGGAACGGCAGCTATACGTACACATTTACCGACGAGAACGGAAAGAAGCAGGCACAGACTGGCGGAGGAGTTGTGATTGATGATGAGGGAAACGAGACGCCGCTTTCTGCTGAGGAACTGCTGGAGAGTGTAAGCAATAGTGTGCAGGCGGATGAAGATGGAAGGGTCTGGCTGTATTATTATGATAAAAAGGTTGATGTTACGGAACTGTTTGGAGAAGATGGAATATGCAGAGTGGCGCTGGAGCATGATGGGAAAATGGTTTATTTTAAGATTGAAGGGAATGAGGATAGTGGGGTTACTGGAAGCTATGGGTATGAATGCGGGACGGAGGTTCCGAAGGATGCGGAGAGGTATGTGCCTGTAAAATAATAGTTTGTGGGGTTAAAAAAGGACGCTGGGAGAGGGGATTGGCACGCTCTGGCGGCGTCCGTTCCAGAAGGTTAAGAAGCCC
>CAMUPC010000358.1 GCA_947090545.1 uncultured Eubacterium sp. | reverse complement strand
CGTAACCGCAGGATGCTTAGGGCTTCTTAACCTTCTGGAACGGACGCCGCCAGGAAGTGCCAATCCCCTCTCCCGGCGTCCCTGTCAGTACATTATTCTGAGAATAAGCAAATTACCACTTGACAAATGATATTATATAACGTATAGTATTAAACAACAAGTAATATCAAATACAAAATAATATCAGCAATAAGGAGTGATGGCATGGTTTTTAATACAGGCGCTGCACTTTTAGACGCAATCGTACTCGCGGTCGTATCCAAGGATGAGGAAGGCACGTATGGATACAAGATTACGCAGGATGTACGCAGGACGATCGAAGTGTCAGAATCCACGTTATATCCGGTGCTGCGCCGCCTGCAAAGAGATGATTGCCTGCAAGTCTATGACAGAGAATGCGGCGGCAGGAACCGCAGATACTATAAACTGACATCCGCAGGCGAGGCACAGCTCCGTCTGTATAGTGATGAGTGGAAGAGTTATTCGAGAAAAATCAGTGCACTGTTTTCGGGAGAGGAGTTAACATGAACAGAGAGGTTTTTTTATTCAAGCTGGAACAGTTATTATATGACATCCCAAAAGAAGAACGGGATGAGGCGATGGACTATTACCGGGGCTATTTTGACGACGCCGGGGCAGAAAATGAGGCTGTCGTATTACAGGAGCTGGAATCGCCGCAGGCAATCGCAGACAGTATTAAAGAAGCGCTGCGCAGCACCGGCGATATGGCTGGCGGCTTAAAGAACCCGCCGCAGGTACGCGACGGCAGAGAACAGGCAGGCGGGCAGCGCAGGGGCTATAAAAGCATTTTTTCAGGGAGCGATTTTCAAAAAGACGAACAGAAGCAGTACCAGTACCAGAAAACGGATTCGGCAGGGCAAAGCGGCAGCGCAGGCTACCAGAAGGCTGAAAGCGGTTCTTCTGACAAAGCTTCCTACAGGCGCTATGACCAGTACGATTCAGGCAGCGCAGGAAGCGGCGGCGCAGGCGGCAGAGGGGCATTTTCCGCAGACAGGCGTTCCAAGTGGATTTTATTTATTATTCTGGCGGTATTTACGTCCCCCATCTGGGGAACAGCGCTTTCCGGCGTGCTTGGAGTCGTTGGCGTGGCAATAGCTGCTGTCGTCGTGCTCGCGGTATGCTCGGTCGGATGTGCAATCGGCGGCATTGTATGCACGATTGTAGCGATCGTAAGGCTTTGTACGCTTGCGGTTGTCAGCGGGCTTTTGCTGCTGGGAACCGGAATGCTGCTGATCGCCGGCGGCGGGATTAGTACCGTATTGCTTCTGCTGTTATGCGGCAAGCTGCTGCCGTGGGCGTTTCGCCAGATATCAGCATTATTTGGCAGGATACTGCAATGGGGAAGGAGTGCGGCATGAACAGGTTAATCAAAGGGATTTTATATATTACGGCAGGCTGTATCGGCATCGGCTTTGCGGCGCTGATCCTGGGGCTGGTGCTCGGCGGAGGCAGCCAGGTATGGGATACGGGCTTTCAGCGGGTAAAGGATAAAGTACGCGATGCTGTGGTAGTGGCAGAAAAAAATGCACATAATCATGTGATCCAGCAGCGTACAGAAGATGCGGTTGTGGATCACAGCATGGATGAGGAGTATGATATGCAGTATGAAGCAGCGGTATACGGCGATGACGCAGATGATTTTTCCGGGGATATGGGAATATTTGCGGCTGACGCGTCCAGTATCCAGAAGCTTGTCATCGACATTCGGCACGGTTCCCTTTCTATAGAAGAAATAGAAGAAGCGGACGATAACCGGGTCATTGTATCGGTTGACGGCCCCGCTAACGGAGTCAAGGCATCCTGTTCATCCGGTACACTCACGATCCAGGACGAACGGACAGGAAACAAGGCGCGTAAGGATGCCTGCGTCTACCTGGAAATACCGAAAGGGATGCAGCTTGAAAGCGCGAGCATCCGCGTCGATGCCGGAGTGGTCGATACCGAAGCCAGCTTTTATGCAAAAGACTTATCCTTAGACGCAGGCGCGGGCGAGATTGACCTAAGCGATGTAACAGCGGACACGTTTGCGGCGTCTGTCGGAGCAGGAAACCTGGATATCACAGACAGCAGCTTTCAGGCTGTAAAGCTTGACTGCGGCGTCGGGAACATGGATATCGACGCGGATATCACGGGCAATGCGAAGATTAAGTGCGGAATGGGAACAGTTTCCCTAGAGCTTGCAAAGGGCGCTACAAGCGTCAACTATGAGCTGGAATGCGGCGCAGGCAGCATCGAGATCGGAGACAATTTATACACCGGGCTTGCAAAAAAAAGCCAGTTAAATAACGGCGCCCAGTCAACATTTACCGTAAGCTGCGGGATGGGGCAGATCTATATCAATTAACAAGGAAGAAACGTTTGCAGAAAACCAAGCGCATAGCATTAGGAAAAACTGCAAATAATACGATAACATACATTAGCAGCAGACTGCTTAACTATTACAAACGGAGGAAAAATGAATGGATACAAAAAAACTCGTAAAATCAAATCAGAACAGGTTTATCTGCGGCGTATGCGGAGGGATTGCACAGTATTTTAATATTGACGCGACGATTATCCGGCTGATCTGGGTAGCGTTCTGCCTGGCTGGAGGCAGCGGGGTACTGGCGTATGTGATTGCGGCGATTATTATGCCGGCGGAGTATTAATGGTGGCGTACGCATAATATGCGCATAAGGATAGGGAAATGTGAAATTCAGCACTGGATGCAGGGGTAGGGAATGCGTTCAGTGCTGAATTTTTGTGCGGGCGGTGGGTTTTGGGATGGGAGGACGCTGGGAAAGGGGATTGGCGCGCCCGGCAGGTGCCGCTCCAGAATATTAAGAAGCCCTAAGCATTGTGCGGAAATATCTTGGCTCCGTCCGGGCGCGGCACCTAGTTCGCCCTGGCTTCCGCCAGCAGCTAAAGGTGCCGCTTGGCTTCGCCCCTGGGTTATTCAGCACAATGCTAAGGGCTTCTAAATATTCTTACAAGGCACCTGCCGGGCGCGCCAATCCCCTTTCCCGGCTGGTTTTCCCAAGTGGTACTAAGGCACCTGCCGGGCGCGCCAATCCCCTTTCCCGGCTGGTTTTCCCAAGTGGTA
>CAMUPC010000357.1 GCA_947090545.1 uncultured Eubacterium sp. | reverse complement strand
ACATTTTGGAATCGGAACAGGAAGCAAGCCCCGCGCCCCTTCCTCCAGCGTCCCTCCTCTCCAAAAATCCCCTCCTGCCCCACACCCTCCCTCATTCAAGTATATCGAACCCATCATTTCCAGCAACCCAGCAGCCCATACAACCAATACAAGCACAAAAAAGCAAAAAAGAAAGAGGAAAACATATGAGCGAGAAAAAATCATTATTATTACAGCCACTTCAAGTTGGCCCCCTAACACTAAAAAACCGTATAATGTTCCCACCGCTTACAACCGGATACGAAGAACGTGACGGCTCCATCGGTGACCAAAGCTTTTATTTTTACGAGCGCCTTGCAAAAGGCGGCACATCCTATATCGTCATCGGTGACGTAACCCCAGTCAATACCGCATCCCCGACACCAAAGCTTTGCGACGACAATCAGATCCCATCGTTCCAAAAGCTCGCGGACGCACTGCACGCCTACGACTGCAAGCTTGCACTACAGCTCTTCCATCCAGAATACGACGTTCCAGGCGTGGGACGCCTGATCATGGGCTCTATGGCGGCGGCAAAGGAAGCCGAAGCAGCAAAGGCAGCAGGCAATATGGAGCTGTTTGAACAGAAAATGGCGGAATCAAACGATGTGCGCGGACAGGCATATGCAAAACTCAGACACGATATGCTTTATTTCGCGACTGAAGCGACAACAGAGCAGTTGACAGAGATTAAAAATGCGATTGCGGCATGTGCGGTGCGTGCAAAAAAAGCCGGCGTAGACGCGATCGAGGTTCACGGCGACCGCCTGCTCGGATCGCTTTGTTCTACAGATATTAACCACAGAGAAGATGCTTACGGCGGTTCTTTGGAAAACCGTGTCCGCTATGCACTGGAGGTCGTTGCGGCAATCCGCGAAGCAGTACCGGAAATGATGATTGAATACAAGCTGCCGGTCATTACGGTCAACGAGGACGGCTCCCAGCGCGGAAAAGGCGGCTTGGTGCCGGAGGAAGCAAAGCAGTTTGCGGTGATGCTGGAAAAAGCCGGTGTCGATATGTTGCAGGTAGCACAGGCAAACCATACCGGAAATATGGGCGATACAATACCGCCGATGGGCACCGTTCCGTACAATTGGGTGCTTCCGGTTGCGGCTGAGATCAAACAGCTTGTCTCCATCCCGATTGCTACTGTTGGGCGGGTGGTTACCGTAGAAGCAGGCGAACAGATCTTGGCAGACGGCAGTGCAGATATGATCGGCTACGGCAGGTCACTGCTGACCGACCCGGATATCGCGCTGAAAGCAGAAAGCGGCGAACCGATCCGTACCTGCTTAAACTGCAACAAAGGCTGTGTTGACGCGATCCAGAACCGCCAGTACCTTTCCTGTGTGCTCAATGCAGAAAATGGAAACGAAGCTACGGTTTCGATCCTGCCAGGCAGCGGAAAGAAACAGATAGCGGTCGTCGGCGCTGGAATCGCCGGGCTGGAAGCAGCAAGAGTAGCAGCAAAGCGCGGCTATACCGTGACCGTTTACGACAAAGCAGAAAAAATGGGCGGACAGATCCTGATTGCCGCTGTACCACCAAGAAAAGCAGAAATCCTGCGCGCGGTGGAATACTATGAAAAAATACTTCCGGCACTCGGCGTGACGCTAAAGCTTGGCAAGGAGCCGTCAAAAGAAGAACTAAACAAGGCAGACACAGTGATCGCGGCTGTCGGAGCATATAACGTAATCCCGCCAGTACCAGGCGCGGAAGCTGCAAACGTCGTATCGGCATGGGATATCCTTGCTGGAAAAACGAAAGTATCCGGGCGCTGTGCCGTAATCGGCGGCGGGTTAGTCGGCACAGAAACAGCAGAATACCTGCTGGAACAGGGCTGCTCCGTTTCGATTGTAGAGATGTTGGACAAGATCGCAGCCGGAGAATCTTCTACGATCCTTCCGATAATTGAGAAGGACTTTAAGGAGCATGGCGTTGCAAAATATACAAATACAAAAGTGACGGCGATTACCCCGGAAGGCATACAGGCTGTCCATACACAGACCGAAGAGGAGCTCACGATTCCATGCGACTATGTTGTGATGACAGTCGGCTCCAGAAAGATCCCATTTTCTACCGAAGGGATTACGGTTCCGGTGTTGTTCGCGGGAGATTGCAGCGGAGAAAAGACGGCGGGTATTGCGGAAGCGGTGCGCAGTGGGTATCATGCTGCAAATGAGATATAAAAGGAGGCTTTAAATAAAATAGAAGGGCTGTCGTAGGGGCAGTCCTTTTTCTGATGCGTGGGAGAATTGGGATAGTAACAGGCTTGTCAAAGTGGTGGGTTTTTGCGGTTGGAGGGACGCCGGGAGAGGGGGTTGGCACGCCCTGGCTGCGTCCGTTCCAGAAGGTTAAGAAGTCCTAGGCATCCTGCGTTTACGCTGAGGCACCGTCCGGGCGCGGCACCTAGTTCGCCCTGGCGTTCCGCCAGCAGCTAAAGGTGCCGCTTGGCTTCGCCCCTGTGTTATCGGGCAGGATGCCAAGGACTTCTAAACCTTCTTCCAAGGCCGCAGCCAGGGCGTGCCAACCCCCTCTCCCGGCTGGTTTTCCAGGGTTCTGCAAAAAACGGCTCATCTGTACGGGGCATGGTTATTTCTTGCTGGTGATTTTATTTTTTGGATAGTGGAGCAGTCAATCGGCTGAATGGCACTCTTATTTTTGTCTGGATAAGCTATTATGAGCCAACTCACTGGCGAACGAGGCTTGAGCCATCACTTATTTGGAGCTTGCGAAAACCAGCCAGAGGAAGGGGGCGGGGCTTCCTTCCTGTGACGTAGAAAATTTTCGGCTAAATAAGCTACTATGAACCAACTCACTGGCGAACGAGTCGTGAGCATCACTTATTTGGAGCTTGCGAAAACCAGTCGGAGGAAGGGCGTGGGTCTTATGTGAAAACCAGCCGGGGAAAGAGCATGGATCTTATGCGAAAACCAGCCAGAGGAAGGGATGTAGATCTTATGCGAAAACCAGCCGGAAGAAGGGCGTAGATCTTATGCGAAAACCAGCCGGAGAAAGGGACGTAGATCTTTTGCGAAAACCAGCCGGAGGAAGGGGCGCGGGGCTTGCTTCCTGTGACTATGGAAAAATGTT
>CAMUPC010000356.1 GCA_947090545.1 uncultured Eubacterium sp. | reverse complement strand
CGAACTAGGTGCCGCGCCCGTCCGGTGCCTCAGCGTAACCGCAGGATGCTTAGGGTTTCTTAACCTTCTGGAACGGACGCCGCCAGAGCGTGCCAATCCCCTCTCCCAGCGTCCGTGTATGCACAAAAATACAACACTTGACCAAATCACCCTTCTAAGCAATCAGAACCAAACTGCCGAATCACTCTGCATGGATTCCCCACCGCAACACAATTTGGCGGAATCGAGCGATTCACCACGCTCCCAGCGCCGATCACGCTGTTTTCTCCGATCGTAACCCCCGGCAGCAGAATACTTCCTCCTCCGATCCAAACACGATCCTCAATCACAACCGGGCGCGCATATGTCCGAAAGAACGTTGTCCGGCATTCTTTTTTCCAATCCGGCACAAGCCGCTCTTGCGGCAAAACCGGGTGTGAAGATGTATAAATCTGTACATTTGACGCAATCAAAACCCTATCGCCAATCCTGATCGGCTTATTATCTACAAAAGTACAGTTCATATTGATCACCACATCATTTCCTAAAAAAATATTTTTTCCATAATCACAATGAAACGGCGTGTCGATTGCTACATTTTCGCCCATACCTCCAAGCAGCTCCTTAAGAATGGCCGTCCTCTTTTCGATATCCGCATAATCTGAATCAAAATACTGCCGCGTCAGCTCCCTCGCACGCGCAATTTGCCTTAACGTATCGCTGTCCGCCGTTTCTAAAAAATCCCATTCCCTGATCAAACCAGGTGCGGGTGCTTCCTTTGCGGCATGTATGTCGTATTGACTGCTCATTTAACAATCCCCCGCATAATAGGAAACAATGCTCATGTAGTCCTTAGGATTCGGTATTTCCAAAACAACCTGCAAGCAGTTTTTATTTTGCTGGTACTGCCGCCGCAAACCGTCCTGCACCGCTTCTTCTTTGTTGATGTCCACCCTTTTACCATCCTGGCAAAGCATGTTCACTTTGCCCGTACAGGCATTGACCGTTTCTAAAAAATTGTTTAAGTTCAGAATTGTCAGTTTCATCACTTTAACCACCTCCTGTAAAACTTTCATCGTTACAGGTATTATAATAATGCAGTTAAAGCTAAAAAAATATCTTATTTATGCCTGTTTATCTCACAATCCTGCCATTTCTTCCGATATTCCGATGGGGTGCAGCGTGCGTATTCCCGAAATACTTTTCCAAAATAGCTGCTGCTCCCCAAACCGCAGGCATGGCTGATCTCAGTTATCGATTCTGTCCCTCTTGCCAGCATCCGGCAGGCAGCCTGCACACGGTAAGCTTTTAGATATTCTACGGGCGTCGTATGCAGGCAGTCGTGGAACACCCGAAAGCATTCCCTTTCACTTAGATAGGCTGATGCCGCAAGCTGCGAGACAGAGATTCTCTCCTGGTAATGCTCATGAACGTATGCCATCATCAGCTTTATTTTGTCGTTATTTTTACCGGTCCCTGCTTTTTTCTCCAGCAAAGGGCGGCATTGTTCCAAAAGCATAATCCATATTTCCGACAGGGCTTGACGCAGCTTTATTTCATACCCAAATTCGTCATCGGAAAAACGAAACGCTTCCACAATCCGCTTCAATATGTTTTCTTCTGCCGCATTCCCCGGAAAAAGAGCAATCATCTCAATCTGAGGTGCAGCTACAACCGGCGTAATATATTTTTTCTCAATCCTGCTTCCCTGTTCCCCGGCGATCAGTGAAGGATCAAAAATATGGAGCAGTTGGATTGTTTTCTCTGTCTGCGGCCCTGCCTTTGTCATATGGAGCACATTGGAATTTACCATGCCGCCGCTTCCAGCCGGGAAAAAGGATGTGCCTCCCGGCGTTTCATATACCATACCGCCGCTTTCGATATAAAAAAGCTCCACCGGCTTGTGCCAATGCCACGGCACACAGCCCCCAATATATTCATCCAGCGCCGCCCTTGACGCAATATAAGGAAAATCATTCTCATAACCAGGAAGCAGTTCTTCTTTACTCCCATTATAAAACGCAATGCTGTTTATCGTTCTCATTTCCACTCGCCGTTCCTATTTGCAGGATTCGCTCCATACCCCTGTACGCTACTTATCCTTTTTCTTCCTTAATTTTAATAAACGCCCCGAAATTCCCTCTCTTTCCATGGCTGGCACGGTGCGAAAACAAAAGCTTCGGATTGCAGCACGTACAAAGATTCGTCACCGCAAGATGCTCCCTTCGTATGCCCGCCTCCAGCAGCACCAGCTCATTTGCTTTCCACAAATTCAACTGGTATTTCCCGAAAGCGTTCGGGGCACAAAGCTGTGTTCCCGCCCCTTGAAACTGCTCCAAAAACTGCTCCGCAACATCCTCACTGACCTCATAGCAGGCCTGGCAGATCGACGGCGCAACTGCGCAGTACATCTCGTCCGGCACACTGCCGTAAGCTTCACGCATCACACGGATCGTCTCACGCCCCATGCGCGCAACCGTCCCCCGCCATCCCGAATGGCTGACACCAACAGCACGGTGCACCGGGTCAATAAAAAATAACGGCACGCAATCCGCAAAAAACGCAGACAGCACCACTCCAGGCTCGTTGGTAACCAACCCGTCAATATCCTTCGCATCCCTCTCCCGCACAATTCCTTTTCCGCGGTCTAACCGCGTTACAGCCCTGACGTTTGCCGTATGTGTCTGGTCCGTCAGCACAAAATCCGAAACCTCTGCATGAAGAGAAGTTGCCGTACGATGAAAGTTCTCATCTACGGCAGCCTTGTCGTCCCCTCTTGTATAGCTTAGATTTAACTGTGAAAAAATGCCCTGGCTGACGCCGCCGGCACGGGTTGTGATTCCGTGGCTGATCCACTCAAACTGGTTGAAAAGACGGAACTTTAGCAGGGGGACGCCGCCGGCTGCGGTTTGGTCGTCTAATGTGAATACTTGGCGGGTGTCTGTGTATTTAAAGTCTTGTAGATTGATCATTGGTTTTTCCTCGTTTTAATTGGGTGATTTTGGGGTGTACTTTTAAGGTTGTGTGTTGTAGGTTTTGCGGGTGGGGGACGCTGGGAGAGGGGATGGGCACGCCCTGGATGCGTCCGTTCCAGAAGGTTAAGAATCCCTAAGCATCCTGCGGTTACGCTGTGGC
>CAMUPC010000355.1 GCA_947090545.1 uncultured Eubacterium sp. | reverse complement strand
GGTGCCACAGCGTAACCGCAGGATGCTTAGCGCTTCTTAACCTTCTGGAACGGACACAGCCAGGGCGTGCCAATCCCCTCTCCCAGCGTCCTCGTATGCACACCCCCCACACACATACGTTTATCCTGACCTTCAATTGATAAAATCTTGACATTCTGCCAGTTTTCAATTATTATTTATATATCGTTTTGTATAAAATCACGGAACCACATAAAAAAGAAACAATCATAACATTCCATCCGATATTTTTGGCTGCATACAAAGCTGTTTTGCAGCAGCTTTCACATGTACCTGAAAATAAAAATACAAAGAAACGGACAGAAAGGTGGACACAGGTATGGAGTATTTAAAGCTTTTGGGAATCGTAATCGTAATTGTAGGCTTTGCATTAAAGCTGGATTCGATTCTTATTATTGTAGCGGCTGCACTGGTCACTGCAATCGTAGGCGGGCTTAGCCCTGTCGAGCTGCTGGAAACACTTGGCAGCAATTTTATCGCGAACCGGAGCATGGCTATTTTTATTATTATTATGTTTGTGACCGGGACGCTGGAGCGCAATGGGCTTAGGGAGGCTGCGGCTGCGCTGATCGGAAAGTTCAAGGGCGCGACTTCCGGGCTGGTGATTGGCATCTACGGCGTGATGCGTGCAGTGTTTGCAGCGTTTAACGTTGGATTTGGCGGCGTTGCAGGGTTTGTGCGTCCGGTCATTATGCCGATGGCAGAGGGTGCGATTACGGCGCAGGGCAAAAAGCCGCGGGAGGACCATTTGGAAGAATTAAAAGGCATGGCTGCCGGAATGGAAAATGTGACCTGGTTTTTCGGCCAGGTGCTGTTTGTCGGCGGCTCCGGCGCGATTTTAGTACAAAATACGCTTGCGGGGCTTGGATATGAGGTGGAGCTTGGCTCCCTGGCTGCTGTCGAGATCCCGGTCTGCATCACTGCTACTGTGATTACGATTATTTTTTACTATCTAAAAGATAAGCGAATGCTGAAAAAATATGATTAGGAGGAGCTAATATGAGCTTTTTTTTCGATCCTGAGGTTACAATGAGCAATAAACTGATGGAGATTATTTATCTGTTTATCGGGCTGATGGTTGTGTATACCGCAGTAAAGAATTTAAGAGATAAAGAAAACCCAAGCCGGATCGGTACGTTTGCCTTCTGGTTTGTGCTGGGTATCCTGCTGGCGTTTGGACGCTGGCTGCCGGCGAGTCTTAGCGGGGCGCTTGTCCTTGTGATGTGTGTGCCTGCGATTTTACATAAGGTAAAAAAAGGAAAGACCGACGCCCCTTCCAAAGCAGATACGCAGAAGGCATATGAGGCAATCGGTATGAAAATATTTATTCCTGCCTTAAGTATTGGTGTGTTTGCCGTAGGAGCGGCGCTGACCACAAATATACTTGGCTTTAGTGCATTAAACGGCGTTGCGATCGGTGTGTTTGTAGCAGCAGGATTTCTGCTCGCATTCAACAGGAAAAATACGCCGATGACGCTGCTGAACGATTCGGAGCGGATGCTTTCTACGGTAGGGCCGCTGTCGATGCTGCCGATGCTTTTAGCGTGCCTTGGCGCGGTGTTTACTGCCGCGGGCGTAGGAGATGTGGTGGCATCCCTCGTCGAACGGATTATTCCGGCAGGCAATGTCAATATCGGAATTATTGTCTATGCGCTTGGAATGATGCTGTTTACGATGATTATGGGAAATGCATTTGCGGCAATTACCGTAATGACCGTAGGCATCGGAGCGCCGTTTGTGCTTGCTTATGGCGCGAATCCAGTTGTGATCGGTATGCTTGCCCTGACATGCGGCTTCTGCGGCACGCTTTGTACGCCAATGGCTGCGAACTTTAATACCGTCCCGGTGGCGCTTTTGGACATGAAAAAACAGTTCGGCGTAATTAAAAACCAGGTGCCGATTGCAGTTGTTATGATTATTGTACAGATTATTATGATGATAATGCTTAAATAAAATCATGAATATACAAAAGGGCGCAGAAATCATTGTTCGTGACTGGGTACGGCTGCGCGGCAGAGAACGCCTGCTGATTGTTTCCAGCAGGCGCTATCAGGCGGAGATGCAGGCGCTTTTGAATGCGGCACAAAAGATCAGCAGCCATGTGGAGCTTTTGGTGCTGGATGAGCTGTCTATGTATGTAGGTACGTATTTCAATGAACGGGAGGATGCGTTTGACGCATATGACGCCATTATCGGTGCGGCAGAATATTCCCTGATTACAACAAAGGCAGTGAAACGTGCGGTATCCCGCAGAAAGCGCTTTCTCTCCCTGCCGCTTAGTACCAATGACGGAAATTCGATGCTGACGTATGAGTTTTTGCGTGTAGATACAGCAAAAAGCAAGATTATGGCGGCGGCGATGCTTGATTATTATCAGTCAGCAAGCAGGATCGATATTCAAACATCTCTCGGAACCGACCTGCATCTAAGCATGAAGGGACGCCGCGCCGGGTTTTTTAACGGCTGTTGCAGGGACGGGAGAGGGCTTTCTTCAGCAAGCGTGGAGGCCTATGTATCGATTGTGGAAAACGCTACAGAAGGGACATTAATCCTGGACGGATCGATGGGATATATCGGCATGGTCGACAGCCCGGTGGAAATCCGTCTGCATAACGGCAGGATTACGTTTATTGAAAACAATCGAAGCGGCAGAAAGCTGCGGGAATATTTAGGACGCTTTCAGGATGAGCGGATGCTCCATGCTTCGGAATTTGGTATTGGGCTGAATACGTATTCACACTGCCGGGGCTGCTGCTATATTGAGGACGAGTCTGCTTATGGCACGTTTCATATTGGATTTGGAAGGAATATTGCCTTGGGTGGAGTGCAGGATGCGGTTGGGCATTTTGACTTGGTGGCGCATAATGCGGATATTTATGTGGATAACCAGATGATTATGGAGCAGGGGAGGATTATGATTTTGGAGCCGCATATTTATATATGAAATAATATTAGTGTTGGGTGGGAGGACGCTGGAGGAAGGGGAGCGGGGCTGGCTTTCGGTTCCGATTCCAAAATGTAAGGAGCCCTAAGCATCCTGCGGTACGCTGAGGCACCGTCCGGGCGCGGCACCTAGTTCGCCCTGGCGTTCCGCCAGC
>CAMUPC010000354.1 GCA_947090545.1 uncultured Eubacterium sp. | reverse complement strand
AAACCTTCTTCCAAAGCCGCAGCCAGGGCGTGCCAATCCCCTCTCCCGGCTGGTTATCGCAAGTGTTACAAGCAAGAGTTCATGTGAGCCGGATTTTATTTACTCTAGTGTTATTCCTTGACTCAATTACAGCAAATAATTATTTTCCCGGTTTGCAATCTGTAAGCTGACTAATTTATAGGTTGCGTATTCTTCCATAACCTGTGGTTCTGATTTGCAAATATCTTCTGCTTCTTCACGTCTCTCTGTTTTTAGGATATACATACCTGCTATTCACGGATAGCTTTTAAAGACGCCGCAGATTTGCAGTTTTCTTATGTTTTCAAAGTGTTTCATAAATTATCTGTTTTATCATTTTATTTTAGCTCTTGATTTTCTCAATCATCAATACGCTTTAATGCTGTAAAAGCTCCTTTATACAGCGGACGGTATCATTAAAGATAATGGTGACTGGGGTATTGATAATGCACTTCTATTAATACCCTTGATTATGTTCTTTTTGTTCAGCAGAAATTAAGATAAAGACTTTAATAAAGCAAGTAAGTCTTTCATGCCCTGTGTATATGTCAGCGTTTCTTTTCTTGCCGCTGTTTTTGTGGTGGCTACAAAGTATTGCTCCAATTCTTCTGCTTGTTCATCTGTTAATTTGTCTAGTAATTTCTGGTAAATCAAATCTTCCTCTTTTAATCGGTTTTGATATTCTTCATCTTTTGTGTAAATGTCTGCTAATCGGTCAACTACAAAAGGATTTAGTAGTTGTTCCATAATGTCAAATTTTCTCATGTGGTTTTTCTCCTTTCAGACTGAATATATAGATACATATTTCAGTATAGATACATTTGTAAGTATATGCAAGTAAAACTTTGCAATCCATAATAATTTTATGGAGAGGTGATAAAATGGTTAGTTACAAGCCGCTTTGGGATACCATGGAAAAGCAAGGAATTACTACTTATACACTCATTGAGATACATGGCATAAATCCACGGACAATAAACAATCTGAAACACAATAAAGGAATTACCGTCTATACATTAGAACGTCTTTGTAATATTCTAAATTGCAAACCCAATGATATTCTGGAATTTATACCAGATGAGCAATAATAGGGACACTGGGAGCAGTGTTTTTTGCTTATAAAAAGTTTATAAATATTTAATGGGATGTTTATAGTAAAATTTGGATATCGGAAAACAGTGAGATACTATATAAATAGTCAACATTTGGAAAAGAGTTCAAAAATATCAAAAAGAACCATATCGCGTGATTTGCAGGAATTGGATATTCCGAAGTTGGGGCGGCGGGGGCAATCATATCTAAAAGAACACATTTTGCCGCCCTTTGCTTTTTCAAAAAGCAAAGCAAAAGCTACAGCTCGGAATGGTGTGGTGTTGGCGGAAGGCAGGGCGAGCTAGGTGCCGCGCCTGGACGCAATTATAGTGTAAACGCAGAATGGTTAGGGCTCATTGCCTCTGGAATCGGGACAGGCAGCAAGACTTGCTCCCCATCCTTTGCCATCCTTTGGCGTCCCCCTTTACCAAAAAAACTCAATCTACAGCTTCTACCGTTTCCCAGCGAACCTCATAATCAACACCAACAGCATCTCCAATATTTTTCACATAATTCAACAACAGCGTCTTGGCGCGTTCCTTAGCCTGAAACAGCAGCGTATCATCCTTTTGCGCTTCCTCCAGCATATTCGCCTGTGCTTCCGCAAATGCCTGGCTTTGATCCTCGGCGTTAACTTTTTCGGCTCCAAGCCCCTTGCTCTCGAAATAAAAAGTGTCTTTTGACAAAGAGGTTTCGTCGACCTTGCAGCTTAGGATCTTTGCATCCGGCAGCGCAATTGTAACGATATTGTCCTTAACGTCCATAGCAAGCCTGCTGATGTCAATTCCTATTTTTACAATGCCTGAATATTCGACCCACAGCTTTTTGCTCGTATTCCAGAACAGGATGGGTTTGCTGGAGGTGGATTTTGCGGTATTATGATAATAGCATTCTAAAGTAGCAAGCTCGCAGACAGACTGCATCTGGCTAAGCTCCAGTCCTTCGGATGCCTGCTGTGTTTTGGCAGCATCTTTTTGCGTACCGCAGCCAGTGACAGGGATACATAGCAGCAGTGAGAGCACAATACTTAGCAAGACTTTCCTTTTCATAGCGATATCTCCAGTTCATAATCTTTATTTTGTGTTAAAAACGGACGCATCAGCGCTTCTACCGTATTGACCGCGTTGTCGCGCGCCAGCTCAAACAGCATTTGATTGGAGCTACAGTCTGCTTCGGCGTCCTTTTTACATGCCGGAAGGGATGTAATCGATACATCCGGCGTATTTGCGCTCTTGTCAAGAAAGATATAATCGAGCGAGCCAGGATCGACCTCTACGTCCGCGATCTCCACTGGCGGGAGGGTGACAATGATTTTCTTCTTTTTATCCGAATCCCCGGGATTGCTGCCAGGTGCGGCATCTTTTACCGACACCGATATTTGTTCCATATCAAGCCCGATACGTACTTTTGCATGATACGCCACATGATACAGGAGCTGATTGTCAGCACCCGAGACATTCGCCACGCCGTTAAATGTGACCTGATAAGTAGAAAGCTCACTGATTTTCAATACCTTTTCCAGTTTGGAAGAAGTCTCTGTCAGTCTTATTTCCTGATCTTTCTTGCTGCTGTCAGTAAAATAACGCCATAGGACAAAAGCAAAAAGAAATAAAATAATAAGGAAAAAAATGGATTTGATCAGTGCAGGCAGATCTCTGAGACGAAAACTATTGCTGCGGCTTGGCTCTTCTGAATGATTTTGTGTCTGCATTCCGTTGCGCGCCTCCTTTATCTGAATTTTGTATTTTCATAAGCTTTCTGTGCCTGGTTTTCTGTAGGTACTGCTATTTTAGCATAGACGGGAAATTCCTACAAGATCAAAGATTTGGATACCTAGAATAAATGCATGAACAGATCAAAGGAATATATCCTATATTTGTTTGGAGGGGTGGTCAATTTTTTCAGCATGGGATATGCTAACGTGAATGAATCAAAATGGCAGAGGTTTTGGTCAAGTGCTGCGTTTTTTGAGAAAAGGACGCTGGAGGAAGGGGCGCGGGGCTTGCTTCCTGTTCCGG
>CAMUPC010000353.1 GCA_947090545.1 uncultured Eubacterium sp. | reverse complement strand
CTTGGATAACCAGCCGGGAGAGGGGATGGGCACGCCCGGGCTGCGGCTTTGGAAGAAGGTTTAGAAGCCCTTGGCATCCTGCTGGACAAAAGCAGGGGCGAAGCCAAGCGGCACCTTTAGCTGCTGGCGGAACGCCAGGGCGAACTAGGTGCCGCGCCCGGACGGTGCCACAGCGTAACCGCAGGATGCCTAGGGCTTCTTAACCTTCTGGAACGGACGCAGCCCGGGCGTGCCCATCCCATCTCCCGGCGTCCCCCCATATCCACAAAAATCCAACACTGTACGAAAAAACTTGACAAATCAATTATACAAGCGTATCATGAATTATACAAACGTATAAAAGGAGGAATTACCCTATGAACCGTACCATAAAAAAACTAGGAGAAGCCGAGCTTGAGATTATGCAGGTAATCTGGAGCAGTGAAGGCGCTGTTACATCCAACTATATCTTACAGCAATTGCATGGGCTCAGGCAGTGGAAGCTTTCCACTCTGATGACGTCCCTGTCACGCCTGACAGAAAAAGGATTTTTAAGCTGTGACCGTTCCACAGGGAGCAACCTGTACAGCCCAGTCATTTCAGAAAATGCCTACCGGACGAAGGAGAGCAGGAGATTTTTGGATAAGCTGTATCACAGCTCGCTGCAAAATATGGTTGCCACTCTGTACAGCAGCAAGGAAATCAAGGCATCAGAGTTAAGGGAGCTGCGTGAATATCTGGACAGCCTGGAGGATGAGCTATGACCAATGTATTTTTATCTGTATTGAGAATCTCTTTATCAGCGGGTGCTGTTGTACTTTTTCTGCTGCTGTTAACGCCGCTTTGCAATAAGCGCTATGGCGCGAGGTGGCGTTACCGGATCTGGGTCTTTCTTGCGCTGTGGCTGGTGTTTCCATTTGAGACAGTGGGGATGCTTGCTGGTACGGTACAAAGGCTGTACAGTGAACAGGCGGCGGACAGCAGGCAGGAGCCAGAGAATCAAACCGTACTGTCTGGGAGGATTGTAATTGATATTCCACAGCAGATGACGGCGCCGATTGCGGAGCAAAAGGAGGAAGGAAAAGCGCCTGTGACGTTTTTGGATCTTGCTGCCGCAGTGTGGATGGCAGGCAGTGTGATTTTTTTGTTCGTACACTTTGTCAGCTATTTACATTATAAAAGAAAGCTATTAAAAAACAGCGTTTCTGTTTGGGAAGCTTCAAATAGCGCCGCCATTTGTAAGCAGCTAGAAGCGTTAAAAACGCTGCTGCATATCCGCCGTCCAGTACCTGCCAGGTATTCCTCAGAAGCCGCAAGCCCTATGGTGATCGGGTTTTTTCATCCGGTGCTGGTTCTGCCGGATGAGGCATACAGTGAGATGGATTTGTATTTTATTTTAAAGCACGAGCTGATCCATTTTAAACGTAAGGATGTCTGGGCAAAGCTTCTTTTTATGACAGCGAACGCCGTCCATTGGTTTCATCCGCTGGTCTGGGTTATGGTGCGGGAAGCTGTCGTGGACATGGAGCTCTCCTGCGATGAGAGAGTTATAGAGGGAGCCAAAAGCGAAGTGCGCAAGGCTTATACCGAAACGCTGTTTTCTACAATCCATAAGCAGTGTACAAAGAAAACCGTATTGTCTACCCAGTTTTACGGAGGTGCCAGAGTGATGAAAAAACGTTTTCGCAATATCCTGATCAAATCCAACAAAAAAAACGGGATACTCCTGTTTATAAGTATCTTTGTACTGACCGCCTGTGTCAGCCAGGCTGTAGGATGTTCTGTTTCCAATTCCAAATCTAACGGACAGGAAAGCACGCAGGAGATTTTTGCAAAAATAGCAGGCGTCTGGCAGATGGACGCTGCGCAGATGGAAGATCTGTCAGCCTGGGGGACAGGTATCTCCTACGGATCACAAATGGTCATTGCAGATAACGGAGAATTCAGCTATTATATCGGAACCGGCAATGGAGGAACCGGGCAATGTGAGGAAAAAAGCGGAAACGTAACTGTGGAAATCACACCGTATGAAGGGTACAGCCAGGAAAAGGAACTGCTTGCCCTGACATACAGCGAACAAGGCGAGTCGGATTACATTCTCATGGACTGGCACGGCACAGACGTTTATTGGAAGCGCAGCTTGGAAAACAAAGCAGAAGATATCCCGGAAAGCTCTGACGGCAAGGCTGCCAGACAAAATACCAGCGGGCGTGCCGTGATGACTGTAACAAAAGAAGGCATCGAGGAACAAAAGCCGGCATATCTTGCCGCCGGCAATGGATTTTCTTTTTATCTGCCCGAAGGTGAGTGGGTACAGGCTGGCACAGACCAATGGACATCCATAAGAAACAAGCAGGTAAGCATCTGGGTTTTCAGCTATCATGAAACAAACATAAACCAGTTGACACAACTGCTTACAGACGATGGCTATACCAAGCAGGAAGGGCTGTTTTTAAAGCAGGAAGGCGGCATCCTTACCTGGGCGCAGCCAAAAGAATCCACAGCATCAGGGGAACATAAGCTTTGGTGCGTCTATTACTGCTATCCAACAGAAGCAGAAGAAGGCTTTGGGAGAGAGCTTGCAGCAATCGCAGACACCTTTGCGGTATCAGAAGCAGCGGGCAGCAGCCAGACAGGAAACAGCAGGCAAGCAACGGGCAGCAGCCAGACAGGAAACAGCGGGCAAGCAGTGGGCAGCAGCCAGACAGAAAGCAGCGGGCAAGCAGCGGGCAGCAGCCAGACAGAAAGCAGCAGGGACGAGCGGGAAATCCAGGAGATGGTAGCTGATTTTTCAGAATGTTATTTTAATGGCGACACGGAAGGTATTCCAAAATACCTTGCAGATTCTTTTTTCGGGGATATCGAGATATATTCCGGCATCAATGCAGATCTTGGCAGCGGGACGGTTAGTGATCTTAATCTAAAGGGGGTAGAGTCGCTTCAAGAGCCTGCGGATGTGTATCATGTTTCGCTGGAATTTAAAGACAGCTATATGCCGGATCAGTTTTTGTATTTGAGTGTTGATGTTGTCAGGCAGGATGGTGCGTGGAAAATTCAGTGGTATGGGTTAGAAATGTGATATTTTTTGTTTTTGCGGGATAGGGACGCTGGAGGAAGGGGAGCGGGGCTGGCTTCCTGTTCCGGTTCCAAAAT
>CAMUPC010000352.1 GCA_947090545.1 uncultured Eubacterium sp. | reverse complement strand
CCTGGCTTACAGCCAGCAGCTAAAGGTGCCGCTTGGCTTCGCCCCTGCGTTATAGGGCAGGATGCTAAGGGCTTCTAAACCTTCTTCCAAAGCCGCAGCCAGGGCGTGCCAATCCCCTCTCCCGGCTGGTTTTCGTATGTTCTGCAAAAGAAAGTTCTTGTGTTTCTTTTGATTTGGATTTTGATTTGCTATGTCATTTACATCTGTAGCATTTCATGTTATTATAGCATGTAAAAAGGAGCACTGCACATGAACAGCACAATTGCATCTATTTTAAAGCAACTGAGGAAATCGTCTCGTTTATCGGTCAAACAGGCTTCCATGCAGCTTAAACAGTACGGTATTGATATTGCCTCCAAGACGCTTTATGGATATGAGAGCGGCATTAGTATGCCAAATGCGGATGTATTCGTCGCACTGTGCAAAATCTACCAGAGCGGCGAATCTGGCGGTTCCCTGCCGCCTTCTACTGTATATGGCAGGGATGAAGGGGTTCAGGACGAAGTTTTGCAAAATAAGATTTTGCAAAATAAGATTGCTGCATCTGAAATTGCAGAACCTAACATCTCTCAGGAGGAGCTTTCTTTCCTGGATGATTTTAAAGCATTGGATTCTTTTGGGCAGGATCTTGTGCGCCAGGTGATGAAACATGAAAAAGATCGTGTCCGACAGATGCATGGTTTGCCTGGTGATTAACATGCTGGCAGCGGATCTAACGAAAATTGTGCTGCTGATCCGCTGCTGTATTTTCAGATGTGATTTAATGCACCCAGATAGTTCCAGATTCGCAGTTTACACGAATCATCTTCTTGGAATTATGATCTAATGAAGAATATGTCTCTCCCATTTTCTGATCTCCGATTTTGATATGCCCGTATTCTGCTGACAGCTCATAGCCATATTCATCTAATTCTTTTTCCAGCTCCAGTTCTACGTTGCCATATTCTGCACGGATATCGCAGTTGTCAAATGATGACTCCTCTATATGGCAGTTGCCGCTTTCGACTGACATCTGGAGATTTTCAAATACTGACTGCCTGCTCTCGATATTTCCATAATCGCTCTCCAGCACAAATGTACGCGCCTGCGTATCTTGCAGCCTGACATTGCCTTCTTCTGTCTGTACTTTTATATCCTCTGCAAGCTTAACATCATCCAGTACAACATCCCCATACTGGTTTTCGACCTTACAGTTTTTTGCCTGCACATGCTCCATTTGCAGCCTGCCCGTCTCTGTCTCTGTCAAAATCTCCTGTGCCTGTATACCGGATAGGCTGATGTCTCCATACTGCGCGCCGGCTTGGATACGCTCTGCCTGTACATGCTCACAGAAAATATTTCCTTCTTCTGCGACAAGTTCTACATCAGACAGTTTTGCATCTTTTGGCACGCGCAGCGTGATATATTCTTCCTGCGGCTGCCTGCTGTCGCCTTCCCCGCTGCTTCCAATTAAAAACCACGCTACATTTACGCCACTGTATCCTGCTGGCGAATATGCTTCCTGTTCCAGTACCAGCCTGCTGCCTTCTCTCTTGACAGAGAGCCTGCGGTTTCCGTACAGACAGTAAGAAAGCATATAGGAATCTGACTCTGACGGTTCGATACGAAGATCCGCATACTGCACCGAAGCTGAAATACTGTCAAATGCTTCGATCTGCTCCTCCTTGCTCTCATAATGGTTCTCTCCATTTGCTTCGTCGATCTTGGGCGCATACACATGCAGCCCGCCTGTATCCAGGCGTATGCCGTGCACAGCTCCTCCCATTGCAGCGCCTGCGCCTGCAAGCACCAGCCCTATGCCTGTCAATGCCGCGCATATCGTTAAAAATCTTTTTTTACGCATGTTGTTTTCCTGCCTTTCTGCCTTGAATTATCCCTGCCAGCCTGCGCAGCGTCCATCCCATAAATTTTTTGCAAAGCGCCCAGGATACGTACATCAGCGCTGCGCCGATTCCTATGGACATCAGCCCCATCCCGATACAGCATAAAAATACCGGGACACTTTTAAACAATACGGTAAATGCCGCAAGGATCGTAACCGGCCCTACAATTACCACACACGCTGCCATCAAAAGCAGCGCCAGTAAAAAACTCCATACAACAACCAGCGCAGACATCACCAGGATTCCTCCTGCAAGCAGCAGCGGCACCGCAATCGGCACCGCAAACAGCGCAAGCAGCGCCACCCATATGGCATTGATCCCGCTGCGGACATCCCTGACTGGTTCCTTAGAATAAGAAAGCGCCATATCACGGATAATCTGGTCAGCAGCCTCCTGCGGACTGCCAAGGTCCTCGATCGCCTTTGCTTCATTTTCCGCTCCTGCATCTGCAAAATATTCTTCATAATACTCCACAGCATGTTCAAAATCTTCTTTTGAAAGACGCCGCAGGCAGTGCTTTAATTGTTTCATGTATTCCTGTCTATTCATTGTTTCCCCCTTCTGGAGCATCGCTGTCTCCCATAATTTCCTGTTCCTGCACTACATCGCTGCTGACTGGGTTTTCCTGCTCTTTTACTGAATCGCTGTTGACTGGATTTTCCTGCCCTTTTGCTGGATCGCTGCTGACTAGGTTTTCCTGATCTTTTACTGGATCGCTGCTGACTAGGTTTTCCTGATCTTTTGCTGGATCGCTGTTTTCCAGGATTTCCAGAATTGCCTTGACGTGCTCCTTCCATTCCTGTTCTAAAAATTCCTTCTGCTGCTTTCCTGTCTCAGTAATACGGTAATATTTTCGATTCCTGCCCTGAAACTGCTGGTCATAAATCGTAACGCAGTGATTTTCTGCCAGCCTGCGCAATACCGGGTACAGCGTGGAATCCTTTAGGTTTGATACTGCTTTCATCTGCTGGCTGATCTGGTATCCGTAGCTGTCCTTTTGGCAGATCATGGCGAGTACAAGCAGTTCCATTAGGGCTGGATTTAATGGATAGATCATGGCTTTCTCCTTTCCTATACATTTTTATATATTGTTATGTTTTGTATATTATATATTGTATAGTATGTATTGTCAATATATATGTTGGATTTTTTGATATTATTTTTCCATGTATAGAAGTACAGGTGGATAATTATTTCCATTATGCGCGGTTTTTTGAATAGGGGGACGCTGGAGGAAGGGGCGCGGGGCTTGCTTCCTGTTCCGATTCCAAAATGTAAGGAGCCCTAAGCATCCTGC
>CAMUPC010000351.1 GCA_947090545.1 uncultured Eubacterium sp. | reverse complement strand
GGCACCTTTAGCTGCTGGCGGAACGCCAGGGCGAACTAGGTGCCGCGCCCGGACAGTGCCACAGCTTCCCGCAGGATGCTTAGGGATTCTTAACCTTCTGGAACGGACGCAGCCAGGGCGTGCCAATCCCCTCTCCCAGCGTCCTTTCCGCCAAAAAATGTAACACCAGATAAAATTTGCACTAAAAAGAAATCCCCTGCAACACCCCCGCCAAAATCTGACACTATATCTATATAACAAAAAAAGGAGGCACACCCATTTATGAAAAAACATCTCACAGCACTACTTACAGCCGCCACAATAACAACTGCCGCACTTTCATCCTCCAGCTTAAGCCCCAACTCCAATCTATCCATACAGCAAAACCACCCAAAATCCAATACAGCAATGGCAATCCAGACAAACGCCTGCGGGCTGCCTCTGCAAAAAGACATGCTCCAAAAGCAAAAAAAGCAGCCACGTATGCTCGTTTACAAAAACCGCCTGTACATCGATACCGGGGAGATCTCTACCGCCGGCAGATGCGGAGTGATGGACGGGAAAATCACAAAAACAGTTGCCGCCGGCAAAATCCCGAAAAAGGAGCTGCAATCCAATTTCGGAAAAGGCTACAGCTTCCAGCTCGGCACCCGCAGCCGCCGCCTGGAAGTGCTGATCGATGATACGTGGCATATTTTTGCCTGCAATGAAAACAATTTAGACGGCGTAACGATGAAGGTCAAGTCTTATACGGCTACTTCCGCCATACTTTCGATTCAAAATACGGGGGATAAAAGCGTGCTCTTTGGAGAAGAATTTTTGCTGGAAAAGAAAATCGCGGGGACAAAAGAATGGCGCGCCGTCCCATACAGCCAGACGACAGACGTTGCTTTCAACTCGATCGGGCTGCTTGCTGACAAAGATTCTCTGGTAAAATGGCGTGCGGACTGGAAAACGATCTATGGGGCTTTAAAGCCTGGCACTTACCGGATTGTCAAAGAGTTTCGGGAATTAGAGGCGGAAGGAGCAAACGAGGCTTATACGCTCTCGGCAAAATTTCGGATTGAGGACAGCAAACGCTAATTATCGGGAATATAAAAAGGACGAAAACAAACAGCAGGGAAAGAGGGACGGCTCCATAAACTATGCAGCGATCCCTCTTGTTTCTTCCTTATTTAATAGTAGCTGGTACGATCAGCCATAATTTTTTAATATTTCACAAACTACGTCCTTCGTAAGCGCAAACGGCGTATTCTGCGCAAACCGCTCATGAATCACCGTATCCGTCAGCTCCTGTAGCTTTTCTTTGTCAAGCTTAAGCTCCTCAAAGCTCCTTAACCCAAGCACCTTGTCACGAAACGCTAAAAACCCTTCAGAAACGGCTTTTCCAATCTCATCCTCCGTAAGATCCTCTGATAACCCAAGCTCTAAAATATTGCCGACCTCCCGGACTTTTTTCGGCTTCACAAGCGCCGTATGGTACATCACGCCCGGAAGTGCGTAGGCACATGCCATGCCGTGCGGGATATGGTACTTTGCGCCGACGATATGCCCGATCGAATGCGCCAGGTGCGTGCCGCCGTTGTTGATTACCCAGCCGCCAAGCGCTGCCGCAATCATCATCCGCTGTCTTGCTTCCAGGTCATTTCCGTCCTGTACGGCTTTCGGCAGATATTTGACAACTAAAAACATGATCTTTTCGCAGATGGCATCTACCACTGGTGTTGAAAGCGTGGATGTATATGCCTCAAATGCATGGGAAAATACATCCAGCCCCGTCTGGATAGTTAAGCCAAGAGGCATGGATTTTGGAAGGTTCGGGTCTAAGATCACATATTCACTGACCGCCTCGTCTGCCAGTACCGCTAATTTTTCCTGTTTTTCGACATCCGTTACAACGAGCGCATTGGAAAGCTCGCTTCCGGTGCCGGAAGTGGTCGGAACTGCAATCAAGCCGTAGCAGCGGGACGATACCTGTTTCTCGTAAATATAGTCTTTGATCCTGCCGCCGCAAGTCCTTACAATGTTGATCCCTCTTGCCGCATCAATCACGCTGCCGCCGCCGATTGCCACGACACAGTCGCATTTTTTTTCGGCAAAAATCTGCGCGCCCTGATCGATTAACTCCATCGGCGGTTCCGGGATAATTTTATCATAAATCACAGCACCGATGCCTGCCTGTTCTAAAACATCCAGTACTTTTTTGATCAAATCGCTGGATAATAAAAACTGGTCGATCACAACCATCGGCGCAGACCAGCGGTTGCTCTGCAACGTCTCCAAAAGCGCCTGGTCCAGTTGTTCTGTCACAGCTACCTTTGCTTTTTGTTCAAATTTATAGTTTACCATACTACCTCCAGATTATAGCCCTAATTCTTTCGACACTTTGTCGGCACGTTCACAAAATTCCCTTACCGCAGGAATATTTTTTTCGATGACGCCGTCATTAAACTTAAATGCAGTCTTAGATAAGGAATCCACACCAAACGGCTTGATCGTACGAATGCACTCCTCCACATTATCCGGCCCCAAGCCGCCCGCAATAATAACCGGAACATTCACCGCCTGTACAATCGCTACATCGATCGCCCAGTCATGCGTCATGCCGCTTGCGCCAATTCCCGTATCCTTTGCAAGCCCGGTATCTGTTAACAGATAGTCACAGAATTTGGCATATTCCTTCGCACGGTCGATGGCTCCCGGCCCATCCACCAAAATCGCCTGCATCAGCTCAACGCCTGGGCATTCTTTATGCAGACGGTCTGCAAACGCCTGGTCAGCGGTAAAATCCATGCCTGCGATATGCACGATATCCGGCTTGATTCTCTTTACGATAAAAAAGATCTCCTCCGGGTCTTTATTCAGCATAATTGCGACTGCTTTGACGCCTCTTTTTTTCGCTTCTTCAAAGATCTTGTCAACGACGTCATAAGGTACACGGTGTGCTGGAACGCCGCCGGACTGCATGGGAACAAGCCCGATATGGTCGGCGCCTGCGTCCATGACTTGTACTGCTTCGTTGTAGTTTACGATCGAATAGATTTGTTTTTTTACCATGATTGTTCTCCTTTTTGCTGTTTTTTTGTATTGTTTAAACTGGGTTAAGTGGAGTTGTAGCTGGTTGGATTTAGGGGGGGGGTGTGATAGGACGCTGGAGGAAGGGGTGCGGGGCTGGCTTCCTGTTCCGATTCCAAAATGTAAGGAGCCCTAAGCATCCTGC
>CAMUPC010000350.1 GCA_947090545.1 uncultured Eubacterium sp. | reverse complement strand
TCAGCGTAAACGCAGGATGCTTAGGGATTCTTAACCTTCTGGAACGGACGCAGCCAGGGCGTGCCCATCCCCTCTCCCAGCGTCCCTCCTGCAAAAACCGCAGCACTTGACCAACATAGATTCAATTGTTCATAAGTATATCCTGCAACAGATTTCCTCCCACAAATTTGCAGTTTCTAAAACAAATTGTTGAAAATACACCTATGATCATTTATACTTCTTATTAATTGCACAGCATACCAGAAAGCGTTGCCATTATAGTAACAGAGCAGGAGAACAAGATGAAAAAGCGATATCTATTTTTTAAAGGACTGATCGATACACTTGATCTGTATACGGATGAATTTGTAAGCATCTATACACAGCACGGACATGAATGCCTTGTACTGGATGCAGCACATATAGATGAGGAGCTGGTGCGGCTTAGAGCATTTCTGCTCGAACCTGTAACAGCAGTGATTTCATTTAATAATATCGGTATGCACCTTGAGCTTTCCGATGGCAAGAATCTATGGGACCGATATGCGGTGCCATTTTATAATATACTGATGGATCATCCGTTTCATTATAAAGAAGCCTTGGAGCAGGCGCCGGAACAGATGGTGCTGCTTTGTATGGATGAGAACCACGTCGAGTATGTAAACCGATTTTTTCCGAATATCAAAAAAGCAGTATTTTTTCCACATGCGGGAATACAGCTTGATTTTCCCTATTTACCGATTCAGGAGCGGAAAATAGATGTATTATATGCCGGTGGTTTGTCGCGTTATGCTGCGGAGGGGCTGATACCTGATCTTGGCAGGATTGTGGATTTTGATGCATTTTCACTTGTCAAAAATGCTTTGGAAAAGCTGATTCAGGAGCCAGATCACACTACAGAGCTAGTGATAGAACATTGTTTGCAGGATATGAATTTTGAGTTTAACAATAAGAGGCTTGGTGAGATTGTTGCGCAGCTACGTTTTGTGGATGCTTTTGCAGTGTCGTTTTATCGTGAGCAGATGGTTCGTGTGCTTGTGGAAAGCGGAATCATGGTTACGGTGTTTGGGACGGGATGGGACAGGTGTGAATGGGAACATCCGAACCTGATTTATGGAGGAGAGATTCCGCCGCGTAAAATTTTAGAGCTTATGCAGCAGAGCAAAATTGTGCTGAATACGATGACTTGGTTTAAGCGTGGGGCGCATGACCGGATTTTTAACGGGATGCTTGCGGGTGCGGCAGTTGTAAGCGATACGTCTGCTTATTTAAAGGAGCATTTTACAAGCGGGCAGGAGCTGGAGCTGTTTTCTTTAAAAGATATGGGAGGGCTTGTGGAGACGGTTAAGCGTTTGCTTGCGAATCCGCTGGAAGCGCAGAGGATTGCAGATCTTGGATATCAAGCGGCTTATAAGAAGCACAGGTGGCAGCACAGGCTTTATGATGTGCATTTGTTAGATATGTGGTTTGACAAAGATAGGGAGGACGTAGACAATGGATGTGAAATACAGGCGGATACTTATCTATAAATGGAAAGCATATAATTACCTGGATGTTTACCAAACTTTTTTATCGATGGGGTTTCAGGCGGACATGATTGAGCAGCATCTTCCTTCGTATGATGAGGATGCGGAGTTTTCGGCACGCTTGCTTAGGCTGCTGCATGAAAAAGATTATGATTTTGTGTTTACAATTAACTATTTTGGAGTGATTTCGGATACCTGTGAGCAGTTTGGCATTCCGTATGTGTCCTGGTCTTGTGACAGTCCGTTAATTAGTATGTATCATGAGTCGGTGTATAATGAATGTAATTATATCTTTTTGTTTGACAAGAGCAGCTATGTTTTTTTTCGGGCGTTGGGAGTGGAGAAGATCTGGCATCTGCCGTTGGCAGTTGATGCCAGGCGCATCGATCACATATTAAGCGATGCAGATGATTTGAAATTATATGAGAATGAAATTTCGTTTGTAGGCAGCTTGTATGAGCGGAATACGTATGATAAACTAGTGCCGACACTGCCGGAGTATCTTCGCGGGTATTTTGACTGTGCGATTGAGACGCAGATGAATATTAGCGGCGGGAACCTGATTGACGCGCTGCTGACGGATGAGATCTGCCAGCAGCTACAGCAATATTACCGGCTGGAAAAAACGGAGCGTTCTTTTTCGGATCTGCGCCTTATTTTTGCGACGACAGTCCTTGGGCTGAAAGTGGCGAAAGAACAAAGGTACAGTTATTTACTGGAGCTGGTTAAAAAGCATCCGGTTTCGATCTATACCAACAGCAATACGAAAGACCTGCTTAGAGTGGATTACCGCGGGTCGGTGGATTACTGGACGCAGATGCCCAAGGTGTTTCGCGGCAGCCGGATTAATTTGAATTTTACGATACCGAATATTAAGTCAGGGATTCCTCTCAGAGTGTGGGATGTGCTTGGAGCGGGAGGATTTTTAATGACGAATTACCAGCCGGAGCTGGAGCTTTATTTTGAATTGGATCAAGACCTTGTGATATTTGAAAATAAGAGGGAGCTGGTGCAGAAGGCCTCGTACTATTTGGAACATGAGAAGGAGCGGCGGGAAATCGCGGCAAACGGGCATGAAAAGGTAAAGAGTCTGCATAGCTACGAGCAGCGGATCAAAGAAATGATGGAGCTGTTAGCTTAACAGCTTTACGATTTCTTCTTCATGGATCGCCGTTACCCGCGCAATCGTGGCAGTAGGGATGCCGCAGGAGTGCAGGTTGCGGATGGTCTGGTCCATTTGCTTTTTCTGCTTTGCAATTGTATTTAACAGTGCGCATAAATAATCTTCGATTGAGACGGATGCCGGGTAAATCTGCCCCATTACCTTGGAGGCAATAGAGGTGCCGCTTGAAGCGGTGGAAGGCGTGGAGATTCCTAACAGTTCATCTGCTGAAACATGCAGTATCCGGCATAGCTTTTCAATAGAATCTTCGGACAATGGAACTCTGCCAGTTTCATATTTGGAGACAGCAGCCGGTTTGATCCCAAGTTGGCTGGCGATATCTGCCTGAGATATATTGCGGTTTTTTCGTAATGTTTTTAGCTGGTTCATAGTAATAGTCCCCTTTGTAAAAAGATTTTCTATGTCTCATTGCGAAAACTGTCTTAATTTGCGCGATTGATCTTACAAAGATATCATAGTACATGGAAAATAAAATGTAAAGCTTATTTTATGAAAAATATCCTTATTCATACAAGGACGCCGGGAGAGGGGATTGGCACTTCCTGGCGGCGTCCGTTCCAGAAGGTTA
>CAMUPC010000349.1 GCA_947090545.1 uncultured Eubacterium sp. | reverse complement strand
CCGGAACAGGAAGCCAGCCCCGCGCCCCTTCCTCCAGCGTCCTTTTCTCAAAAAATGCAACACTTCGCTGCCGAAAGTAGATGCAAGATATTTATATGGAAAAACGAAGAATATCCTGCTGTTTAATATACAACAAACTTTACCAAAATCCAGTGCAAACTTTACAAATCCCGCAGGCATCCGTTAAAAATGACATTTCAAAAGCCATAGATGACATCCCAAAAACTGCTGCCGCTTTTTTATGCTATGCTTTTCCCAGATGATAAACAGCGATGTTCAAGGAAAGGCGGGAACGATATGTTATATGTAAAAGATCTTTACAAATCATACGAAGCAGGCAAAAACAAATACCAGGTGTTAAACGGTATCAGCCTGCATGTTGCACAGGGGGAATTTACGGCTGTCATGGGGCCTTCAGGCTCCGGCAAGACGACACTTTTAAACTGTATCTCCTGTTACATCCCTTTTGACAAAGGCAGCATTACGGTAGGCGGAACGAGGCTGGCGGGGCAGAAGGAGGAACGGTTGGCGGGGATACGCAATACGAAGCTGGGATTTGTGTTTCAGGATTTTATGCTGCTGGACGGGCTTACGATCCTTGAAAATATACTGATTCCCCGTATTATTCAGGGAAAAGTCGAGCAGGATGCGGTGCAGTTTGCCGAAAAGCTGGCGAAGCTGTTTGGAATCGCGCATATTTTAGAAAAGTATCCGGCAGAAGTATCCGGCGGGGAAAAGCAGCGTGCCGCCGTTGCGCGCAGCATGATCAACAATCCGATGGTGATTCTTGCCGACGAGCCGACCGGAAACCTGGATTCCAAATCTTCCCGTGCGGTGATCGAGACGTTTTTGGAAGCAAAAGATCAGATGAAGGCGACGATTTTTATGGTGACGCATGACAGCTTTGCGGCGTCATTCTGCGACCGGGTAATTTTGCTTAAGGACGGGATGATCTACCGGCAGCTTGAAAAGAAAGGAAGCAGGGAAGAGATGCAGGAAGATCTGCTTAGAGTGATCCGGGAGATGAGTGAGTAAAAAGGAAGGGCAGGAGAACTGCGATACAGTTTTGCAGTGAGTAAAAAAGTATGGAGGAATGACAATGACACAGTTGTTTACAATGAAGGGAATGGAGCAGAAGCTGCAAAAGGCGAGCCGGAAACAGGCGGGCCTGTATCTGTTCAGTAATTTTATCGCACTGATGATTATTTCCGCGTACTCGGCGCTGATGATGTCACAGACGGTGCAGGGCGTATTTCCCAAAGGCGGGGACAGCAGAAAGCAGATGTATATGATTTTTGTGCTGACGCTGGTGGGATGCGTGGTATTTACGGTCTATGCGGCAGGGCTGTTTTTTCGCCACAAATCCAGGCAGATCGGCGTGCTGATGGCGCTTGGGGCTTCAAGGAGGCGGCTGATGCCAGGTATGATGCGCGAAGTTTTGCTGTTAAGCAGCGTTTCCGCGGCTGCGGGTATCCTGGCGGGATTTCCGTTTGTGTGGCTGCTGTGGGGGCTGTTTCGGCTGATGCTGGTGGACAGCTCACAGATGGCTTTGGTTCTGGACGCCCGGTGCCTGCTTGTTTCGGCGGCGTTTTTCATGCTTGTTGTTGGGATCGCGTGTCTGTGTGCCTGGCGGTATTTGCAGAGGACAAATATTATCGAGGTGATTCGGGAGGAGCATCTGAATGAGCCAGTCAAAGAACTTGGACGCTGGTGCGGCTATGCGGGAGTGGTGCTCGTGGCGGCAGGCGCCGTGATGGGCTACTGCGCGCCGTCTTTATGGGAAACATGGTTCAGCATGTACAGCCCGTCCTGGATCAGCCTGTTTTATCTGCCGGTCTTTCCGGGACTGTATCTGATCATGCTCCATACGGTTGTGTACGGCTGGAGAAGCGGAAAAAAACACTCGTATCAAAATGTGATTACGCGCGGGATGGTGAAGCTTTCGGCAAAGCAGACGGTGAACAACCTGTTAGTAATTACGCTTTTGCTGGCAGGCGCTTCGTTTGCGGTTTTTTATATCCCTGCCGGGAGTATTTCCAGCCTGCTTGGATATACGTCTTATCCGTATGACTATTTTTACCATTATCGTCTTGACCAGGATGTGTTTTCACAAGAGGAGGTAAAAAAGCTTGCACAGGACTATGGACTGTCGTTAAAGGACTGGACAGAGGGAGAATATATTTCCTTGGCATCCGGGGGAATGGATGAGGTCGAGGACGGAGACAATCGGTTTCATATAGAATACAAGCCGCAGAACGAGGAGGTCAGGGTACTCTCCGAGGATACGTACAACCTGCTGACCGGGCAGAGCGAGGATGTATCGCCGGGAACGTATCTGTTTGTGACGGATGAAAAGGAAGCAAGCGTTGGGGTACTGACGACATCAAAGGATCTTGCCAATATCGTAACGGGAGAGCATATGGAGACTGCGTTTGCCGGATATGCACATTATGATCTATTCGTAAGCAGCAGAGGGTGGATCGTGCTGGACAATGCAGATTATGCAAAAATGGCACAGGGGCTTACGGATGAATGGATGGGGCGTGCAGTACTGTTTAACGTGGACGGAGAGGATTCCTATGCATTTGCAAAACGGCTTTACAACTTGTTTGTAGACTGCTTTGATGAAAGCTGCGAGCATATAGAAGATTATGACAGGGTAAGAAAGCTGCTTGCCGAGCAGCAGGGAGAAGCTTACTGGATGGATTCGTCAGATCTGGATGCGATGATCAGCTATGAAGAGCGGGATGTTTTGGCGTTTCAGAATGGCTGGATGTACCGTCCGAGCTTCCGCATTCTGCTGATGAATGACCATCTGCGGACTATGGGAGTCTTGTATATGATGTTTTTGTTTATTTTTATTGTGTGCCTGACGACAGCGCTTATTATTTGCTCAACCCGCTGCCAGACGATCGCCTTGAATAACCGTTATCTGTTTGAGGATCTGCGAAAGCTGGGAGCGTCCTCGGCGTTTTTGTCCAAAGAGGTACGCAGCCAGTGCAGCCAGGTATTTCGGATGCCGGCGTGGGTTGGTATGGGGATGATGTATTTGGTGTTTGCTGGGTTGTTGTATGCAAATGATGGGAAGGTGACGTCTTATGAGATGATTGCGCTGGTTGTATGCCTGGGGATTCTTGGGGTGATTGGAGGAGTGATTTATGGGGTGTATAGGAGGACGGTAAAGATGGTGAAGGGGCAGTTGGAGATTTGGTAAAATGATGGGGGCAGAGGGAGGTGGTTTTTGCGGGAGGGACGCTGGGAGAGGGGATGGGCACGCCCTGGCTGCGTCCGTTCCAGAAG
>CAMUPC010000348.1 GCA_947090545.1 uncultured Eubacterium sp. | reverse complement strand
CCAGATTAGAGCCGGAATAACCTCCGTCTATGTAAAAATCTGCAACACTCCAGTCGTGCGCTTTGCAAAAGGCGCAGAGCCGTTCTTTTTGCGCCCCGATAGAATAACCCTCCTGTGCCTGTTCCAGTGTTGACACGCGGATGTATAGCGCAGCACGTTTCATAGCGACACCTCACTTGCTATAAACAGGCGGTTAGATTTTCCGTCTTTTTCTTTACGTATTTGGTGGGAATTTTTACAAAACCATACCAAAGAATCATGATCTACAGATGCAAGTATGGGAACTCTGTAAATTTTACTCTGTAATGTTCCGGGATTATTTGATAGGTATGTAAGAGTGGATTCTGCTGCAGTGCGGCGTAAGTGCATAGACTTTAACGCTTCTTCTCCTTGTTCTGGCTTTGAAACCCAATGCCCGGTGTGGTCGTGTTCGTTCCTGTATTCGGTATAACCGTAAGCACTATTCATAGTGCAGAGATGGATGACACCCTCAGCTTTTTCCCACATTCCATAGCGCATATATAATTCTGGCAAAGTATCACGGACAGGAACAAAAGGCGGCAATTCACCATCCCGTTCCATGCAGGAACTGACAAATGAGCGAAACGCTGGAAGCTGCTGTTCAAGCAAGTTCAGCTTCTCCATGTCACCGCGAGCTTCTAAAGCATGAGCAGAAGCAGCTGCAACCAAATAAGCAGAGTCATTAACCTGGATGTTAATATTTACATTTGCAGACGCTGTTTCGGAATCAATGCAATCTTGAGGTGTGGATTTTGACTGTTTGAGCCTATCGCTAATGATACCATATCCAATTCCAATAGCACCTGGAATTATAAGCACAAGAAGCCATGGTGCAGCCAGGATAAATAGTACAGCAATAAAAGAAAGGGAGACGGCGATGATAATTTTATCTCTTTTTTTCATGTATCTGCACCTCTTTCATCCAGTGCAGATGTGTTGCCCAAACTGGCTGTTGCCACAACAGACACATTAGTTCCCGTGAAAGACGTAGATTGAGAAAGACAGATGGAGATCATGCCCATGATTCCAGAATCGATATAATCTGCAGTCAAACGAAGATTGGACACATCTGTCTGAATATTTTTGAAACCCTGTACGGATAGATTTTCTCTAACAATCGGAATCCATTCCTGACAGGAGCCTGCCAGCCTAGCGCTTCGCTTTACAGATTCTAAAACAGCCATAAAATACCTCCTAATCATTATAATGCCCTTTACAAGACAAAACGCGAATATTTTGCAGTTCATCAATTTCATACACAAGGCGGTTGGCGGCATCAATCCGTCTGGAATATCCATTCTGATGCCGCAGTGGTTCTGGTTTTCCGATTCCTTTCATGGGACCATTGCGCTGGATATCTTTTAGTAGGGTATTTATTTTATTTAATATTTTTTTATCCCGCATTTGCCAGTACCCATAATCAGAGAAGCCTTCATCAGAAAAAGTAAGTTCATTCATGTCGCGTCCTTTCTAAAAAATCCAGCACTTTTTGAGTTGGCTTCCAGTCTTCTGCTTCCATTGCTTCTAATTCATCCATAGTAAAGGAAATTGTTTCACCACGTTCGAATTGTGCCCGGCTTTTATCCAGTTTCGCCAGATACTCAGCATTGTTTTTTGCCTTTTCCATTTCCAGATAATCTCGTTTGGAAATGATTACAAGTTCTTGGGTATTATCAAGCATGGGTTCGCCTTTGAGAATGCGCGTTCTGGATTCGATGCTTATATTAATTGGATTAGCTGTAAACATTTTTGTTCCTCCTGTTCTTTTCGAATCTAATTATATTATATACATTTTGATATCAGGAATACACATGTATTATTTCTCTGCGCTAGTTTTTTTAGACACAGACTCATCTTCCAGTGCAAAGCCATAATCAAGTAGCTTTATGCGCCGCTTGACGTCAAGAGAGTTGAACAGACGCAGAAGTTCGATTTCTTCATCCGTAAGTTTTCGTTCGCTGCTGTTGACAGTAACATTGCTGTTATGATAACCCTGTACAACCGCCCCGCCAGTTACGTTACCGCCTATAACATTAGAAATTGTAGAGGGTTCGTCTGTGCGTCCGAGCAGATAATCCACGGAGCAACTAAGGTAATCGGCAATGCGGGCGAGACTATAAGAACCCATTCCTTTTTTTTCATTAATTTGCCTAATTGCATTTATACCTAAACCGCAGTCAGTGAGCAATGTTTCCATTTTTATGTTTTTGGATTTGCATAAATCTTTTATGCGATCTTTAGTTTTGTGCATATTGTACATAAAAATAATCCACCTTTTGTGAAAAAGAACTAAATCAACGAAATTTCGTTGTAACAAATTGACTTCAACGATTTTTCGTGATAATATAACACCAACAAACCAATACAACAGTAACATAAAACAAACAGCACCAACACAACCACAGAAAGGAGGTGTGTTATGGCTGAAAGTGTAGAAATACGTATCCAGAATATTGAGAAAAGGCTGGATACGCTTGAAAAGTCCATTCCAAGTGCCGATTGCATAGCCGGGGAAATAAGCGATGCACTCAAAAAAACACTGTCTGGCGCAGAAGAAAATGCTTACGATTCCTGATCTTGTAATAGTTTTTCGTATTCTAGCAAGGTCAGAACCGAAATCTGGGCAGCGATTTCTGCAAACTGTTCTGCCAGAGCATTGGTTCCTGGCTGGCCAGGAATACTGGTTAAATTCAGTTTTTCCAAAACATTTTTCTTTAGTGTTTTGGCGGTTTCGATATCAAGCATGGGGCATCTCCTTTCTGATTTGATAACTTCCGGATTATTGGTGCGCCCAAGGAAACAATCACTAGGCAAAGAAAAGCAAAAATTGCTAATGTTTGCAAACCACAGTAACATTAAAATAAAACAAACCAATTACATTATAACATAGACTGGAGAAAAAGCGAGAACTTTTTTCAACAGACAACAAGGAGGCATAAACTATGGAAACAAGAGCAGTAAGGGAACGGCAGGAGCCAGGGCTGGAGGTCAAGTGCTTTTCGGCCAGGGTTCCGGTAAATATTTATAACAGCGTGACCGACTGGGCATGGGAAAACCGGGTGTCAATGGCAAAGGCGCTTACGGAACTTCTGGCCGAGGGGCTGAAAGCCAAAGGGAAGCGTATTCCCGAAAGTGAGGGGTAGTCAATGGCAAAGAGGTCAGCAAACCCATCGCAAAAAAATGCACGCAGCGCACAGAAAGCTGCTGTACAGCGACAGCCTTCATCCAAAAGCAGCAGGCTGTCGGTCGATAAACGGCTAAACGCTGTATTTGATTCGATAACCGAA
>CAMUPC010000347.1 GCA_947090545.1 uncultured Eubacterium sp. | reverse complement strand
ACTTAGCCTTCTGGAACGGACGCAGCCAGGGCGTGCCAATCCCCTCTCCCAGCGTCCCCCCCTGCAAAAAAACCCCCTGCTTCCCATCCCCCGCGTTTCCACGCAAAGAAAGCATTTTACATTGACACAGCACCAAAATTCTCCTATACTAAATGAAAAGGACAAATGAGTCGAAAATTCGGTAAAAGGAGAACACAATTATGAAAAAATATGGATTCGGCGTAGATATCGGCGGCACCACGATCAAAATGAGCCTGTTTGAAATGACAGGCCATATGTTGGATAAATGGGAGATTCCAACCAATACCGAAAACCACGGCAGCTCCATCTTAGACGACGTTGCCGCAGTGATCGAAGGCAGGCTGGTTTCAGACGGTATTTCCAAGGAAGAGGTCGAGGGCATCGGCATCGGCGTCCCGGGCCCTGTGGTGCAGGATTCGGTTGTTGTGTGCTGTGTCAATCTCGGCTGGGGACGCGTGGACGTAGCTAAGGAGCTTGGCGAAAAGACAGGGCTTAAGGTCAGGGTCGGAAACGATGCCAATGTCGCGGCGCTCGGTGAGATGTGGCAGGGCGGCGGCAAGGGCTATAAAAATGTCATTATGATTACGCTTGGGACGGGCGTTGGCGGCGGCATTATTATAGATGGAAAAATCATCAACGGTTCCAATGGCGCGGGCGGCGAGATCGGGCATGTATTTGCAGATGAGACGGAAGAGGAAAAGTGCGGCTGCGGCAAATGCGGCTGTGTGGAGCAGTATGCTTCCGCAACCGGGATCGTGCGCCTGGCAAACCGGGCATTGGCGGCGGACGGGCGTGACAGCTCCCTGCGCGGCGCAGAAAAGCTTTCTGCAAAGGCGGTTGTCGATGCGGCAAAAGCGGGGGATGAGCTGGCGCTGGAAGTGCTGGAAAAGATGGGAAAGGTTCTTGGAACCGCGCTTGCAAACGCGGCATGTATCGTAGACCCGGAAGTGTTCGTTATCGGCGGCGGCGTGTCCAAGGCAGGCACGGTCATTACCGAGGTGATCCGCAAATATTACATAGAGCGGGCATTCCAGTCCTGTAGAAACGCGGACTTCGCGCTGGCGCAGCTTGGCAATGACGCAGGGGTATACGGCTGTGTCTACCTGTTATTAAATAGCTGACGGACAAGAGGCGGTTTATGAAGCTGATCATTCAGATTCCGTGCTTTAATGAAGCACAGACGCTGGAAACGGCGTTGAATGCGCTGCCAAAGAGCATCGACGGGATTGACAGGATCGAATATCTGGTTATTAACGATGGAAGCTTTGACAAGACAGTGGACGTGGCAAGAAGATGGGGCGTTGATTATATCGTCAGCTTCCGCTCGAACAGAGGGCTGGCAAAAGGGTTTATGGCGGGGCTGGATGCCTGCCTGCGCAATGGAGCGGATATTATCGTCAATACGGATGCGGATAACCAGTATGAGGGCGCGGATATTGCAAAGCTTGTCCGCCCGATCCTGGAAGGCAGATCGGATATTGTGATCGGAGCGCGCCCAATCGATGCGATCGAAGATTTTTCGCCGCTGAAAAAAAAGCTCCAGCATTTGGGCAGCTTTATCGTACGCCAGGCGAGCAGGACAGATATTCCCGACGCGCCGAGCGGCTTCCGCGCTTACAGCAGAGAAGCCGCGATGCGGCTGAATGTGACAAATGAGTATACGTATACGCTGGAGACGATTATCCAGGCGGGCAGGATGCGGCTTGCGATGGATGCGGTTTCTGTGCGTACGAACGGGGAGATCCGCCCGTCCAGGCTGATGAACAGTATGATGGGTTATATTAAAAAGTCGGTCTTTACGATCGGGCATGTGCTGCTGCTGTATAAGCCGTTTAAATTTTTTGTAACGCTGGGGAGCTTGATTTTTTTATGCGGGACAGCCGTCGGCGTGCGGTTTCTGGTATTTTATTTTCACGGCGTCGGCAGCGGGCATATTCAGTCGCTGATTCTGGCGGCGGTACTGCTGCTGCTCGGGTTTCAGACGGTGATCGTGGGGCTTTTAGCGGATATTATCGCGTCCAACCGCAAGATTCTGGAGGATGTGCAGTACCATGTGCGCAGGATGGACTATGACGGCGTGAACATAAAAAAAGAATCTGCGCAGGATGTGTAACGAAGAGCCTGTGCAGGGGAGGACGGCGGTTTGGAGATGAAAAAAACAGCGGGAATCAAAAAAGGGATCAAAATCATGGGGAATGCAGTCAGTGCGTTGTCCATGATTTTTGTTTTGGCGGCACTTTTTCGTATGGATTTTGACTGCCTGGCGGTTACAGACTGGCGCGCCTTTGTGCTTGTTGCCGCGGCAGGGGTTTTCTTAAAAACAGTGACCGTATTTTTATCCGCGCTCGCCTGGTGCCTGTGGCTGGAATATTTTGCAGGAAGGCGGTGCGCGCGCAGGGAAGCGCTGCGTGTCTATGCAAAGGCGAATATCGGAAAATACCTGCCGGGCAATGTGATGCACTATGTGGAACGCAACCTGTTTGCCGCAAAGCTGAACCTGTCGCACAAGCAGGTCGCATCGGCAAGCGCCTGTGAAATCGTAAGCCTTGTGTTCGCCGCTTTTTTGCTGGGGGCGTGCCTGGATTTCGCTGACTTTCCTATCGTATGGCGTGCCGTTATGCGCAGCCTGCCGTTTGCAAAGAGCGGGATTGTCTGGATCATTGTGCCTGCCGCGGCTGTCTGCATCGCGGCTGGCGTGTATACGCTGCGGCGTGCCAGGCGCAGGCAGGACGGCTTTCTAGCGCTGCGTGAGGGCGGGCAGGATGGAACGGGCTGGTTCCTACGGTTTTGCAGGACGTTTCTGCGGTGCTTTTGGATTTATGCGGCAGTTTTATTTTTGTTAGGGGCGATCCTTGCCGCATTTTATTGGTATCTGGGAGGACAGCCGAATCTACGCGAGGCATTGCGGATCATTGCGGCGTATATGATCGCCTGGGTGCTTGGGTTTGTGATACCGGGCGCGCCAGGCGGGATCGGCGTGCGGGAGATGGCGCTTACGCTTTTGCTTTCGCCTGTAACGGGCAGGGACACGATTGTCGTCCTCGGTGTGCTGCACAGGCTGGTAACGGTGCTTGGGGATGTGCTTGCTTATTTTTTAAGAAATCTCAAATAATACCGAAAAAAGTGCGATTTGTGCCGGGCTGCTGCAAATGGATTCCTTCTGATGCTATAATACCAGAATCAGGAAAAGATCCCGATATACGCTGGATTGATCCAGGCAGTATAGCGGGGGTTATTCCAGAAATAAAGTCCAGCTAAGAAATGTCAATGGGTAAAATGAAAAATGTTTAAAAAGTTTTT
>CAMUPC010000346.1 GCA_947090545.1 uncultured Eubacterium sp. | reverse complement strand
TACATTTTGGAATCGGAACAGAAAGCCAGCCCCGCTCCCCTTCCTCCAGCGTCCCCCACCACAAAAAAACACCCAGCTATCTAACCGGCATCTGAAAGCCCGCAAGCCCCTTATTTAAGTAATCATTAAAAGGCTTCATAACATGAAAAACCTCCACCGCTTTCGTCACAAAAACCTCCGTATCTCTTACTTCCTCATCTGTTAACGGGTATTCTACATACCAGCTCTTAAATTTCAAATATTCCACCTGCGGATGTTCTTTCTCATAACCCGCAGGAGCATTTTTTAAAGCCGTCCCTTTTACCGTGAAACAAGCTTCAAAATCCGGCTCATGGATAATGCGTTCCCATTCCTTTCCATTGCCGGCAATATAATCCCTGACCATTTTAGTTGCGTCCTTAAACATATCCGCAAACAATCCGCCGCCGAAAAAGGACTCGCCGCCAGGCTTTATCATAAGATAATAGCCAACAGGTACAGGCAGCTTTCCTTTCTGCCCAATATGGGCGCGCATCGCAGGGTTGTAAGGCGATTTGTCATGGCTGAACCGGGTGTCCCTGACGAGCTTAAACGTAAGGCCTTTCGGATTGTTATGTAAGATGCTGCTGTCAAATGTTCCGATTTCCAGGATCAATGTCTGCAATAATTGTTCAAATGCGGCGTTTGCTTGTTTATAATCGTCCTTGTTTGCATGATACCATTCACGGTTGTTGTTGGCGCTCAATGCGGATAAGTAATCCATAATGATTTGTGTATTTGACATCGGTTCTCTCCTTTATGTTCTCTGGATGATGGAAAGCTGCATGGAAGCTAAAAATTCCCGTATCAGGCGCTTGGTGCGTTCGGGAGACTGGTAAGGCTTGCAGAATGAAAAGTCCTGTGCGAAATCGTCGATATCTTCCATCGCGTTTTTTACATCGATGATGTCTGCAAGTGGGATTTCCACAGCGGCGGTATAATCTAAGTGCAGCGGGCTGATCCGATGGTTTTGTATCGCATAATTTACTCTGTCTTTGCATTTGCACCTGCCGCTGCCATATTCTCCGCAGTACTGTCCCAAAAAGTCAGCCATTTTTTTGCGTATGCGGGAAAGGCGCTGGCGATATGCCTCTGGGGTTATATCTAAGAGATCCCCGGCAATGCGGCTGTCAATATGAAACATCGTGCCCAGGATAAAGATGCACCTGCTTTCTACATCCAGGCACTGCAACATCACATTGGTACAGGACATTTTCAGTTCTTCTGCTAACAGGCCTTTTTCTACGTTCTGCGTCAAATCCGGTACGTCCTGTATATTTCCATTTGCGATGTCGGCTCCGTAATATTCAAAGCTTAACGGACAGCGGGCGAACAGATGCTTTTTGTAATTTTTCAGATGATTTAAGGCAATCCGGTACACCCAGGTGGTAAAGGAGCTGTCGCCGCGAAAAGAAGAAAGATGCGTGACCATTTTCAGCAGGATGTCCTGCGTGGTATCCTCTGCGTCCGCAAAGGTGCCCAGCATCCGCAGGGATAGATTAAATACGATGTCCTGCACGCCTGCAACAAGCGTTTCAAGAGCTTCCTTATCCCCGGCTGTGGCTTGGTCAACAAGAGCCTGTAATTCTTTGTTTGTCTTTTTATTCATAGATTTTTCCCTCCTGATTAATTAGACAACGCAGCATTGGCTTTGTGACACATAATTTTTGCTACATTCTAAGCCTGTAGTTCACGAAGGACCTCGATTTTGCAATGATGTTCCTTGGACTGTTTCTGATAGCTGATGCCAATTTTTATCGCCATGATAAGAGAAGCTCGTTATATTTATCCATCAGCTCCTTATTTGGGATAAATACTTCACCGTCCTCATAAGTCAAAAGCCCATAAACGACCATAGCGGAATAAATCTGCTCTCGTGTCTCCAAATCCATGGAAACTGCGGCAAACTGTCCAATTTTGGCGCTGACATGTTCTCCAGATGTCAACAGCACCAGGTCGTCTCTGACGGAATCAATGTTATTGCGGATATAATAAAAGATCTCATCATAAGGCCCAGCACTGGTCCAATAGCTGCGCAGTTGGTTGTCTGTCAGTGCAAGCACGACAGAACGGGGATTATACAGCCTTTTTCCGGTAGCCGTATGATAGCCGTCGTACCAGTCTTTCAGGTCTTTTCTTGTGAGCTTTTTAAGTGATGCCGTATGCAGGTATGTCTGGTACAACTGGTCGACTTCCTCATTTAAAAAGCCAAAAGATTCGCAGAATTTTTCAGAGCCTGCCATATCATATTCCACAAACATATTGAGCTGTGAACCGCTGGAATATTTGGCAATCGGCAGTATGCCAGTCATATAGACAAGTTGGGCATAAACCTGGTCCTTTAACAGATTTTTCAAAAAAAGCAGGTATTCTTGCTGGTCTTTTTTTGAAAGAAAGGGCATATGAAATACTGCGTCCCATTCATCCAGGACGAAAATAAATCTTTGTTTTGTTTTTTCGTAAATAAACTGCATCATGTCCCACAGAGACTTTGCGGGGGTTACAGACAGTGTCGGAAATTCATTTTGCAAATCTTCCTTTAACCCGGATATAATGCGCGAAATATAGGACAAATAACTGCTGCATGTTTCCGGCGTGCGGCTGAAATCGATATAGATGACGGGATATTTGTGCAAATGAGCGGCGTATGATTTTGATTCTGCGATTTTTAGATGGTCAAAGAGAGAACCTTCCGTATCTGATTTTGCTGTGCCGAAAAACGCGGCGATCATCGCTGCCATAACTGTTTTTCCAAAACGCCTGGGCCTTGTGATGCAGATGTATCGGTCTCTTCTTCCGAGTGCGGGGATTAAGCCGTCAATCAGGCTGGATTTGTCTACAAAATAGGGGTCTAGCGTGATTTCTTTGTATACGGCATATGGTATGCTGCTGTTTAAAAATATTCCCATTGTTATGCGCCTCCTTTCCCAGACGTTCTGCGCAGAATAATATCGTTGACCCGTATTTTAGCAAAAGATAAGCCGGAACAGGCTGTCGTTTTTGCTGATATAGAGATACGTTTCGTCCAAAAAGGGCTTTTAGCCATTATAATGCAGACAGTGTTGAAATGTCAACGCTGTGCACAAATTGTATCAGAATAAACGCATGAACAGATCGAAGGAATATGCTAACGTGGACAAATCAAAATGGCAACGGTTTCGGTCAAGTGTTGCATTTTTGTGCATACAAGGACGCTGGGAGAGGGGATGGGCACGCCCTGGCTGCGTCCGTTCCAGAAGGTTAAGAAGCCCTAAGCATCCTGCGGAAACGCTGTGGCACCGTCCGGGCGCGGCACCTAGTTCGCCCTGGCGTTCCGCCA
>CAMUPC010000345.1 GCA_947090545.1 uncultured Eubacterium sp. | reverse complement strand
ATTCTGGAATCGGAACAGGAAGCCAGCCCCGCTCCCCTCCCTCCAGCGTCCCTCCATCAATAAATCCGCTTCATTCAAACACCCCCAAACCCCCGACAATCCGTCACACAACTCCTCTGCATCCCACACGGAACCCGAAACACCCAATTTTTCTGAATATAATAACTCACCACAAACAACACCGAATCCACCATCAGCTTCGCCGCCACAGCAGAAACCCCCACATACCTGCATACCATCCACACAAGCTGCGCCGAACAGCAGAGCTGAACCATACAAAGCAGATAATACCGTCCCAGTGTTTTCTTCTTCTCTCGCACCTTATGCTGCTCCCCCTGAAATACAACTGCCTGATTAACCGCATAATTATACAGTGATGACAGAATTCTCGCAAACGCAGCAGCAATCCAGATCTTAGGCGCCAGCGGCAAAAATCCAAGCAGCAGCAAAAGCAGGCTGTAAACGCCGTAATCAAGCAAAAAAGATGACAACGAAGCAAGTGTATATTTTAAAAACGTAGAAAAAATCTGCCGGTAAATCGCAATGGAATCTAAAAACGGACGAAAATGAGTCTCACTGTTTCCATTTTTGTAAACCGTCTGGATACAGATTTCCTTTACAGGCGTATGGGAATGCAGCGCCTCAATCAGCATATTCGTCTCATATTCAAAACGCTCGCCGGGCAGGGTCAGGTAGTCTTTAACCAGTGCGTTTGGGATCGCGCGCAGCCCTGTCTGTGTATCGGAAATCGCCTTTTTCTTTGCATCCTTGTCAGCAGGGCTAGCGTTTCCGATCAAAAAGCGCATGACCGTTCTGGTAAGCTTATTGCCGAAGCTGCTCTTCCACGGCACCGACGCTCCGTCAAAGTCCCGCACGCCAAGCACCAGGGAATCAGGATAAGACATAACCGCCTGGTCTAAGCGGATAATATCCCCGACTGTATGCTGCCCGTCCGCATCTGCGGTAATCACGCCGAGATAATCGTTTGCGTATTTCTGGCAGTAATAGTTACACGCATCCTTTAAGGAACGCCCTTTTCCCATATTTACTGTATGTATGAGCATATCGCACTCTTCCATCGCGCCTGCGGCGTTAAAAATGTCGCAGGACTGTGTGCTGCTGCCGTCGTTGACCAGTATGATTTTGGAAAATCCATTTGCGGCAAGCGCTTTTAGATAAGGGATCAGCTCTTCATTTGGATTCAGGGATGGGATTATCAGTACACAATTACGGTGCATTTTCATCACTCCTAACTTCAAGTAAAATTCATTCCCGTTTTTATTTTTATCCTCTTTGTTATCCATACAGTATTTTAAACGAAACAGTTTTACAATGCAATTGAATAAAGCATAAAAATGTCTTAAGATTTTCTTAATTTTCCGTGATTTTGACAATAACACCAGACAAATTTTGGCGTTTATTTGTGATATGGCTCATGGTGGATAATGCGAAAGCCCCGGTAGATCTGTTCGAGTAAAATAACGCGCATAAGCTGGTGCGGAAAGGTCATTTTGGAAAAGCTGATCATGCCGTCGGCACGCTTTAGCACGGCTTGTGACAATCCGAGTGAGCCGCCGATGACGAATACGATATGGCTTACGCCGCTTACGCCAAGCAGCCGGATTTTTTCGGAAAAAGCGACGGAATCAAGCATCGTCCCTTCTATGGCAAGCGCGGCGACATAGGCGTCTGGGCGGATCTGCTTTAGCAGGCGCTCCCCTTCTATTTCCCGAATCCTGGCATTTTCAGGCTCGGACGCATGATCGGGTGTTTTTTCATCTGCGGTTTCGATGATTTCCAGCTTGCAGTACCTGGAGAGCCGCTTTTGAAACTCCGCGACAGCATCCCGGTAAAATGCTTCCTTGATTTTTCCTACGGCAAGTATCGTTATTTTCATTGTTTTTTTCTCCTATTTAGAATTTGTCATAGATTTTCAGCAAAAATATGTTATAATGGTTCCATCAATAGAAAATCCAGGAGGATCAATATGTGGTGTCCAAAATGTAAATCTGAATACCGCGACGGCATTACGATGTGTGCCGAGTGCGGCACTCCTTTAGTAAAAACGCTTCCCGTTGAGGTCGATGTTTCCCCCGCAGAACAAAAAATAAAAGCCTTAAGCCGTATCGACGGCAGGGAAAACCTGCAAGCGCTTTCCGATGGAAACAAGGCGTACGTCCAGAAGCATACAAAATACGAGGATATGAAATCTACCGCCTATTCGTTTATCTTAGTGGGAGCGGCAGGCATTATTTTGATGGTTCTGATCTTTACCGGCATGATCCCGCTGCAATTTGCCGCCTATATGAAGAGCATGATGGGAATTGTAATGGGCGGCATGTTTTTGATTTTTCTGTTTATCGGCATCCGTTCCTATATGCAGCTTGGCACGCTCAGGCAGCAGGTACAGACAGAGCTTGCACAGACCGATCAGGCAAAAAGCTGGTTTTTTGAAAACTTTAACGCAAAGTCGGTCGATGTCTCCACGGATGTAGATGAGGACGACCCGATGCAGCAAAAATATTTTAACCGCAGCCGTTATATGAAGCAGCGCCTGCAAGAGCAATTTCCCGATTATGGGGAGGCTTTTTTAGATTATCTGACGGAACAGTTTTATGAAGAATTGTTCCCGCAGGACTGATAACGAAACATACAAAAACGAAAAAGCAGCAAGATGAGGAGGAGCTTAACATGAAGTTATTGGAGGAAAAAGTAGTAAAAGAAGGAATTGCCATCAGCGAAAACATCTTAAAGGTTGACGGATTTATTAACCACCAGGTTGATCCGGCGCTGATGAAAGCAATCGGAGAGGATTTTGCCAGCCACTTTCAGGATCAGGGTATTACAAAGGTTGTCACCATTGAAAGCTCCGGCATCGCTCCGGCGCTGATGACGGCATCGGCAATGGGGGTGCCGCTGCTGATCTTAAAAAAATCCCCGTCTAAGGTGCTGAATAAAAATATGTATCAGACTGTGGTAACTTCTTATACAAAAGGGACGAGCTATGAGCTGACGCTTGCTGGCCATTTAATTAGTGAGCAGGACCATGTGCTGATTATTGATGATTTTCTTGCTAATGGGGAAGCTGCTACGGGTGCGATTCGGCTGATCCGCAAGGCGCACGCTACGGTTGCGGGGATTGGTATTTTGATTGAAAAATCGTTCCAGCCGGGGCGTGCGAAGCTGGAAGAGCAGGGGTTTTCTATTTATTCGCAGGTACGGATTCAGCGGCTTGCGGAGGGTGTGATTGAATTGGTGGAGCAGGGCGAATGAAGGAGGCTGTGATGCTGTTTTGTTCTTGTGGGGACGCTGGGAGAGGGGATTGGCACGTCCGGGCGGCGTCCGTTCCAGAAGGTT
>CAMUPC010000344.1 GCA_947090545.1 uncultured Eubacterium sp. | reverse complement strand
AGCTGCTGGCTGCAAGCCAGGGCGAACTAGGTGCCGCGCCCGGACGGTGCCACAATGTTCCCGCAGGATGCTTAGGGCTTCTTAACCTTCTGGAACGGACGCAGCCAGGGCGTACCAATCCCCTCTCCCAGCGTCCTCCCCAGAAAAAAATCCCCCAAAAAAACAATCCAATCCCACAATCAGTTAAAAAGCACATATTCTCTGCGCAACTGCAAAGGAATCTGAATCAAGCTGCCATTCTCTTCTTTTAACTGAATCGTATACGCCGCCTCCGAGACACCTCCATTTTTTTCAAACATCAGATTACCAGAATGGATCACAGACTGCTCAATCACAGTAGCAGGCAGCTCATAATAATCCTCCGAAAACTTTGCCACAGCCGCAGCAAAATCGTCTAACAGCTTTTTATCGCAGGAAGATACAAGTGTATAAGTCTGGTTTGTGAACATCGAACATGCCACCGCTTTTCCGCTTTTGTCGTCAATCCAAATGTTGATCCAGTAGCCGGACGAAAAATAAATCGAGCACTCCCAGACGACAGCGGTAGTGATATCCGAAGCGGCCTCTTTGGATGCCTTCTTTTCCGATTCCGTATCGACGGCGGAAGTAACCGCCTGCGTACCGTCGGAATAAGGATAATCTACGGATACGATCGCAAGCTGTAGGGTCGCGGTGTAGTTGGAGGCAGCCGCGGGCTCGGATAGCTGAAAGCCGTATGCGTCCAGGGATTCTAACAGCTCCAGAGATGCAGCGTAGATTTCTTCGGATGTCCGTTTGCTGCCTGTAGACGGGTAGTTGACAAAATAGTGCTCCCGGGACAGCAGGCGAAGGGTATCGAACAGGCTGGAGCTGTAGGTAAGCTCGGGCGGTTCCATCGCGGTATGCTCGATCTTTGCGAAAATCTGCTTGTCCTGGTAGTCGTTTAGGACAGAAGGCAGCAAAAATCCTGCTGTGCAGACAGCAAATGTCAGCGCCAGATAAAAACAGGTCACGAGGAGCTTTTTCAAAATCTGAAATTTTTTCATGCCCGTCCTCCTTTCAAGTTAACGGTAACGGTTGTGCCGCATTGTTCTTTGCTTTCAAAGGAGATCGTGCCGTGATGCATTTTCGCAATCTCGGCGCAGAGTGTCAGCCCAAGCCCGGCGCCGCCCTGTGCCCGTGAACGTGACTTATCTACACGGTAAAAGGCTTCTGTAATGTGGGCAAGTGCCGTCTCTGGGATGCCGCTGCCGTTGTCGGTGACCGTTACCGTGCAGCCATCGGCTGTCATGGCAAGGCGGACGGCGATGCTGCCGCCGTTGGCAAGTGCTTTTCTGGCGTTTTCAATCAGGTTGACGAGCAGCGAGCCGAAAAAATCGGTATCCAGCATACAGTATCCATCTTCACAGTCGCATTCCAGCGTGATCTGTTCCTTTGCAAGCACCGGCTTTAAATGATTGACAAGGCTGGTAATAATGTCTGCCGCACATGCCTTTGTCAAGGTAAACGATTCGTGCTCGGATACGAAAATATCCAAAAGCTTCAGCGAAAGCCGTTCCAAGCGCCTGCCTTCGGAAAAAATATAGTTGGCGGCGTCCACTTCGTCCTCTTTGGAAAGCGTTTGGCTGCGAAGCAGGTCTGCATAGCCGATAATAGATGTCATCGGCGTTTTCAGCTCGTGGGTAAAGTTGCCGATAAACAGGTTCTGCCGCTCCATCGCGTGCTGGAGCTGTTCGATGCTGTTTTGCAGATGGTCTGCCATCAGGTCAAAGTCCCTGGACACCGCGCCGACCTCATCGCTGCTTTTGATCCTGCTGCGGTAGTCGTAGTTGCCGCAGGCGATCTCGCGGGAAGCCTTTGACAGACGCGCTAACGGCCGGGTCAGGAAAAAAGCAAGGATATAGGAAAAGCACGCGCAGGCGGCGATCAGGATAATAAAAATCTGCTGAAACAGCTCCTGCTGCTGGGTGCGCGCTTCGTAAATCGAAGAAATATCATAGGCGGCTTCCAGATAGTAGATTTCTTTGCCGACAAAAAAAGCGCCGGATAGCTGTAAGTAATAACGGGAGTCCGGCGCTGAAAAAATCGTGCAGGCAAGGTGCGACGTATCGATCTTGCCGGATAGGTCTTTTAAATGCAGGGCAACGGTGCCTTTAGAATAAATGATTCCGGTTTCGGAGTGGAGTTGCAGTGCCGCTCCAAAGGCATCCTGCGCAGAAAGCTGCTCTAATATTTTGGAAATATCCTTTTCATCCGTCCATTCGTCCATGCTGTTGACGATCTGTAACGTATTTAAAATCATGCGGTAGGATTCCTGCGCGGTTTTCTTTTCCTGCTGCAAGGATGTATGAAACGTGATGGAGATTAAAGCGCTTCCGCCAGCGCCGAAAAAAAGCGCCATCAACGTAATCATGCAGCACGTAGCCTTAAATCGAAATTTCATAAGCTATACCTCAAGCCGGTAGCCGACTTTATTGACGGCAAGCAGTTCCTTTTCCAGATGTGCCTTGCGGCGTAGCCTTTGAATATGCAGGTCGACGGTCTTGCTTCCGTAGATAAATTCCTTTTCCCAAATCCGCTCGTAGATCGTCTCGCGGTAGAGCGCCGTGTTTGGGTTTTGTACAAATAACAGCAGCAGCTCGTACTCTTTTGGGGTCAGGGCAATTTCTTTTCCGCTTCGCGTGACCTTTCTGGATCTCGTATCGATCACAAGCCCGGCGCATTCGATCGTTTCTTCGGTTTTATGGTAACGCCGCAAGACGACATCGATGCGTGCAAGCAGCTCGATAACCTCAAACGGCTTTACGATATAGTCCTCCGCTCCCATACGAAGCCCTTTGACTTTGTCTGTTACGGAATCTTTTGCAGTAATAAAAATAACGGGGATGCCAAGCGGCCGGATATATTCCATCAGCTCAAAGCCGTCGATATCCGGCAGCATAATATCGAGTAAAACCAGGTCGTAGCTGCCTGATTCGATCAGGTCGGCAGCCTGGGTGCCGTTAAAGGCACAGTCGCATAGATATCCGGCGTTTTTAAGGCTGAGCCGGATCAGGTTGGAGATGGGTTTCTCGTCTTCTGCGATCAGTATATGAATCAAGGTGGGTTCCTCCAGATGAAAGTTGGTGTTGTTGGGTGCTTTTACTTTACGATATTGAAGCATCAAAACGGCAAATGGCGGTTATGTTAATTGTAGCAGAGAATGGTGGGAAATGCAAATGTTCGGTTTTGGTTGCTGGAGGGACGCTGGGAGAGGGGATTGGCACGCCCTGGCTGCGTCCGTTCCAGAAGGTTAAGAAGCACTAGGCATCCTGCGGCAACGCTGTGGCACCGGACGGGCGCGGCACTTGGCACAGCATTGCGGGATGAACGGTAAATACAGCACCTGCCTTTTGCACCATCGCCGCGTTATCGTCAGTCAGCGATG
>CAMUPC010000343.1 GCA_947090545.1 uncultured Eubacterium sp. | reverse complement strand
GTGCCTCAGCGTAAACGCAGGATGCTTAGGGCTCCTTACATTTTGGAATCGGAACCAGAAGGAACCCCCGCTCCCCTTCCTCCAGCGTCCTTTTCTCAAAAAAACACAGCGCATACCTACCACAACTTCATGCGTTTATTCTGCTATTTTTATTATAATACTTGCCATCCCTAAAAGAAAATCGTAAAATATAATCAATACAATTGGAAAAATCTATAGATCATGTTATTATATGGAGAAAGCTATGACCATCCGCCATCTGAAAATATTTATCGCCGTTGCGCAAACCGGGCTGATGAGCGCCGCGGCAAACCGTCTCTACCTTACGCAGCCAACGGTCAGCCAGGCGATCCGCGACCTGGAGGACCACTATCATGTGCAGCTTTTTGAACGCCTGCACAAAAAACTGTATATTACAAAAGAAGGCGAGCAGCTATTAAGCCTCGCTTTAATGGCGGTCGGGAATTTTGACCACCTGGAGCTTTCCATGCAGCGCCTGAACGAGCATCCTGCGCTGCGCATCGGCTCCTCCCTGACCGTTGGCACCTGCCTGATGTCGAAGGTCATTGCGGACCTGGAAACCGAATGCCCGAAGCTTCGGCTGTATTCCTTTGTCAGCAATACCGAAGAGATCGAGCAAAAGCTGCTGCGCCGTGAGCTGGATGCTGCCGTTGTGGAAGGTGTGATCGAATCGCGTGAGCTTGTAAGCATCCCGATCGTGGAAGATTCCCTTGTGCTTGTATGCGGGAAGGAACATGATTTTTATCAAAAAGAGATCGTCTACGCTTCGGAGCTGGAAGGCAGGAAATTCGCGATCCGGGAAAAAGGAAGCGGCACGAGAAAGCTGTTTGAGCAGTATTTATCCGCCCACAATATCCATATCCGCACCGCCTGGGAAGCGAACTGCCCGCGCACGATCCTAAACGCCGTGATCTACAACAACGCCCTTGCCGTAATGTCCCAAAGGCTTGTCAAGCATGAATGTATGCACCATGCGGTAAAGGTTTTCCGCTATGAAACCAGCGAATGGGACCGCCATTTTAAGCTCGTCTACCGAAGCAGCGCAGAAAACGCGCACGCTGCACAAGGCGCTCCGCTGCCCGCTGCCCCATCCGGGATCGAGTGCCTGCGTACGGTGCTGAAACGCTACCGCACGCTGCAACTGCCCCAGGAGATTCCGGCGTGTGTATTTAAAAATGATATGCTGTGACAAATCTTAGGAGGCTGTTGTATCTTTTATTTTTTGTGCAGCAGCCTGATACTCCTTTGTCAGTTTCCACAAAATGTGATTCCCTTTACGACATTCAGAATCATATTTTTGGATTTTTCAGACAGATAAGCTGGATTTAATTTCTGCTTTTTATAATGCAGATACGTATCCTTGGTATACTGCACCAATAGGCTGGTAAAAAAACGCTCCCAATTAAAATACTCCTGGCTTTCAATAAAATCCTGCGGATGCTCCAGAAGATCCTTTAGCGCATTGCCATCAATCATGCCGGATTTTAAAATGATCCACTCAAAAGATTCCGGTAAATAACATTTTGTGTCTGGATGTATTTTCATGTACTGAAACAGTTCATTCATTTCTGGTCCAATCGAAGCCCCGTCCGCAATCACAAGCTTGTTTTTAAACTCTGCTTCCCTGAGCTTTTGACTGATCTTCGATTTTCCACCGGAATGCTCACAGAAAATCCCCTGTTCCCGGCAAATCTCCCGAAAAAATTCATACCCAGAATTGGAATCCTCTATAAGCAAGTAATCCGGCTTCATCGGCAGAGCCCTATTGTTTTCTGCAAGCTGCTCAGTTCCATAGATATGGTAAAACTCATTGTACGTCCTTTTCATATCATGATATTTTCCTGAGGTGTGTATGCCGTAAATCTCCTCAACAGAATACGGAAGATTTGCAAGGTCTTCTCTTGTAATGATCACAAAATAATTATCCGATTTTTTCACCATTGCTGCAAATTCTTCCGACTTTACAAAAGCACTGCCTTCATCCAAAAATAAAATCTGTCCATGCAGCGTCGGCAGCACCAGCTTCCAGTCCATTCCTTCCAGGGTGCGGCATTTTTTCTCACACCTCACCTCCACCCCTGAGCTGTCGCCGCTTCTTGCTGCCAGTGCGATCATCTCATATAACGTCGTTTTTCCTGTCGCACTGTCGCCGCGGATGATCGTAATATTTCTTTGGATATCAAATTCATAACGCAGCCTTTTATTCTGCACAACAATGTGGTATTTTCCCTTCATCCTGTTACCGCTCCTTAATACAGATCGCCTCTTCCAGATATTCTCTGTAACCATGAACCATCCGGTTCGTATTCAGCATCAGTGCGTCAAAGCTGCCTGCCAAGCTAAAATCCAGCACATGGTGCAGATTAATTGTCAGGTCTTTTTCCGCACCGATCTTTACAATCCATGGTGCACAATTATCCCCGCAAAGCGACGCATTAAAAATCCTTCCTGTATCATCAAATGCCATAAGGATCATCGTCTTTACACCGCCGGAAATCTCCTTTGGCGAAATCGCGCCAAGCACCGGGCTTTCGATCAAATGAGCACCGATTACTTCAGATTGGTCGATATCCCGGATCATTGCTACAGACAGCGGATCGGTAATCCATGCATCCTCATACTGGTTGTCAAAATAGGTAGGCGGATGATAAACCGCATTTTCAATCTCTCCAAATATGATCTTTAACATCTCTGCGTTTTCTCCTTATCCAATATCATATTCTGCATTTGTTCACATAGCCATTTGGCCACTGTTTTTCATTTTTCATAAAAAACCAACGTAAGCCTTTCATTAATAGCTTCCATTTTGCCTGTCTGCCGATACCCCATTTTTTCATACAAATAACAATTTTTTTGCTCCTGTAAGATCGTATCCAGTTCCCAATTACCGCTCCCATGCAGTTCTTCACACAACCGGATCGCTTTTTGCGCAATACCCTTTCCCTGAAATTCCGGCAAGATAAATAACGGCGAAATCCTCTTGTTTTTTCCACTTTCCTTCCGGTCAACAACACGAACAGCTCCAACTTTTTGCTGTCCCACACAAATAAAATAGTAGAATGTCATATCCTGTTTCAAACGTGCCTCTACCTTTTCCATCCTTTCGTTTCCAGGATTTGTATCAAAATCCTGGTATTTGACTAATAATTCTTGGAAGGCTTCCACCTGCATAGCATGTATTTCCTCCGCATCGCCAGGATTTGCCCTTACTAAATTTACTTCCATATCCTCCCTTTCCCAAAGAAAAAACGCACAAAACATGCAATATGTCCAGTGCGTTCTAACATCATTGGAAGCTGCACCTGCCGCTCCTGTCCTTGTGAACTTTTTTATAAACTATCATAAGTCCGTTTTTATGTCAAGAAATACTTTTCGGAGGAGCAGAATAAACGCATAAATGAAGATGAGAACCTATGAAGCGTAAAAATTGTGCACAATGGCAAACGATTTGTCTGGGAAACAATTTCGGTCAAGTGTTGTATTTTTTTGAGAAGTAGGACGCTGGAGGAAGGGGCGCGGGGCTTGCTTCCTGTTCCGGTTCCAAAATGT
>CAMUPC010000342.1 GCA_947090545.1 uncultured Eubacterium sp. | reverse complement strand
CGCAGGATGCTTAGGGCTTCTTAACCTTCTGGAACGGACGCAGCCAGGGCGTGCCCATCCCCTCTCCCAGCGTCCCTCCCCGAAAACACAACACCAACACCCAAACAGTTAATTCAGTCTTAATAAAATAAAAACAGGAAAGCAGGCAGAAACTATGGATGAAAAGAAAATAATGGAAGGAGTCAGGCTTCTGCTGGAAGGCATAGGCGAAGATCCCACGCGGGAAGGACTAAAGGAGACCCCGCAGCGGATCGCCAGGATGTACCAGGAGATTTTTGCAGGAATGACGCAAAATGCGTCACAGCCATTGTCCAAGACTTTTCATACGGAGCAGGCAGATCTGGTATTGGAAAAGGATATCCAGTTTTATTCAACCTGCGAGCATCATCTGCTGCCGTTTTACGGCAAAGCACATGTAGCATACATTCCGCAGGGAAAAGTCGCGGGCCTAAGCAAGCTGGCACGGACGGTCGAGATCTATGCCAGGCGCCCGCAGCTACAGGAGCGGATGACGGCGCAGATTGCAGACGCGCTGATGGAGCATTTGCAGCCAAAGGGCGCGATGGTGATGCTGGAGGCAGAGCATATGTGCATGACGATGCGCGGAATCAAAAAGCCTGGCAGCAGGACAATCACCTATGCGGCGAGAGGGGTTTTTGAAAAGGATACGATGTTAAAAGACCGGTTTTTTCAGATGGTAAAGCTGTAAAAACCAGAGACAATGAGTGAACTATCATACAATATGGGGGTAAATAATGAAAATAGGAACCAGGGAATTTGACTGCAAGCATAAGACGTATGTAATGGGCATTTTAAATGTCACGCCGGATTCATTTTCAGACGGCGGCAGTTGGAACAGGATGGATGCGGCGCTAAAGCATACCGAACAGATGATACAGGAGGGGGCTAAGATCATTGACGTCGGCGGGGAATCGACAAGGCCGGGCTATCAAATGGTCACGGAGGAAGAAGAGATTTCCCGTACGGTGCCCGTGATTGAACAGATAAAAAAGCATTTTGATATCCCGGTTTCTATCGACACATACAAAAGCAGTGTCGCAAAAGCGGCAGTTGACGCGGGAGCCGACCTTGTCAATGATATCTGGGGGCTTAAGTATGACGCGGCGCTTGCGCAGGTGATCGCCCAGGCTGGCGTTCCATGCTGCCTGATGCATAACCGGAAAGAGATCGAGAAGCATCCGTATCAAAATTTTATGCAGGATATGCTGGCGGATCTTAGGGAAACCACAGCAATTGCAAAAAAAGCTGGTATTTCAGACGATAAGGTCATTCTTGACCCAGGCGTTGGGTTTGCCAAAACATATGAGAATAATCTGGAAGCGATCCGCAGCCTGGAACAATTGCAGGCGCTTGGATATCCGGTGCTGCTTGGCGCTTCACGCAAATCTGTGATCGGGCTTTCTTTGGATCTTCCGGTGACGGAGCGCCTGGAAGGAACGCTCGTTACGACGGTATTTGCCGTGATGAAGCGGTGTGCGTTTGTCAGGGTGCATGATGTGAAGGAAAATGTAAGGGCGGTTCGGATGGCGGAAGCTTTGCTGTACGGATAAAAATTTGCCAGGGGATCTTGTAAGTTTTGAGAAAACCTGTTAAAGTAAGATGCAGAATGGTATTTGGTTATTATTTTTACGAAAAGACATTTTTTAGAAATACGAGGGAGAGTTTTTATGGATCAGATTATTATTCAAGACCTGAGCATATACGCAAAACACGGTGTATATATGGAAGAAAACATATTGGGGCAGCAGTTTTTAGTGTCTGTCTATATGGATTTGGATTTGTCCCGGGCAGGGCAGTCCGATAGTCTGGAACATACGCTTGATTATGGAAAAATCTGCCATTTTGTGACAAAATATATGCAGTCTCATACATTTAAGCTGATTGAGGCTGCGGCAGAGCATCTGGCTGAAGAGCTGTTGTTAAAATATAGCCCGATCAAAAAAATACGGATTAAAGTCAAAAAGCCGTGGGCACCAATTGGGCTGCCGATTAAAAACGTCTGCGTATCCGTAGACCGCACGCGCCACAGCGTCTATTTGTCGCTTGGCTCCAATATGGGAGACAGGCAGGCATATTTAGGCCAGGCGCTCAAAGAGCTGGATGCGCTGGAGAGCTGTAAAGTATGCGAGCGCTCAGGCATAATCGAGACGGAGCCTTATGGGGGCGTAGAACAGGACCGTTTTTTAAACTGTGTGGTTCGTCTGGAGACGGTTTTAAATCCGCACCAGCTCTTAGAAAAGCTGCACGAAATCGAAGCGCACGCAGACCGCAAGAGAGAGGTGCACTGGGGTCCGCGTACGCTGGATTTGGATATTTTATTTTACGACCATGTGACTGTCAATACGCCAGACCTGACGATTCCTCATGCAGATATGCATAACCGAAGCTTTGTCCTGGAGCCGCTTTGTGAGATTGCCCCGTGGTATCAGCATCCGATCCTTCATAAAACGGTGCAGCAGCTCTATGACGGGCTGGTAAAAGACTATGACTGGCTCTAAAAAGCTTTCCTGGAAAGGGATTTTGTATGCGGCAGCCCCGGCACTGCTGTATACGGCTTTATCTAATGCAGTGTACAACCTGTGTGCATTAAGCGGGCTGTTTGCGTCCGCGGCTTCTTCCAGGCTTTTGATGCAGGCAGTGTCTGTATCGGTGTGCCTGCTCTTTTTCGGCTGGTATGCATATCAGGAAGGCATTCAGCTAAGCAGCGGAAAAAAGGGGATGTTCCGCTACCCGGCTTCCTTTTGCTATGCAATGGCGGTTGTACTGTGCGGCATTGTCAATAACTATCTGTTTTCCATGGCGATGTCCTTTCTAAAGGATGTTTCTACCGGCTACTGGAGTGTTGTGCAGGTTTTTTATAACCATAACCTGTGGCTGGAAATCCTGACGCTTTGTGTGATTGCGCCGTTTGCAGAAGAGCTTGTTTATCGAGGGCTTGTCTACCAGAGGCTGCGAAGGCAGGGGAGTGAGACAAAGGCGGCGGTGTTGTCGGCATTGTTGTTTGGCGTGCTGCATTTAAACATTGTGCAGTGCGTGTATGCGTTTGTGCTGGGCATCCTGCTGGCGCATATTGTGAACCGTACCGGAAGCCTGTATGCGGCGGCAGCGGCACATATGGCGGCAAACCTTGTATCAGTGCTCTGGACAGAGACAAATTTGCTGGATATGTTAAACCAAAGCGGCGGCAGGATGTATACAGCGGCGGTTGTCTGTCTGCTCCTGATGGGGATTTTTTTGTCTTATGGCAATCGGATGATGAAGGGGAAAGGATAAAGGATGGGTGGAGTACACAGCTTGCGGGGGAACTTGCGGGCTGTGTTATTTTTTGGCTGTAAAATTATTGACAAACGATAATTTTGTGTTACAATAAACGTATAATTATCGAAAAACAATAATTTTTTGGATTGTGTTAGGAGTTTATGGATGCTGTCTTTTGCTAAAAGGTAGAAGTTCTAGTTGGTGGCAAATTTGGTTTAATGTTGTATTTTTGTGCAGGCAGGGACGCTGGAGGAAGGGGAGCGGGGCTTGCTTCCTGTTCCGATTCCAAAATGTAAGGAGCCCTAAGCGTCCTGCGGTTACGCTGTGGCACCGTCCGG
>CAMUPC010000341.1 GCA_947090545.1 uncultured Eubacterium sp. | reverse complement strand
TAGCTGCTGGCTGTAAGCCAGGGCGAACTAGGTGCCGCGTCCGTCCGGTGCCACAACGTTCCCGCAGAATGCTTAGGGCTTCTTAACCTTCTGGAACGGACGCCGTCAGGACGTTCCAATCCCCTCTCCCAGCGTCCTCTCAGTGTCCTCCTAGCGTCCTCCATCCCAAAAAGTACAGCACCTAATCATAAATCCCCTTGTATTCCCTCCCTAAATCTGCTAAAATAACTCCACAGAAAGGAAATACAAAACACCCACATTATGAACGAAAAAAGCAAACTACTCACAATCGGCCAATTCGCCGCCCTGCACGGCATCAACAAAAAAACCCTAATGTGGTACGACGAAATCGGCTTGTTCCACCCCGCCGCCATCCACCCGGAAAACGGATACCGCTTCTACAACTACTATCAAAGCCCGATCCTGGAAACCATTTTGCTGCTGCGCGAGCTGGACGTCTCCATCCCGCAGATCCGGCAGTTCCTTAAAAACCGTTCCGCAGCCACTTTAAAAAGCCTGCTGGACGACAACATCCAATGCCTTGACCAAAAGCTTCTGCACCTTCTTGCAATCCGAAAAACGCTGTGCACCCAGCAGCAAAATATGGAAACCCTGCTCACGATGGACTTATCCGAAATCAACATTGTCCAAAAGGAAGAGGCGCACTGCCTTATCACCGTAGACATCGATGCTGGCACTACCTTTGAGCAGGAAGTCGAGCTGATTACTGCCCAGACTGCAAAGTACCAGCTCGGAAGGCTGCATGACGCCTCGTATGGCTCGATGATTCCTGTTGCAAGCCTGCAAAATGGGGATTTTGACAATTATACGAACCTGTTTATTGAGATCCCGTTCCTACAGCAGCAGGAAGGGCTGCATATACAGCCAAACGGCAGCTACCTGAGGGCATTTCATAAAGGCGACTGGAGCAAAATCCCGCTGCGTTACCAGGCGATTTTGGATTATGCGGGCGAGCATGGGCTGACTCTTGCCGGATACAGCTATGAAAAAGGAATCAACGAAACTGTAAGCAGCCGGATCGAAGATTATATTGTCCAAATCGAAATTCCTGTGGCTTTTTAAATCTCTCTGGCTATCGCCCGGAAAAATTCCACATGCTTTAACTCATAGCCTTTTTCCATAAAATCCGGGTCAGCGCTTGTCTTGACAATGATTACCTGCTCCGCTGGGTTTACATAAATCCACTGCCCATAGACGCCGATTGCCATAAACTCGCCCTCGCTGCCTTCCGGTACCCACCACTGATACCCATATCCAATCGCGTTATAGGCATCCTTATTTGAGCCTGGCTTAGAATATTCTGCCTGGACATCCAGGCTGTCTTTGACCCATTCCTTTGGAAGAATCTGTGTCCCGTTGTAATTGCCCTCATGCAGATACAGCCTTGCAAAGCGCGCATAGTCCCGCAGGGAGACGCTTAAGCCGCCCATGGCAAGCTCTTTGCCGTTGCTCAGCGTCCAGTAAGCATCCTCTGCCGCATCCAGCCTTTTCCACAGCTTTTCCTCCATATATTCCGCAAGGCTGCGCCCGGTCGCGTTTGTGATGACTTCTCCCAGTATTTCCGTATTAATGCTTAAATACCGGCGGTACGTATAAGGCGCCTCCTGCGTCCCGTACTTTGCGATAACCTTCATCGCAGGCTTGCCCATCAGCGTGCGCATGGAAAAACCGCTCATATCCGTATCTTCATTAAAGTCAATTCCCGATGCCATTTGCAGGCAGGCACGGATCGGTATATCCGCAAGCTTCGTTCCTGCAAACTCCGGGATATAGTCTCCAATTGGATCTTCCACACTCTTCACATCCCCTTCGGAAACGGCAATCCCCATCAGGGCGGACACAAACGATTTTCCCATCGAATTAGATGAAAACAGTGTTTTCTCATCTCCTCCGGCAAAATACTTTTCATAGCGGATCTCATCATCCCGGATCACCAAAAGCCCGGTTGCCTTCGTATCCGCCAAAAACTCCTGCGTCGAATAACGTTTTCCATCAAATACAAATCCATCGGCAAGCTCCCTGTTTTCTCCTTTTTCAAACTGATACGCCTGGGCGCCCCTGCTGATCTTTTTCGTCGGCTGGATGCTTGGGGTATTTTGAAACGTATGTGCCAGATTTTCATTTTTAAAGCTGTTTAGAGACGTATACAGCGTCTTTATTTTCTTCCCGAAAACCAGCCCGAACACTGTGGCTGCAACTGCTGCTCCGCCCAAAATCCCCCAGAACCATTTCTTATTTTTCCTCATACTGCTCTCCTTTTTTCTTTTTTCCTGATTTGCTTTGGTTTTGTTTTATCATAAACCGTACAGTAACTGTACAGTCAAGTGTTTTTTTGAATTTCATACAAAAAAAAGCCGGAACGCTTTGCAACACCTGCAAAACATTCCAGCTTTCTTATTTTTCTTGCCAAATCCGCACAAGACGGCGTCAATCCCACCAAAAATACCATATCCTTGACTCCGCAAGCCCCGCGGCAAGCTCGGACACCTTATAGGTTCTCGTCCCCTGGTCAATACGGTCTGTGCAGAAGGCATAATGCTCCTTTGCCGTTTCCAGCGGATCGTTGCCGTTTAACCCGTTCGGCGCATAAAACTCCATAACATCATGGGTAAACGCCGCCGGAACCGCCCCGTATTTTTCATACCAGTATTTACAAATCGGAATCATTTCCTCCGGCGCCGGGCACTCATTCCATCCGCCCATCGGCACATAGGCTATGATCTCCCACGGATGCTTTACTGGAATCTCCAAAAGCAGCGTATCCGCCTCCAGCGTCCCGTCCCGGAACGAACAATAACTGCAAAACTCTCCCAGCACATCGCCCTGCTTCTCATTACCGATAAAATCCGCAAGCTCCTGTTCGTCCAAATGCTCCGTATACTCCTCATACCGTTCCTTTAGAATCTGCGCTCCGCGATCCTCCCAGTCAGTAAGAAGCTGCTCCCTGTCATAATCCTTACTGATCTCCAAAAGCCACTCCACCGCATAATCATCCAGACAGACAATAACCGGGTAAAACCCGCCTGCCTTCCCAGCCTCAAATGCCGCGAAATATGCCTCTTCCACAAGCTTTGGGTCAGAGCCCTGTGCAAATGCCTTGTAGCTGCATTGAAACCGCTCTGCAATCTGCCTGACGGTATCGTTGCTATCCAACTTCTCTCTTTTTTGATCCATCCCGTTCACCATTTCTGCCTTTCCAGCCGCTAGGACTATTCTGCGCTCTGTTTTTTCCTGTTAAAGGAAGATAATATCAAATCTGTTAAAAAAGCTCCTAGAAAAGAAATGCCTGCTTTTTGCAGTGAAATATTCTTTCCTCTGGCACATGCGGCTAGGGTGATGCCGAATGAGATGGAAAGTCCTGCAAGTATTGCGTTTTGCAAATCTTTTTTGTTCATTGTATGATTCCTTTCTATTGTTTTTTAGCTGGAGTAATCTGAGTTGTAAGTGTTTTTGCAGGGGGACGCTGGGAGAGGGGATGGGCACGCCCTGGCTGCGTCCGTTCCAGAAGGTTAAGAATCCCTAAGCCTTCTGTTGTTACGTTGTGGCTGCGTCCGGGCGCGGCACCTAGTTCGCCCTGGCTTGCAGCCAGCAGCTAAA
>CAMUPC010000340.1 GCA_947090545.1 uncultured Eubacterium sp. | reverse complement strand
GGCACGCCCGGGCTGCGGCTTTGGAAGAAGGTTTAGAAGCCCTTAGCATCCTGCTCGATCACACAGGGGCGAAGCCAAGCGGCACCTTTAGCTGCTGGCTGTAAGCCAGGGCGAACTAGGTGCCGCGCCCGGACGGTGCCACAGCGTAACCGCAGGATGCTTAGGGCTTCTTAGCCTTCTGGAGCGGACGCAGCCCGGGCGTGCCAATCCCCTCTCCCGGCGTCCTGCATACGCAAAAACGCAGCTCAGGAACCATATTCACTGTTATTCCCTCAACACAATCCTAATAATCGCAAATGCAGCATCCACTTTATAAAATTTTAAGAATTCCAAAATTCCTTGAAAATTCAGCCTTTTTCACAAATTGTTAGCACTCGATCGAAAAGAGTGCTGATTTTCTATTGACTTTTTTCCCGTTAAGTATTACTATGGCACATAGAACAACACGCGCAGGGACATTCTCTGTACCGCAAATAACGACATTGACATAAAAAATAAAGAAAAGGAGTTCATTTTCATGGAAAACAAACACGGAAATCTTTCAATCAACAGTGAAAACATCTTCCCTATTATTAAAAAATGGCTGTATTCCGATCACGATATTTTCTACCGTGAGCTGATCTCAAACGGCTGCGACGCAATTACAAAATTAAAGAAACTGGATATGATGGGCGAATATACCCTGCCGGACGATTACAAGCCATCCATCCAGGTGACCGTCAATCCTGACGAAAAGACGCTGACCGTTACCGACAACGGGCTTGGCATGACAGCGGACGAGGTCGAGGAATATATTAACCAGATCGCTTTTTCCGGCGCTGCGGATTTTTTGGAGAAATACAAGGATAAAGCAAACGAGGACCAGATTATCGGGCATTTCGGGCTTGGCTTTTATTCTGCTTTTATGGTTGCCGACCAGGTGACCATCGATACGCTCTCCTACCAGGAAGGCGCGGCGCCAGTACACTGGTCCTGCGACGGCGGCACCGAGTTTGATATGACGCAAGGTACCAAAGACAGTGTTGGTACGACAATGACACTGTACTTAAACGAAGACTGCCTGGAATTTGCCAATGAATACCGTGCCAGAGAAGTGATTGAAAAATACTGCTCGTTTATGCCGATCCCGATTTATTTGAACAAGGCAAACGCGGAACCGGAATATGAAACGATCGACCCTGCCGACAAACGCGACGACGATACCGTAATCGAAACGATTGTCGAGGAAGCAAAGACCGAGGAAAAAGAAAATGAAAACGGGGAAAAAGAAACTGTAGAAGTATCCCCGCGCACAGAAAAATTAAAGATCGTAAAACGCCCGGTCAGCATCAACGACACCAACCCGCTCTGGGCAAAGACGCCAAAGGACTGCACCGACGACGAATACAAGGAGTTTTACCGCAAGGTATTTCACGATTACAAAGAGCCGTTATTCTGGATTCACCTGAATATGGACTATCCGTTTAATTTAAAGGGCATTTTATATTTCCCGAAAATCAATACCGAATACGACTCGATCGAAGGCACGATCAAGCTGTATAATAACCAAGTATTTATCGCGGACAATATTAAGGAAGTCATTCCAGAATTCCTGATGCTGTTAAAAGGCGTAATCGACTGCCCAGACCTTCCGCTAAACGTATCCAGAAGCGCGCTGCAAAACGACGGCTTCGTGAAAAAGATTTCCGAATATATCACGAAAAAAGTGGCGGACAAGCTCACCGGCATGTGCAAAACTGAAAAGGAAAGCTACGAAAAATACTGGGACGATATCAGCCCGTTTATCAAATACGGCTGCTTAAGAGACGACAAATTCTGCGATAAGATGAATGACTACATCTTATTTAAAAACTTAGACCACAAATACCTGACTCTGCCGGAATGCTTAAAGGCGGAGGAAGAAGAAAAAGCAGAGGGCGCTGATACAGATACCGAAACTGCCGAAGGAGCTTCCGCAGATGCCGATACCGCAGACAGCTCTGACAAAGATCCGGTTGAAGTAGAAAATCCAGACGGCACTTCTGCAACCGCAGACGAACCAGCGGACGAAGAAGAAAAAGACACCCGCAAGATCGTCTACTATGTCACTGACGAACAGCAGCAGAGCCAGTATATCAATATGTTCAAGGAACAGGGCATGGATGCGGTGATCTTAGACCACAATATTGACTCTTCCTTTATCACACAGCTTGAGCGGCGCAATGAAAAATTCAAGTTTATGCGCATCGATGCGGATGTGACCGAATCGTTAAAGGAAGAAGGCTGTGAGGAAGAATTAAAAGAAGAAACCGACGCTTTGACAGAGATCTTCCGCAAGGCGCTTGACAATGACAAGCTGACGGTTAAGGTAGAAAAGCTGAAAAACGAAAATGTCTCCTCGATTATTACCCTTTCTGAAGAGGGCAGGCGGATGCAGGAGATGATGAAGATGTACGCGATGGGCGGCATGGGAGGTATGGATACGTCGATGTTCGGCGGTGATGTTTCTCTGACGCTGAATGCAAATAATGCGCTTGTGAAGTATATTTTTGAACACAAGGACTCTGAACATGTACCGACGTTTTGCCAGCAGTTGTATGATCTTGCTATGATCAGCAACCAGCCGCTTGCGCCGGAGGCTATGACGAAATTTATTGCGAGAAGCAATGAGATTATGATGCTGCTTGCGAAATAGATGGTGGGACTGCTGGGAAATGATTGTGATGCTTTCATTTTCTGGCAGTTTTTTTGTGTGTTGAGCGGGATTTTTTGTGAAGGGGGACGCTGGGAAAGGGGATTGGCGCGCCCGGTGGGTGTCCGTTCCAGAATGTTAAGAATCCCTAAGCCTTCTGCCGGAACATTGCGGCTCCGTCCGGGCGCGGCACCTAGTTCGCCCTGGCGTTCCGCCAGCAGCTAAAGGTGCCGCTTGGCTTCGCCCCTGGGTTGTAGAGCAGAAGGCTAAGGGCTTCTAAACATTCTTCCAAGGCACCCGCCGGGCGCGCCAATCCCCTTTCCCGGCTGGTTTTCGCAAGTTTCACGGTTGAGTTTGTTACATAGTGCGAAATCTTTGGCTTATATCTGTCAGGTCTTGTATCCTATTTTTTCTTTACATCCTATTTGCAGCAATGTCTACAGACATTTTGTTATTTCGAGCTTGCGAAAACTAGTGCTCCATCCGGGCAGAAATTAGAGTTTAGTGCAGTCTGATTCGCGTCAGTGCAAGGCAAAATTTCGACGGCGATGTGGTTCCATCGACTAGAAATTTTAACGCAGCAATGGCGTGAATCAGGCTGTAATAAACTCTAATTTCTGCCCGGATGGAGCACTAGTGCCTTGTAAAGTTGAAATATATATTAAAACCAAATATTGAAGAGTTTCCTGTAAATGCTTGATATTTTGTGTGAGTGTAAGGCAGGGGACGGGAGCGATACGATGTCATCGTTGACTGACGATAATATGTTCCTTAGGATATAGGATACAACGCGCTAATGGCAAAAATATTCAAAGTAAACGCTGCACAGTCCAAGCGTCAAAATTTGCGATAACCAGCCGTGAGAGGGGATTGGCACGCCCGGGCTGCGGCTTTGGAAGAAGGTTTAGAAGCCCTTAGCATCCTGCTCGATCACACAGGGGCGAAGCCAAGCGGCACCTTTAGCTGCTGGCG
>CAMUPC010000339.1 GCA_947090545.1 uncultured Eubacterium sp. | reverse complement strand
GCTGCTGGCGGAACGCCAGGGCGAACTAGGTGCCGCGCCCGGACGGTGCCACAACATAACCGCAGGATGCCTAGCGCTTCTTAACCTTCTGGAGCGGACGCAGCCAGGACGTGCCAATCCCCTCTCCCAGCGTCCCCACATCCACAAATAAAACCATCCGCAGCCAAAACACTCCAATCCCCTCTCCCAGCGTCCCCATATCCACAAAATTCAATCCTGCACAAGAAACGTCTCATCCGACAAAGAAATCCGGTCCCCACTTTTTACCCTAACCGGCTGTCCCGGCACAACCTTAACCCCATTCACACTCGTCCCATTCAGCGAGCTTAAATCATCCACATACCAGCCGCCATGATCTTCATACAGCATCGCGTGCTTCCTGCTGACAGTCTGGTTATCCGTAATGCTAAAGTCCGCAAGCGTCTGGCTTTTCCCAATAATAAACTGGTTCTTATTCAGCACCGCTGTCTGCCCGGTTTTTTGCCGCAAAAGCTTTAACCTCCTGCCTGCGGGCGGTGCCGCCGGGCGCATGTAGGGATCTGTCCCAGGCGTATGCTGCGGTGCATATGCACCCTGGTTTCCGGCTGGCGGTCCTGCATCATGCGGGTATGGCTGTCTCGCATAGCCGCTGTTTTTCGGTGCTGCGCCCTGCATCCGAAGCTGTTCCATTTCTCTTTTTTCCCGTGCATTTTTTACTGCAAGCACAAGCATCCAGAAAAACAACACCAGGTCAACCACTCCAAATAGAACAATCAAAATCGAAATCGTCTCCGTCTTTGGCTCCAGCCCGTCTCTGGCATTGAAAAGCATCTGCACCGTATTTAACAATTCCGCCGCATGTGGCTCTTCCAGCTTCATCGTCTCTTGTGCGGCTTCGATTGCCTCGCCGAGCACTTCCATCGATGCTTTTTTATATCCGCCTTCGGACTGGAGAAACGTACATTCCTGATAGGCTGCCGCTAATTGAAGCTGTGCCTCGTCGATTGCCCTGCTGCCGTAATAAATCGAAAAATTGTCCAGTACCGCGCTGATTTCGTTAATCGGAAGCGCATAGGAAATACCGGTATCCTCTTCCAGCGACTGTTTGCAGTTTAACCCAATCACATAGCCGTCCGCATCGAGCAGCGGGCCGCCTGCGTATTCTTGTACCATCGGTGCCGAATGTGCGATATATACGCCGTTTTCCAAATATGCCTCAGTTTGCGTAATGGCTCCCTGCACCGAACGCACGTCCATTTCAGAATATGCCATCGTATCTTCCTGCGTATCCTGCTGCGGAAAACCATAGGCATAGACGATGCCGTTTGCCGCGATACGCGCACTGTCTCCCAGCTTTAGCGATTCCTTTTGGCTGACGACATTTGCGGCAGACAGCACGCAGTAATCCTTCTCTGCGCTTTTTACTACAACCTCCGCTTCCGCCGTAACATCCCCTGTAATAACGACGCGTACAGCATTGGTTAGCTGCATATTTTCTGTATTGATCTTATGTTTTTTGCAAAATTTTTTGATCTGCTTTGGTGTATTGGACACACTGCTGCTGTTCGTAATGATATAAGTGGCACTCTCTTTATTGGCAATGAGAAAGCCGTTGCCTGACTTCATCTTCCAGAACGTTCCTTTTGGATCTACAAAACCGCTGTACACCTCAATGATTCCTGCTTCCGCACGGACGGAACTTTTTACAGAAGCTGCGCCTTCCGACAATCCTTCCATTCCTGCCTGCGGTGCGCTTCCTTCCGGCAGCATTCCTGCATCAGTTTTCTGCTGTGCCATATTTGCTTCCATTGCCCGCGGCGCAGCCATCTCTGCCGCCCATACCTTTGCTGCCATACCGATGCTAAGAGAAACTGCTGCCAGCAAAAGGAGCCCGATCCCTGATTTTTTTCTATTCGACATCTTACGCTTCCCCATAACTGCCACAATAAGACGCTTTCAAAAGCGCCTTATTGCCGTAGTATTTTCCTGAATTATGAAATAACATCTTCCTTTAAGGAGTTAATCATATTTTTGTTTGTGTTCTCAGCACGTTCATATTCTGCTGCCATCTGGTTTAAATCGGTTACGTGCTCGTTAATCATCTTTACCATCTTGTTAATATCGTCCTGGAGCTTTCCGAATTTTCTCTTGTATGCGTCTGCTGCCTCGCCGCTCCACACACAGCCGGAAAGCTGGTTTACGATATTCGTCATCGACTGTGTCATTCTCTGAATATGCTGCCCGGTCGACTGAAAATTGCTCGCTGTGCTTCTTAATCTGGATGTTGATACCTTTAATGTTCCTGTCATTTCTTTTTCCTCACTTTCTGCTTTTCATTTTCACTTACTTATAACGGGGCTTTACTCCTCATTTATATGTTCTTACATGTGCTGTTTCCAGGTTCTTATTTTCTGCCTGTTCATAAGTCTTTGCGATCTCTGTCAGCTTGGTTACATAGTTCTCAATTTCCTTATAGAAATTCTGCATCTGCTGTACATCCGAGTTAAACGCTTTGTCAAACGCCTGTCTCGCATCGCCTTCCCACATCCCGTTTAACGCGCGCTGCTGCGTAATCAGATTTTCAATCTGTGTCGTAAGGTTGCGGTTATTGGAGCGCAGCTCCCCTGCCTTCTGGTTAAGCTGTGCTGTTGTTACTGTAAATTGGTTTGCCATAATAAATGACCTCCTTTAATATTTTTATTTATCTTGAAATGTAGGTACTACATCTAAGATTTTCTATTTCTTAATACTGCCTAGTACTAGCCAGTTCGACACTTCTTTTTTCTGCTTCATATGTATTTTGCGCCGTCTGGCGTATCGTTTCCGCTGCCTGCCTGAAACCCGCGGCTGACTGTTTCAAATTATGTTCCACAACCGCGCCTTTTTTGCAAAACACCGCAGCATACTCCCCCTTCCAGCTTGCCGCGATTTTTGCAAGACACGGCTGGAAGCTGTTTTCTGAAAGTACCCGCAGGCTTTGCGCAATCTCCTCTAATTCCTCCGCCTGTTTTTTCGCCTTCTGAAAATCCATCTCAATCGCGTGCATAGTCTTTACCATTGCTCTGCCCTCACTTATAAAATCACATCGTCCGGCAGGGACTTCACAAGCTGTGCCGCCTGCTGCTCTGCTTCGATATAAACACCCGCCATTTGCATCAGCCGAACCGGATGCTCCCTAAGCCTGCGAAATGCATCTTCTGCCTCCTGCCTTGTCTCCTCAAACAGCCTCCCTGCAAAATCCGCAGCATCACCTTCCCAGTAATGCTTTGCCAAAGATGCCAGCTCACACAAACGCTGCCAGCTTTTTTGTGCATTTGCAGTGTGCTGGGCAATCTGCTCTGCTTTTTTGCGGAGCTGGTCAGGAGAGACTTTTAACTGGATATTTGACATATGAACCCCCTAACTTGAATCGTCGGTATTTTCTTAAATAAAACACTGTAGGGAGGGGCACAGCACCCAGTACACCCTAGCTGCAACCTTGAAATCTCGCGAAAGCCAACCGAAAAAGAAGCTCAGCACACCCTGGCTGCAACCTTGGAATTTTGCGAAAACCAGCCGGGAGAGGGGATGGGCACGCCCTGGCTGCGGCTTTGGAAGAAGGTTTAGAAGCACTTGGCATCCTGCTCGATAACCCAGGGGCGAAGCCAAGCGGCACCTTTAGCTGCT
>CAMUPC010000338.1 GCA_947090545.1 uncultured Eubacterium sp. | reverse complement strand
GACGGTGCCACAGCGTCCCGCAGGATGCTTAGGGATTCTTAACCTTCTGGAACGGACGCAGCCAGGGCGTGTCCATCCCCTCTCCCAGCGTCCTATATGCATAAAACCACACACATTAACTAAGTATACAAACAAGATGTGTCAAAATTGCAAACTATTTCTAATGATCAAGCAGCCCCTTAACAATTAAAAACACCAGCAGCACCGGAAGAATAAACGTCAAATAAAACCGAATCTGCCGCGGCAGCTTCATCCCTTCTCCCGTATTAGCCTCCTTAAGGTACTTCTCAAACCCCCATCCAAACCGCGTCACACAAAACAGCAAATAACACAGCGAACCAATCGGCAGGATCAGGTTGCTTACAAGAAAATCCTCCAGATCCAAAACCGCGCTGCCTTCTCCAAACGGCTGGAAGGCAGACCACAGGTTGTAGCCGAGCGCGCACGGCAGGGATAAGATCATCAGCGCCGCCAGGTTAAACAGGCACGATTTTTTCCGGCTCCAGCCAAACAAATCCATCCCGCAGGAGATAATATTCTCAAAGACGGCAAGTATTGTGGAAAATGCCGCAAATGACATAAATACAAAAAACAGCGTGCCCCAGGCGCGCCCGCCTGCCATACTGTTAAAAATATTCGGCAGTGTAATAAAAATCAGGCGTGGGCCCTGGTCTGGGCTGATGCCGAATGAAAAGCAGGTTGGGAATATAATCAGCCCGGATACAATCGCCACAAACGTATCCAAAACGGCGATATTGACCGATTCTCCTAAAAGGCTGCGTTTTTTGTCAATATAGCTGCCAAAGATCCCCATAGAGCCGATGCCCAGGCTCAGGGTAAAAAACGCCTGATTCATAGCGGCAGATACGGTTGCCCAGACGCCTGCTTCCTTCATTTTGGAGAAATCGGGCAGCAGGTAGAACTTCAAGCCTTCCGCGGCGCCTTCTAACGTGCAGCTATGTATGGCAAGCACGATAATAATGGCAAGCAGCAGGCTCATCATGACCTTGGTGATCCGTTCTACGCCTTTTTGCAGCCCGATCGAGCAGATAAATATTCCGACAGCGACCACAAGGAGCATATTGCCGACCAGGATTTGCGGGCTGTCAAGCATCTCCTGGAACGTTGCGCCGACCTGTTCGGTATTTTTTCCCTGAAACCGTCCGGCCAGCATTAAGTAAAAGTAATAGAGCATCCATCCGGTAACGGTTGTGTAAAACATCATCAGCAGATAATTGCCAGCCATTCCAAGGTATCCGTGCAGGTGCCATTTCTGCCCGGGCTGTTCCAGCTCATGAAAGCCGCGGATAATGCTTTTGCGGCTCGCCCTGCCGACGGCAAATTCCATCGTCATCACAGGAATGCCCATAATCACGAGGAAAAACAGATAACAGAGCACAAAAGCCCCACCTCCGTAAGCGCCTGCGACATAAGGGAAGCGCCATACATTGCCGATACCGATTGCGCAGCCTGCGGATAATAAAATAAATCCCATGCGCGATCCTAGTTTTTCTCTTTCCATTTTAAAGTATCCTTTCTTTTTTTGATTCGGGAATGAATAATCAAACACGTAACTGGTATTATATCATATTTTGGAGAAGAGTGGATGGGTTTCTTGTGTTATTGCTCATCTGGTATAAATTTTATAATATCATTTAGTGTGCAGTCCTAAGATTTTATGAAACGGCTGTAATACGCATTTGACTGTATATCATACGGCGTACAAAGAAAAAACAGCAATATTTGTATTTTGGTAAGAGGAAAATGTATCTTAGTTATAAGGTGATTTCTTTTAGCGAAAAACTATGCTATAACTTTTAAAGGGGTGACAAGATGAAAATAAAGACAGAACAGGACGTATCCTGCAACGAAATAGAAGTAATAATTAAATATCCCCAAAAGGACAAGCAGGTTCGTCGCATTATAGATTTTTTGCAGTCATTTGATATGCAGATAAAATGTGCTGGTGAGAATGCGGAGAGAATGATCAATATTTTGGATATTTATTATATTGAAAGCGTTGATAAAAAGACGTTTGTATATCTTGAAAATGCAGTGTACCGTACAGAGTTTCGGCTATACCAGCTAAAAGACAAATTACAAGCATACGGTTTTGTGCAAATTAGCAAATCCTGCATCTTAAACATCAACGTTTTGGAAAGTATTAAGCCGCTTTTCAACAGCAGAATGGAAGCCGCTTTAAAGAATGGGGAAAAAGTGAATATCAATCGCAATTATTTAACGGCAGTAAAAAAAGCATTAGGAGGGGGGAAAGAAGAATGAAGAAAAATATGGTTCATATTTTGGCGACAACAGGAATTTCCTTACTGCTGCTTTCCGTTGTAGCGCTGTCCTTTCATGCAAGCTGTATTTATGTGGAAACAGTGTTTCAGGCGTTTGGGGTGAATATCACGACTTATTTAGGAATCATGTGCATGAAAAAAATGGAGTTAAAAAGTATTTTTACTGAAACAGTTTTGGAAATTACATTGATCGTGTGCGAGCTTTTTGTGTTTGGGCGGCTGTTCCATTGGTTTACAAGCCTGCCGTTTGTGCTGCTTGTTTGTATGGGGGTTGTAATATATGTTATTTCACTCTTTTTGAATTTGCTGCAAATGAAGCAAGAAGCAAAAGAAATCAATTTGCTCATTAAGAACCGCAGGAAAAATCAAGATGAACATAGATAACTGTCAAGATGATTCAGAGGAAAAAGATATGGTAAAAAGAAGAACAATCAGTGTGGTCAGCAGGATGTTTATGCTGCTAATGATAATTAGAGTGATCGAAATTATTTTTGTAAAGACCGACCAGACATGGGTTGGTGAAAATATACTGCATAAAATCTGCTGCATTTTGCTGATATGGATTGCGTTAGGGCTGCTTGGGCTTCATTGGAGCGATTTGGGATTTTCAAAAGAAGGGTTATTTACCGGGATGAAATATGGCATGGCTCTTGGCATAAGCACCTTTTTTCTTTCTTATGCTGTAGAATTTATTGTGTTGTCTGCGATGGGGAAACACCCGGCTTTGCGATTTTATATTACAAATTTTTCACTTACACAGACACATACAAATGGGAGTTCCTTGTTAGCGGTGGTTGTGTGCATGATCGGCAATATCGTAAATGTCTATGCAGAAGAGGGGCTGTTCAGAGGACTGTTTTACAGAATTGGCGTACAGCGGTATTCACAAAAAACAGCGAATATTATACAAGCCCTGCTTTTTGGAATATGGCATATTACAAATGTGATAAATCCTCTGCTTGACGGCTCTATGAATATTGCTGCGGCGGTTTTTATGGGTATGGGATATGTATTATTGTCTGGGATTTTAGCCTATGAATGGGGGATGTGTGCGGCATTGACGGGAACGCTTTGGACGGGTGCGTCAGAACATTTATTTAACAATTTTATCAGCAATTCCTTACATACGGTGACAGAAACTGGAGCAGATGAATGGATGATTATTAGGATTACTTTATCAAATGTTTTGTCATTGCTATTTGTTTTGATTATGTCACGAAAAAAGATGCATGGCAAATGAAGAGGTTTGAAAATACAGCCCAGCACCCCTTCCGCCAGCGTCTGTTGGATCGTTGGAATAGGTGACTTAGAAAATATCCATTATTCAAGGGTTTCCAGTGCCCCTA
>CAMUPC010000337.1 GCA_947090545.1 uncultured Eubacterium sp. | reverse complement strand
AGCCTAGCGGTTACATACCAATTTCCGACAATACACAGTTAAATTTACAGTCTCTCCTTTTCCCAAAAACTTCCCTTAATTAAAAATCAACATCTGTATCATAATAACAGCACTTCAACAGCTTCTCCATTTCTTCCTGGCTAGGCTGTCTCGGATTAGAACCAGTACAAGCGTCCAAAATAGCATTTGCCGCAATATCCCCCAGCCTTTCTAAAAAGACTTCCTCAGGAACAAAACCCTGCTCCGTCGGATAGCTGTCCGCACCATAATTTTTTATACAATGCGGAATCTTCAAATCATCATTCATCTTACGCAGGTAATCAATCAGCAATTTCACTTTTTCATCCAGTGTAGAACCGCCTAACTGCATAAAGTCCGCAATCTCGCCATAGCGTTTCTTCGCTGTCTCATCCTTAGCGTTGAATGCAATTACTTTCGGCAGGTACATAGCGTTTGCCGCGCCGTGAATAATATGTGCGCCGTGGTCTGCAAACGCGGCTCCGGTCTTATGTGCCATTGAATGTACGATGCCGAGCAGTGCGTTGGAAAATGCCATGCCTGCAAGACACTGTGCGTTATGCATCGATGCGCGTTTAGACATATCGCCGTTATAGGAATCTACCAGATCGTGCTGGATCATCTTGATCGAATGCAGTGCCAGCGGGTCTGTATAGTCGCAGTTTGCAGTCGATACGTAAGCTTCGATGGAGTGGGTCATAGCGTCCATGCCCGTATGTGCCACAAGCTTCTGCGGCATTGTCTCGGCAAGGTCAGGGTCTACGATTGCAACGTCCGGTGTGATTTCAAAGTCGGCGATCGGGTATTTGATGCCTTTTTGATAGTCGGTAATTATTGAAAATGCGGTTACCTCGGTCGCTGTGCCGGAGGTAGAAGAAATCGCGCAGAAATGTGCTTTTTTGCGCAGGCTCGGGATACCGAATACTTTGCACATATCTTCAAACGTAATGTCTGGATATTCGTATTTGATCCACATTGCTTTTGCAGCGTCGATCGGTGAGCCGCCGCCCATCGCGATAATCCAGTCCGGCTCGAATTTTGCCATCGCCTCAGCGCCCTTCATAACGGTCTCTACCGACGGGTCCGGCTCGATGCCTTCAAACAGCTCTACCTCCATTCCTGCTTCTTTTAAGTACTGCTCTGCACGGCCTAAAAATCCAAACCGTTTCATGGAACCGCCGCCTACACAGATCATTGCTTTTTTGCCCTGGAACGTCTTTAATGCTTCGAGGGCGCCTTTGCCGTGGTACAGGTCGCGCGGTAATGTAAATCTTGCCATTGTAAAAATCCTCCTTCGTTTTATATGGATACAACCACTATAACACATCTTTGGGAAAAAGTAACTGTTTTTTCCAAAAATTCCAGTGCTTTATCCAAGCTGGCTCTTTTTGTATGTTTGATAGATTATGGGGAACAGCAATATTGTTAACATACTGTATAACACGAACAAAATCGGTATCGCCCCAAGGACATATTTGCCAAACGTATATAAATCAAAATATCCCAGCGCTGTATTGACCTGCAACAACCTGTCCGGCAGCAGCCCTAAGATCTTGTTGATGACAGGGCTTTCTATACTGCCAAGGAAGGATGGAATAAAAATCATGACAAATGGCGTCAGAACTGCTAATACGGCCGATTTTGATGTGGCGGATACCAGCATTGTCAATAAAGACAGAAACAAACAGCCGATATAGCCTCCTGTTACCGACAGCAAATACTTTTGCCAAACCTGAATATGGTAAAAGCATTTCCACCCTGAAGCATCTGCCTGTACAGGACATGCTGCGCCATCTGTACCAAGGTAGGAGAGCACAGCGATGCTGTAAAATAAAACCACTGCCCAATAAATGATTGTAGTGATGCTGACACCGGCTTTTACTTTTGCAGCGACCGCTTTATTTCTTCCATATTTCGCGGCAAAGAAAACAGCATCTGCTTTCCATGAAAATTCATTGGAAAAGATACCTCCGACAAGAAAACCCAAAATCAGCGTGGTAATCATATGAATGGCTGGAAGATATTCCAATAGCTGTGTCCAGCCTTTCATATAATCGTAGTAAAATGGGATCTTTAAGGAATCATACTGCCGGATCAGGTAGTCCTTCTCCACATCTGAAAACCGGCCTTTTGCTTCATGTTCCAGCCATGCATGTAAAAGTGCTATTCTGTTTTGATAAAACGTCCAGGCATCCTTGGCAGTTAAGCTGTCTGCCCGGTAATAATCATAGGATTGGAAGCTGTCTGCATAGGAAGCATTTAAAAGAGCGCGGATTTCATAAAAGCCCTGTGTCCAACTGTACGCAATATTATTCTCGATACTGTTTTTGGACGCTGCTTGTGGTGTAGCGCTGATTCTTGTATTCTCTTTGATGATTTTTTTAAGTTTTTCTTCGTTAAGTATGCCTGCCCATTCTTTTTGTGCTTCCCGAAGCCGTCTGGCCGCTGCATATCCTGTTTCTTCTGTGCCATCTTCATTCATATATCGGACGTCCACAGCAAGCAGGCACGTAACACAGACGACAATGAACAAAAGCATGACGGCAAATTTACTGCTTGGTTTGGAAAATATTTTTTTGATTTCATATTTCATCATCACTTTCAGCCACCTTTTCACCAAAATAATATAAAAAAACATCTTCTAATGTTGCCGCTTCCAGATTTGCATTTTCATCTGGCTGCGTTTTGGACAACATGCGAAGGACTGCGCCACCAGGAACGGTCTTGATATTGGATACCTGATAGCGTTTCAAATAAGTGCCGGCCATTGCTTTCGGTACTTCCAGGCTCCAAATTTTTTCCGGTATGGAATGAATCAATGCTTCTGTCGTGCCTGATTGTGTAATCTGCCCATTTTTCATCAGAAGAATTTCATTTGCGATATACTCTATATCCGAAACAATATGGGTAGACAACACAACGATCCGTTCTTCCGACAATTCACTGATCAAGTTGCGGAAGCGAATTCGTTCATTTGGGTCCAGCCCGGCTGTTGGTTCATCCAAAATCAGGATTTTAGGATTGTTTAACATCGCCTGTGCGATTCCAGCCCTTCGCTTCATGCCGCCAGACAGTTTTTTCATTTTTTTGTTTTTTACCTCTTTTAAGCCTACCTGATGCAGCAGCAGCTCTGCCTTTTTTTTGGCGACGGCAGGGCGCAGCCCCTTAATAGAAGCAATGTACATCAGGTAATCAGAAACTGTAAAATCGGGGTAATACCCAAAATCCTGCGGCAAATATCCTAAGAGCCTGCGGTATCTGCCATCCATTGCAAAGATGTCCTCCCCATCCCATAGTACGGAACCGGAAGTTGGTTTTAACAGTGTGCACAAAATTCTCATAAGAGTTGTTTTTCCTGCGCCATTTACGCCTAAAAGACCGTATATGCCGTTTGTGAATGTATATGATATTTGGTTTACTGCTTTAAGATCTTTGTAGTCTTTGCTTACGTTTGAAAGAGTTAATTTCATAAAGGTTGAGCCTCCTAACTTGGATTTATTGGAATGGGTGCGGGGTGGACGCCAGGAGAGGGGATTGGCACGCCCTGGCTGCGTCCGTTCCAGAAGGTTAAGAAGCCCTAAGCATCCTGTGGGAACGCTGAGGCACCGTCCGGGCGCGGCACCTAGTTCGCCCTGGCTTACAGCC
>CAMUPC010000336.1 GCA_947090545.1 uncultured Eubacterium sp. | reverse complement strand
AGCCAGGGCGAACTAGGTGCCGCGCCCGGACGGTGCCACAGCGTCACCGCAGGATGCCTAGGGCTCCTTACATTTTGGAACCGGAACAGGAAGCCAGCCCCGCTCCCCTTCCTCCAGCGTCCCCTCCGCAAAAAAAATTCACCACTTCATAAAAACCCCTTAGCCCCTAAACCTCCCATCAGCATCCACTATCCACCGCAGCATCCGTCACCATCTCAACAACCATCCGCTGCGCATCCTCTTTATAATAAATATCCTCATATTCCGTCCCTTTTTTGCTAATCCGCATCCCAATCAGCAGCCCCGCCGCCATTCCTTTGTCTGTCACATATTTTTTCCGAATACCATCCTGGAACGCTTCGCCTGCATATTCCAACGCCTGCATCCTGCGGAAAATCTCAGCGCCGGAAATCTTCTTTGTCGTATCTGCGTCGCGCAGCTCATTGAGCTTTTCTGCAAGCTCCGCTACCAGATATTGTTCCGTATACGGAAACGCTGCCGCCTGTTCTTTTGTCAGGTAAAAATCCGTTTTCTTCCCTTTGGCGGCAGGCGCGGGTTTGTTGCTTTGCCCAGGCGCCGGCACTCCTGCAAGCTCCGGCGTTTCCCCAAAATAATATTTTTCACGGACTCCTCCGGTATACTCTACTATGGCTGCCAAAAAACGTTCGCCGTATCGGTCGTATTTATTTTCACCAACGCCTGTAACCTGCATCATTTCACTTTTATCAAGCGGCGCCTTAACGCACATATCCACAAGCGTCTTATCGGAAAAGATAATATACGGCGGCATTCCCTCTTCTTTTGCGATCTCCGTGCGCAGCGCGCGCAGGCGCTCAAACAGCTCCAGCCCTTTGGAATTTAAAATATCGGATTTGCGCATTTTACTGCTGCTTGAAGTACGCTTGTTTTCCGCGCTCTGCGGCTGTGCTTTTGCTTTTTTCCAGATCACCTGGCGCCTGCCTTGTAGGATCTCATCTGCCGCGGCGGGTATCTTTAACAGGGCGTACTTGTCATTTGTTACCGTAAGCAGCCCTTCCATCAGCATCTGCTGAATGACCGTCTTGATGGCAGACTCGCCAAGCTCCTTTAAGCTGCCGTACGACACATAGTCAAACACGCCGTATTCCCGCAGCTTTGCACGCGTCTCCCCCGCCAGTATCCCTGCTACAACATTGATCCCATACCGCTGCCTGCACTCCCTGATACATGCTATAATCTTTTCCGCGGCAGGTGTGACATCGATTGTTTCATATTCTCTGGCACAATTCAGGCAGTTTTCACAGCGCCCGCTTCTTCTTTCGCCAAAATAACGCAAAATATATTCCCGCAGGCAGTCTGGCGTGATACAATAGTAGTTCATCACGCGAAGCCGCTGCATGTCACGTTCCCTGATCTGCTCGATTTCTTCCCACGTACTGTCAGGATTCGGTTCTTTACACTCAATCAGATAACGGTTGACGGCAACATCCTGCGCATTGTACAGCAGGATACACTCGGCACGTTCCCCGTCACGCCCCGCCCTGCCCGCTTCCTGGTAATAATTTTCCAGGCTCTGCGGCATATTATAATGGATCACATAGCGCACGTTTGACTTGTCGATCCCCATGCCGAACGCATTCGTCGCCACCATCACCGGGCACAGGTCATAAATAAAATCCTCCTGGTTCTGCCTGCGCTCCTGCGCGCTCAGTCCGGCATGGTATTTCGTCGCCAGGATTCCCTGTGCGAGCAGCTTCTCACAGACCGTATCCACATTTTTTCTTGTCGCACAGTAAATAATACCGCTCTCCTGCCTGTGCTCCTGCACATACTGCATCACATAGCCATCCTTTTTCCGTATCGTCTCGACTGCAAAATACAGATTCTTCCGGTCAAAGCCTGTGACAAGCACACACGGGTCCAAAAGCCCCAGGACACAGACAATATCCTCTTTTACCCTCTCTGTCGCCGTCGCCGTAAACGCACTTACAACCGGGCGGACGTCCAAAGAGCGGATAAACTGCACGATCTTTAAATAGCTCGGACGAAAATCCTGCCCCCACTGCGAGATACAGTGCGCCTCGTCCACCGTCAGCATGGAAATCTCAGCAAACCTGGCAAACTGCAAAAACTCATACGTCTCCAGCCGCTCCGGTGCCACATAAATAATTTTATATTGTCCTGCGGCAGCCAGCCGCAACGCTTTGGATATCTGCGATTCGCTCAGAGAACTGTTAATATAGGCAGCATGGATGCCCGCCTGATTCAATGCCTGCACCTGATCCTTCATCAGAGAAATTAACGGCGAGACCACCAGCGTAATCCCAGACATCAGCAGCGCCGGCACCTGGTAGCAGATCGATTTGCCGGCACCTGTCGGCATAATGCCAAGCACATCCCACCCGCTTAAAATACTGTCAATCAAAACCTCCTGGCCTTCCCGAAAACCGGAGTAGCCAAAATATTTTTTCAGTATACTGTATTTATCATCCATAGATTATGTAAAAAGCTGCACAGGGCAGTCTTTTTTCTTCCTTTCTGTTTGAGTTTTCACGGATATGTCCATTTACTACGCCCATTATAAACGAACCTTTCTAAAATAGCAACTGTCCTTTTTGCAAAAAATCACTCTTGACTTTAATAATATTTATATTATAATTAATTTTGTTAAAAATAATATGAAAGAAGAGTTGAATTGGAAATAGACAAAATCCCACCGTGGATCTTAAGCCTGGAACAAGAGGACGCCGCTTTTCTCAAAAACTTTGTAATAAAATCCGGTTCCTTAAAAGAAATCGCCAAATTATATGAAGTTTCCTACCCTACCGTCCGCCTGCGGCTGGATAAGCTGATTCAAAAAATCGAGTGGAACGACCAGAAAAAGGAAGAGCCATTTTCCGCCTTTATCAAGGGGTTAGCAGTCGACTCCAGGATTGATCTCGAAACCGCGAAACTTATTATCGAAAAATATCAGCAGGAAAAGGAGAATTAAATTATGAAACACTGGATCATTGTCGGATTTGCGATTCTATTTATGATTCTGCATGACAGGTTAAGCGCAGCAAAATACTGGTTTTTAGGCGCCGCGCTTCCCCTGACCGGCTTTGGGTCACTGGTTTATCAGCTTTTGTATGAGAAATCCCATTTCTCGGGGCAGCTTCGGATTGCTTATGTTATTTTCTTTGTTACTACTATTTTGGTTTGGATTGCGGGGCGTTTTGAATATAAGCAAAAAGAATTAAAGCGTATGAAGGCAAAGGATCTTGCTGGTTAACAAAGAGAAAAACAATAGCCGGAAACACTTGTTCATCCAAGTATTCCGGCTGTATCTGCATTCCATAACATATTTTAACAATGCCGCTGATGGGACTTGAACCCATATGGTTTCCCGTACGATTTTGAGTCGTATGCGTCTGCCAATTCCGCCACAGCGGCCTATACAGTTTTTACTGCCTGCAAAAAGTATATTAACATATCCTTGTATAAAATGCAACTGTTTTTTTCAGAATAAACGCATGATCGGCAATTATTTTCCTTTTCATATGCTCAACAGGATCAAGAAGTATTGGAGGCGCTTCGACAAGGTGCTGCTTTTTTTGAGAGAGGGACGCTGGAGGAAGGGGCGCGGGGCTTGGTTTCTGCTCCTTTTCCAGAATGTAAGGAGCCCTAAGCATCCTGCGTTTACGCTGTGGCACCGTCCGGGCGCGG
>CAMUPC010000335.1 GCA_947090545.1 uncultured Eubacterium sp. | reverse complement strand
AACCTTCTGGAACGGACGCAGCCAGGGCGTGCCCATCCCCTCTCCCGGCGTCCTTCCCGCAAAAACCCTTCTATTTAGAAAAAATCATTCTTGACATTTACTATTAGATAATGTATTCTATTAATGACCAAAATGGTATTTTGAGTCACAAACAGGAGGATACTTATGGCAAGAAGTTTCACAGAACGGGAAAAAGAAAACATCAAAAGAAGCTTACAGGAAGCCTGCAAGCAGAGCTGGACACAATATGGCTATAAGAAAACAAGCGTTGATGCCATTTGCAAACAGGTAGGCATCTCAAAAGGGGCATTTTATCTATTTTATGAATCGAAAGAAGCTCTCTTTTGCGATGTATTGTGTTCCGTTCAGGAACAAATCCGCAATGCAGTATTGGAGGTAATCAATAAGCACAAAAATAAGCATGGCGTTGCAGAAGCCTTAAAGCTTCTTTACCAGGAGTACGATAAAAACAATTTTTTGTACGGATCGGACAGTACAGATTTCACAATATTGCTGCACAAGCTATCAGAGGAGCAGGCACAAAAAATCCAGGAATCCAATGACAGGAACCGGCAGCTTTTTTTGAGCCAGCCGTATTTGAAACTGAAGGTTGATGAGGGGTTGGCGATGTCAGTAATTTACTCTTGCATCATGAATATTAAAAATAAGGATCTTCTTCCCTATAGCCATAGGGAAACCTTTGATTTTATGGTTTGCCATTTGATAAACAGTTTGTATGAATAGTAAAAAGAGATGGAGGGATATGATGAAAACAGAAGTTATCAAGAAAAATAATACAGAGGTTGCAGTAGTAAGCAGTGGTGAATTGCTGATTACAGATGTCCAGTCGGCATTAGACTTGATGATGACAGTAAAATATGAAACGGGCTGTACGAATATTGCTCTAAACAAGGAGGCTGTGGGAAAGGATTTTTTTGTCCTGAGCAGTTGTCTTGCCGGAGAAATATTGCAGAAATTTGTGAACTATGGGATAAGGCTTGCGGTATACGGTGATTTTTCAGCATATACCAGCAAGCCGTTAAAGGATTTTATGTATGAATGCAATCGGGGAAAGGATATTTACTTTCAGCCGACTGCTGCCCTTGCTGTTGACAAGCTTTCTGAGAGCAGGGAATAAAAAACGGTTTTAAGGCATGGGAACAGTTATGTCCATATCCTGATCCAAAATCCCCGCCATTTGCAGCAGGTAGCGCGCGTTTGCAGTCGTACATTTCCCTTTTCTGATCTTATAGTCGAAAAGTATCTGGTTTTTATGGTAATGCTCGCAGAAATGGTAATTTGCCGCATCAACGCCAGCATCCTCTTCCATGCTGCACAGCTCTAAATCATGTGTCGTGAGCATTGTCAGCACATATGGCTTGGCAAGCTTTTTTACCGTTTCTGCTGCCGCAAAGACCCGGTCTTTGGAATTGGTGCCTTTATAGATCTCGTCGATCAGCGCGATCATCGGCGCCTGCTTTTTGCTTGTCTCTATGATCTTTTGAATATGCAGCAATTCGGCATAAAATGTAGAGATGCCTTCGTTGATATCGTCCGCTGTCCGCATCGAGGTGCAGACTGCCATCCTGGAAACGCGGAGGCTTAGAGCCGTGCAGTAGCCCCCGGCATAAGCAAGGATCAAGCTGACGCCGATACTGCGCAGAAAGGTAGTTTTTCCAGACATATTGGAACCGGTAATGATGCAGGTATGGTGCGGCATGGCAAAGTCGTTTCCGACAGCGCCTGCTTCTTTTAGCAACGGATGCCTTAAGCCTGTGACAGATAACTCCGGCTTTTTACAATCCGTGACCACAGGCATGGTGTGAGCCTGTTTCGTGCGGGCGATTACGCCAAGGCTGATCAGCGCTTCCGCACAGCCAGCCGCCTGCATCCATGCACGCACAGCCGTACGGTATTTTTTCTTCCATTGAAGATAGCGCCGTGCGCAGTGAAAATCATAGCTAAAAAAGCTGTTTAGCAAAAAAGCTGCGTAAGCATTGTGGCGGGTTACAACCGAAGCGCAGATCGATTCCAACTCCTGAAAAGCGTCTTGGCTGTGTGACAGTTCGTGCTGCAAATGTTGCAGGTAGGGGCTTTCAAAGGATTCCTGTAGGAGCAGTGCAAACAGCCTGCGGTATGGCGCCGCTGTCTGGTTCATCCGGTAAACAGGCGCAAGCAGCTTGTTGTTGCGCCAGTATCCGGCAAACGAAGCGGTTAGTTGCAGCATGGCGGACACAGAAAAACAGGCAAGCGATGCGTCGCGCCCGATGCCAAGCAGGTAGCACAGCAGGCTGCCAATGGTAAACAAAGGGACGGCGAACATCAGGATACGGCTTATGAAAGAAACATCTTTTTCCGGTGCTTGCTCCAGAGAATCAAAGAAATCATCCAGCAGCTTTTTGGAAGCATCGTAGGACTGGGCACGCAGTTTTCTTGCGGCAGCCTCGAAGTTCAGCGTAAAGCCTGTTTTTTGCGCCAGCTCTGCGACTGCCTGCTGGCGGCTATGCAGGGAACTGGCATCTGCATTCTGCTGGCTGTTTTTCCGTGATCCTGCGGCGTCACCACTGCCAGTGCCTGGCTGCTGCGGCTGGCTGAGCCAGTACACAAGCTGGTCCTGCCCAAAGACCGTACAGGCGGTGCACAGATACTGGTAGAGCGAGTGTTTTCCAAAAATATCCAGGTCATGCGCCCATGCGTCCCTGCCCTCAAGATATCGCGCGCCGTGTACCGGAAACTGCTTCCAGCCGTCGCCAAGCCTTGCCTGGTAGTCATGGATGACAGCCTGGTAATCGGCAAGGTCACAAAGCCGCTTTTTCAGGCGGATATCCCAGGAAACAAGGATAACGAAACAGGCTGCGGACAAGGCGGACAGCAGGTAATAAAAAAACGCTCCGTGCGTATATCCAAAATAAAAAGCAACAGCAGCGGCTGCCGCAGAAACAAGGCGCCAAAGCGAGAGCCGGTTGTGCAGGGAATGAAGCTTGGAGGACTGTTTGATAGAATTTTCCAGGTAGGACTGGTACATCGGCATGGGTTCCTTTCTTTTTCGATATCAGGCAGTGGAATGGGCAGCGTTATTCGCAGGCTTCCATAATCCCGTAATCAAGCAGGATATTGTTCGGCGCATTCGGCGGCAGGACGGCGCCCGTCATTTCGTATTGATAGCGCTTGACCCTGCGGGTAATGCGAATTGGCTCCGGGGCATAAGCGGTCGTTTTGCAGCCCGCGTATTCCGGCGATTCGGCAAGGTCGTCTGCGACGTCCTGAATCAGCGCGTCTGTGACGGCGTCGATGCTGCTTCCGTATTCTACGGCGATCAGTGCGTGTTTGGTTACCTGGCTGTCCAGGTCGCCGAAGGAACGGTACAGTGTGTATTTCATAGATCAAGTCCCCTTTCTTAGTGGTGTTTTTATGCTCTTTTGGCAGAGAAGGTATCCTCTATTATAAACATTTCGGGATACAGAGTCAATGGAGAGGCATTCGTTTTCAGAATAAACGCATGAATGAAGAGGAGAACCTATGAGCCGTAAAAATTGTACACAATGGCAAACTATTTGTCTGGGAAACAATTTCGGTCAATGTTGCATTTTTGTGCATACAAGGACGCCGGGAGAGGGGATTGGCACTTCCTGGCGGTGTCCGTTCCAGAAGGTTAAGAATCCCTAAGCATCCTGCGGTTACGCTGTGGCACCGGACGGGCGCGGCACCTAGTCCGCCCTGGCGTT
>CAMUPC010000334.1 GCA_947090545.1 uncultured Eubacterium sp. | reverse complement strand
ACATTTTGGAATCGGAACAGGAAGCCAGCCCCGCTCCCCTTCCTCCAGCGTCCCTTTCCGTCCCCTCTCAAAGCTTCTCATCCGCAATCAAACTCTCACACCTGCTCATCCGGTCATAACTTCTCTCCTGCCCAACAGTCAAAAACAAATACAGCACCTCAATCACCGTCATCGCCGACACGCGTGAAAAGCATATCTCATTGGAAAACAGCCGTTCCCTCGTCGCCGTCTGGATATGGTAGTCCACACACTTTCCAACCGTTGAATTCGGATTATTCGTAATCCCAACCGTAACAACATTATTTTCCTTCGCCTGGCGCACCATTTTTACAATCCGCCTAGATTCCCCGGAATTGGAAATCGCGATCATCACATCGTCCCTGCCCAACGACAGGGAAAACGCAAGCTGTGTTTCCCAAATCGTCCCTGCCGCCGCTTTGATGCCGATTTCGTTAAATTTGAACGCGCCGTCTAATGCAACGGGGATCGTATTGCCGACTGCCACAAACTGTACAATCCTTGCTGTTTTTATATAATCCAGTATCGTACCGAGCTGTTTTTCGTCGATCAGTGAGATCGTCTGGCGAATCTCATCGATTTTATTTGCCAGGATATTCTGTAAGGACTGCCCGATCTGTGTCCTGGAAATATGGCTGGAAGCAGGCGTCCCCGTTCCGCTGTCCGCCATCTCTTTTGCCAGCATAATTTTAAGCTGGTGAAAGCCGTCTACTTCGCATTTGCGGCAAAACCTAGACACTGTGGCGACGCTTGTGCCGCAGGCGTCTGCCAGTTCGCCGATCGTCATATTGATGACCTTGGCATGGTCTTTGATCATATAATCTGCAATCTTTTTTTCTTGTTCAAAAAAGCTTTCATATAAAATATGGATCGTATCCATAACAGTCTGCTGTTTTTCCATCGTATTCCTCCTGCGCGAAACTTATTTTCATGCATTTATCATACCGGATTTTCAGCAATTGTCAAGCCATGCCGCACATCGGTTATACGACGATCCTTCGATCCAGCCATTTTCCGCGCAGCAGCCGGATCAGAAACAGCACGCCGCGCACGCACAGCTCTGTGCACATCGCCGTCCATACGCCGACCAGCCCAAAACGAGGCGCTAAAATCACCGAAGCTGTAATACGCACGCCCCACATACTCGCCAGGTTCATCAAACTCGGAACCAGCGTATCTCCGGCACCGCGCAGCGCCCCTGCCGTAACAATCGACACCGCAAATAACGGCTCTGCAAACGCTTCGATCCGCAGCACTCTCACCCCAAGTGCGCGGATTGCCGCATCGGGCGTAAGCATCGCAAACATCAGCGGCGCTCCAAGAAACATCAGCCCTCCTGTAACTGCCATCACAACGGCGCCCAGTGCAACAGAGAGCCTGGCATAGCGTTTTGCAAGCTGCGGCTTTCCAGCTCCGATACTTTGCCCAACCAAGGTCGTAGCTGCCGCCGAAATACCGGAGCCTGGCATATAGCAAAGGCTTTCCGCCGTGACCGCAAGCGAATTTGCAGCAACGGCAACCGTGCCAAGCGGAGCCACAATCCTGGTTCCCGCAATCTGCGCGCCGCATAAAATGACATGCTCCATCCCCATCGGAACCGCCAGCCGCAGCGCGGTACACAGGCGCCTTCCGTCCGGCTTCCATTCCTGCCAGTCCCGCCTGCATCCGCTCTCCAGCCGCAAATGCACCGAACGAAACAGCACGGCATACAGCATACACGCCGCCGTAACCGCTTCCGCCAACGCTGTGCCAAGCGCCGCTCCCGCAACACCAAGCCCCGCTCCCGCGATCCAGACCGAATGGTTCAGCAAAACAACCTTCCTTGACGGAAAGATCAGCAGGCTGTTAAATATCACATCCAGCGCGCACATCATCATATTCAGCCTGCCCGGAACCTTCATATCCCCGCTGCACTGCAACATACTCCCCGCTGTCTGGCGAAGCTGCGCCGCCGGAAGCGCGCAGGCATAGATCCGAAAATAACGGGAAGCCTCTGTACAGACCGATGCTTCTCCGCCCAGCCATACCGGAAGCCCCTGGCTGATCGACAGCCCTGCCGTCAAAAGCAGTGTGCCAAACAAAAAGGTAGTACACACCGCCTGCCGCAGTACCTGCCTTGCTTCCGCATCCCGGTTTCCCCCGATAAGCTGCGCCGCCTGCACCGAAAATCCGGTCGCCGCGGCAATACACAATCCTCCGAACAGCCACGTCGTACTGGACACCAGCCCAATCGCCGCTGTCGCGTCCGCACCCAGGCTTCCCACCATTGCCGTGTCGATATACTGCATCGCAACCGCGCTGACCTGCGCCATAACAGCCGGCATACTAAGCTGTATCACCTTTTGAAGCTGCTGTGCGGTTTCTTTTCTGTCTGTTTTCATCCATTCTTTTCTTTTTCCACCCATCATAACTGCATCTGCTCCACAACTCCGCAAAAAAATTCCAAAAACCCATCCGTTTCTTTCATCCACGCCCCGTCAGGCAAGTCATTCATATAGCATCCCGTCTGCAAATCTACCGACAGGCAGTCAAGCGGAAACCCCTCCTCTGTAATCCCGTCCCGATGCGGCGTCCCAATGACCTCAAATTCCCGGCTCTCCATCGCAGCCGTCATCGCCTCAAAACGGCGTTCCTCATCCACAATCAGACAAACCGCATTTTGATACTTTGCTTTCAGTCCCCCGTACTGCGCAGCCAGCCCGGAATAATAAGCAATCATCTCCTGGTCGGTCAGATTTTTTCCATGCACCCTGCGCACATGGACACCGGGCTGTATCTCATCCGGTACCCGGTCAAAATACAGCCCCGTATCACACGAAAACACCGGCATCTGAAACGCCTGATAATACGCCTGTGCTTTCAGCCTCGCGTTCTCAAGCGGCGTACACCCGCTTTCCCACACATCCGGCAGCTCCCTGCCCAGCTCACGCAGGCTGACGATTTGTATTTTCGTATGCAGGCTTTGCAGCCTTTGTTTCATATCCAGGAATTTAGCCTGATTGCCTGTTCCGTATAACAGCTTCATTATTCTATTTCTCCTTTCTTTTGAAAAACAGAGGAAATGTGCAAATCAATATGAAAATACAGGAACCGAAAAGTTTGTGTAAAATGGCAAAATTATGATTTGAGCAACAAATTCGGTCAAGTGTCACATTTTGGGGAAAAGCACGCTGGAGGAAGGGGCGCAGGACGGGCTTCCTGTTCCGATTCCAAAATGTAAGGAGCCCTAAGCATCCTGCGGCGACACTGTGGCACCGTCCGGTCGCGGCACCTAGTTCGCCCTGGCTTACAGCCAGCAGCTAAAGGTGCCGCTGGGCTTCGCCCCTGCGTTTATGAGCAGGACGCTAAGGGCTCCTAACATTTTTCCAACGTCACAGGAAGCCCGTCCTGCGCCCCTTCCTCCGGCTGGTTATCGAAAGTTCTAAATTAGCTGTTGCTTTCCTCCGGCTGCTTATCGAAGCTCTACATTAGCTGTTGCTTTCCTCCGGCTGCTTATCGAAAACTCTAAATTAACTGTTGCTTTCCTCCGGCTGCTTATTAAAAGCTCTACATTAGCTGTTGCTTTCCTCCGGCTGCTTATCGAAGCTCTAACCTATTTGACAAGATTTTTGTAGAACTTGCGAAAGACAGCCGGGAGAGGGGATTGGCACACCCTGGCGGCGTCCTTGGAAGAAGGTTTAGAAGCCCTTAGCATCCTGCTCGATAAC
>CAMUPC010000333.1 GCA_947090545.1 uncultured Eubacterium sp. | reverse complement strand
CACCTTTAGCTGCTGGCGTTAGCCAGGGCGAACTAGGTGCCGCGCCCGGACGGGGTCACAACGTAAACGCAGGATGCTTAGGGATTCTTAACCTTCTGGAACGGACGCATCCAGGGCGTGCCCATCCCCTCTCCTGGCGTCCGTTTCGCAAGAACAACGTAAAACAGGGGTAGTATCCCAAATACCCCCCCCTGTTTTGTCTTATACCCCCAAAGCCTCTAAAAAGAAGCCTCCTGCAATTTCTTATGAAAATCAGCCATCGCCTCAGAAATCTTAATCTGCTGCGGACAAACAGCCTCACAACTCTTGCATCCAATACACGCAGACGGATGCTTCTCCTCCGGTTCAGCCATAAGCGCCATCGGCGCAATAAATCCACCGCCCGTAAAGCAGTGCTCATTATACAGCTTAAGCAGCATCGGGATATCCAGTCCTTTTGGGCAATGCGCAGTGCAGTAACGGCAAGCAGTGCACGGAAGGATATTTTTTACCATATCGTCTGCAATACCAAGCAGTGCTTTTTGCTCCTGCTCATTCAGCCGCCTGTCTGTTTCAAAGGTCTGTATGTTTTCTGTAAGCTGTTCCATGCTGGACATGCCGGAGAGGATCATGGTTACTCCTTCGATTCCTTGCAGGAAGCGGAAAGCCCATGCCGGAACTGTTTCGTCAGGACGCAGTGTATGTAGTGTTTGTTCTGCCTGTTGGGAGATAGATGCGAGCTTGCCGCCGCGTAAAGGTTCCATCACCCAGATTGGGATTTGATGTTCGTTTAAGAGCGCTGTTTTTTCTTTGGCATTTTGGAAAGACCAGTCGATCCAGTTTAACTGAATCTGGGCAAATTCCATATGTGCGCCGTAAGCGTCCAAAAAACGTTTCATAATGCCGCAGTCTCCGTGTGCGGAAAATCCGAGATGGCGGATTCTGCCGTTTTCCTTCTGCTTCATCAGGTAATCGAAAATGCCGTATTTTGGGTCGAGATAGGCGTCGATATTCATTTCACATACATTGTGGAACAGATAAAAATCGAAATATTCCACGCCGCATTTTTGAAGCTGCTGTTCAAAAATCGTCTCTACCTTATCCATATTGGACAGGTCATAGCCCGGAAACTTGGTGGCAAGATAGTAGCTTTCTCTTGGATATTTGCTGAGTACACGTCCGAGTACAGTCTCAGAATTGCCGTCATGGTAGCCCCAAGCCGTATCGTAGTAGTTGATGCCGTGTTCCATAGCGAATGCAACCATTTTTGCGGTTTCCGCTTCGTCGATCTGGGAGAGGTTGTCTCCTGATGCCGGAAGGCGCATTCCGCCTAAGCCGAGAGCGGATAAGCGCAGGTTTTGAAAATCCTTGTATACCATTGAAACGTCACCTCTTTCTTTTTATTTCGTATTTGTGTAACTTAACAAACTTTACCATGATTTTACAATTACGTCAAATGATTTTTCAGTAAATTGGCTGGGGGTTACCATTTTGCAGAAACCAAGTTATTTTTTCTATATGCGAATCATCATCCCATGCCAATTTTCTTTGATTTTAGAAGCGGGCGTTTGACAGTTAAATTGAAAAAAATCTCTATAGGCCGCATCAGTCCTGTAGAGATTTTTTTCAAGATTTTATTTTATTATATAATGCCGTTTTTGCATAAAGTCCGCAGTTCAATTATCGAAAACTTTTGATCCATGCAATCAAAGAATCATGATACACATTTGCTTCCACATCCCTGCGCATCTGGTCTGTAACGTTTCCGTTTTTCTCCATAATAGCCAGAATCGCTTCCTGAAGTCCTGCAATCTTTCCATTTTCAAAATCCTGGGAGTGTGCTGGCTCGGTATGCTGTGGTGTTACAGGAGCAGTATTTTGTACTGGCTGCGCGGAGGTATTTGCGTTGTCTGCAATGTTGTCAGCAGTATGTCCAGTGTCGGCAGTTTGTTCAGTGTCGGCAGTATGTGCAGCTTCGGCAGCGGTGTGGGTATCAGCCGTCTGTTTTGTCTGTGCGTTGCTGGAAGGTGTTTCTGTGTGCACAACTGTTTGAACAGGCTGTGTGCCAGGCTGTACTTTTAATGCATCCGGCATTACGGTATTGCCGCTGTCTGGGGTAACCGGAAGCCAGATGTCGCCGCTGTTTGCCTTGATGTTTACTACGATATTTCCGCCGTTTACCGATACCTTCTGCCCGGACAGTGCGCCGATATATTCAGCCGCATTCCCGGCACGCAGAGTCATAACAAAATCGCTGTCATCGTTATTTACAGTTGTGATGACGGATTGCCCGTTATAATTTCTGGAATATGCATACTGGCGGTTTGTCAGCAGCAGCTCCTGGTAATCGCCGTAGGAAAGCGCCGGCGTATTCTGGCGGATGTTTCCTAATGCGGCAATCAGCTTTGTGCAGGGATTGGCTGAAACCGCGTCTGCATAATCGGAAAGGGACAGTGCAGGGCGCAGGGAATCGTCTGAAAAGCGTTCTTTTCTGCCTTCGATGCCAAATTCCGAGCCATAGTAAACAGAAGGTACGCCAGGAAGCGTATACAGCAGAATATGCACCGGAGTAAAATGTGCCTTGTTGTTCAGTTTTGTATAAATACGTTCTACGTCATGGTTGTCCACAAAGTTGTAAAGCTTTAACCCGTCAGGACGGCTGCCGCCCATTTCGTACAGGCGCTTTACCGTATGCGCGATCTCAAAGTAGTTGTGGTCATTATGCCCGGAATAAAGCGCTTTGTGCAGGTTGTAGTTGGTTACGGAATGAAGTGTCCCTTCGTTTACCCAGCGGGTATAATCGCCGTGGATCACCTCGCCCATCAGCCAGAAATCCGGTTTTACTTCATTTGCTACATGGCGCAGCGCTTTCATGTATTCAAAATCCAATACGTCCGCGGCGTCTAAGCGGATGCCGTCGATATCAAATTCGCTGACCCAGAAGCGGATCACGTCGCAGATATAATCTCTGACAGCCGGATTGTGCTGGTTTAATTTTACGAGCAGGTTATATCCACCCCAGTTTTCATAAGAAAAACCGTCGTTGTATTCGTTGTTTCCCCAGAAATTCACGTTGCAGTACCAATCCTTATATGGGGAATTTTCTCTGTTTTTCTTAATATCCTGGAACGCGAAAAAATCACGTCCTGTATGGTTGAATACACCGTCTAAAATAACGCGGATACCCTGCTCATGGCATTTTGCCACAAAATCAGCCAGGTCGTCATTCGTTCCAAGCCGGCTGTCCAGCTTTTTATAATCCGTCGTCTCATAGCCATGTCCTACGGATTCAAAGAGCGGGCCGATGTAGACTGCATTGCAGCCGATTTCTTTGATGTGGGTGATCCATGGGATCAATGTTTGCAGACGGTGTTCCGGCGCTTCGTAATGATTTTCCTTCGGTGCTCCGGTAAGCCCTAGCGGGTAAATGTGATAAAACACAGCTTCGTCATACCATGCCATATGTTAACCTCCTAAATTGTTTTCCTTTTTAGTGCTCTGCTGGCAGAATTGCTGCCACTGCGTTTTATTTTAGCATGAAAAAGTGGGATGATCAATCATTTCTTTTGGGAAAGCGGCGGTTGGGGGTAAATGGAGGGATTTGTGGGTGGAAAAATTGTGCGGGGAGGACGCTGGGAGAGGGGATGGGCACGCCCTGGCTGCGTCCGTTCCAGAAGGTTAAGAATCCCTAAGCATCCTGCGGCAACGTTGTGACCCCGTCCGGGCGCGGCACTTGGCACAGCGTTGCGGGATGAACGGTAAATACAGCAC
>CAMUPC010000332.1 GCA_947090545.1 uncultured Eubacterium sp. | reverse complement strand
CTTAGGGCTTCTTAACCTTCTGGAACGGACGCCGCCAGGACGTGCCAATCCCCTCTCCCGGCGTCCCCCCACATCCACAGAAAAAGGAAGAAGGATCAATATATGGAAATACAACATAAAACCACCAATAACACCGGCATAACAACCAAAAATCCCAAAAACAACGTATTCGGTGTCGTCCTTGCCGGCGGGGTAGGCGCGCGTATGGGAAATGTAGAAAAACCAAAACAATTTATGGAAGTGGCAGGAAAGCCAATCATAGCGCTCGTTCTGGAAAAATTTGTCATCCACCCAGGCTTTGACCAGGTGCTGGTCTTATCCCCAAAACAGTGGATACGGTATACAAAAGACCTGATACAAAAATACATCCCAATGAAGGAGCGTATCGTCGTACTTGAAGGCGGCAGCACGAGAAACGAAACAATTATGAACTCGATCCGTTACCTGGAGGAACAGAAGCTGCTGGACGATGAAACCGTGATCGTTACGCATGATTCGGTACGCCCGTTTGTGACGCACCGGATTTTGGAAGAGAATATCCAGGCAGCAAAGCAGTACGGAGCCTGCGATACCGTAATCCCAGCGACGGATACGATTGTGCAGAGCATATCGCATACGATCATTTCCGATATCCCGGATCGTTCAGTGATGTACCAGGGGCAGACACCGCAGTCGTTTAAGGCAAAAAAGCTCAAGCGGGTATATGAATCCTTAACGGCGCAGGAGAAAGAGATTTTGACAGATGCGTGCAAGATCTTTGTGATCAAAGGAGAGGAAGTGCGTCTGGTGCAGGGCGAAGTTTCCAATATTAAGATTACGTATCCGTATGATTTGAAGGTGGCGGAGTCGCTTATTTGTTAATTTTGACTTGTTGGCTTTTGCTGTAACCGCAGCATGTTGGACAGTAACCTAAGGAACAGCGAATTGCTGGGTTGACGGACTGTTCCTTAGATATGGAAAAAGGATGGGCTATGTTAAATACAGTGTATCAGTTAAAGCGTCCGCGCCAGTTTGAGGCGGTTTTTCATGAAATAGAGCTGGATGAGCGCCATTTGCTTGTACGGCCAGACCGCTTATCGATCTGCAATGCTGACCAGAGATATTATCAGGGGACACGGACAGAAGAGATCCTGCGGGTCAAGCTGCCGATGGCGCTGATCCATGAAGGGACAGGCAGGGTAGTCTATGATCCTGCGGGTAATTTCCAGGTCGGGGAAGAGGTCGTGATGATTCCAAACCTGCCTGTGGAGCAGGATGCGTTGATTGCTGAAAATTATCTGCCAAGCTCTAGGTTTCGCGCCAGCGGCGCAGATGGTTTTTTGCAGGAATATATACAGACGGACGCTGACCGGATCATTCGCCTGCCGGGAGAGATCCATCCGTCTGTGGCGGCGTTTACAGAGCTGGTGAGCGTCAGCTATCATGCCCTTCAACGATGGCTGCGCACCGCACATGGACGCAGGCGGGAGGCGGCGGTGTGGGGCGACGGCAATCTGGGATATATTACAGCGCTGCTGCTGCATGAGCTGTGCCCGGATACAAAAGTGTATGTCGTCGGCGTCCATGAGGAAAAGCTGAGTTATTTTACGTTTGCAGACGAGGTGCTCTTATCCACACAGCTAACCGATGATTTCTCATTTGACCATGCACTGGAATGCGTAGGCGGTTCAGGAGCACAGTCCGCGATCAGCCAGATCATCGGGCATATCCGCCCGGAAGGTACGATCGGGCTGCTCGGTGTTTCCGAAGAGCTGGTGCCGGTCGATACACGGATGATACTGGAAAAAGGACTGCGCGTCATTGGCAGCAGCCGCAGCGGGCGCGCGGATTTTGAGGGGCTGATGGAGCTGTACCGCACACATCCGCAGATCCTGGCGTATCTGGAAAACATTGTGGGTGAGGAATTTGTCGTCCGCGATATCAAGGATATCCGTAACGCGTTTGAAGCGGATATCCATAAGATGATGGGAAAAACGGTGATGATCTGGGAAGAATAGTGCGTATTATAGACAAATCACTTCACCTTGCCTTACCATAAAAATAGATACAAAAACAACACAATAAAACGCAATCGCAGAAAAAATCGGTAAAATAATAATGATAAAATCAAACAAGATAAAAAAAACAATTTCAAGTGCTGTAAAGTTCGTAACCTTCCGCATCCTGTTTCGCGGAATTTACTGCATCCATGCCAAAAAGCCTGTACAGGAGGACAAGGTACTGTTTGTAGAAGTAAGGGAGCAGACAATATCCAACAGCTTCCGCCTTTTATATCAGCGCTTAAAAAAAGAAGGAACCTACCGCATTCATACACATTATCTGCGCAGCGGCTTTGTAGGCAGGCTTGCGTATCTCAGGCGCTGCACAGCGATGCTCAAAGACCTTGCCGATGCAAAATATGTCTTTTTAAACGAAGGCTGCAATGTCATCGGCAGCATTCCGATGCGCAGCGAGACGGTTTTGACACAGACCTGGCACGCTTGCGGGGCGTTTAAGCGGTTTGGTTTCAGCACAGCAGAATTAAAATACGGGGAAACGGCAGAAGAAATGCGCAAATATCCATATTACGGCAATACAACCTATGTGACCTTGTCAAGCCCGGATATTGCCTGGGCATATGAAGAAGCAATGATGTTGCAGGATCACAGGGAATGCTTAAAAGCGACAGGGGTAAGCCGGACGGACGTCTTTTTTCAGAAACGCTTTTTGCAGGCGTCAAGAACACATTTCGCGCAGTGCGTCCCGTTTGCGGCAGGCAGGAAGGTCATTTTGTATGCGCCGACATTCCGCGGTCAGGCAAAAGAAGCAGCATCGCCCGACAAGTTGGACGTGCGGAAGCTCAAACAGGCGCTTGGGCAGGACTACGTGCTTGTCTGCAAGCATCATCCATTTGTCAGCCATCCTCCGGTGATCCCGCCTGACTGCGCGGATTTTGCGTGCGATGTGACCAAGGAGCTTTCGATTGATGAGCTGCTTTGTGTCAGCGACTTGTGTATTTCGGATTATTCTTCTTTGGTGTTTGAGTATTCGCTGTTTGAAAAGCCGATGCTTTTTTATGCGTATGACCTGGAGGAGTATTTTGACTGGCGGGGGTTTTATTATGATTATCATGAGCTTGCGCCTGGGCCTGTTGTGCGTACGAATGAGGAGCTGATTGGGAAAATCCGGGAGATGGAAACGCAGTTTGACCTACAGCGGGTGCGGGAGTTTCGTGAGCGGTTTATGGCTGCGTGTGATGGGAATGCGACGGGGAGGATTTTGGAGATGGTGTTTCAGAAGGAGTGAAGAGAGATTGTTCAGGAGGGACGCTGGAGGGAGGGGAGCGGGACTGGCTTCCTGTTCCGATTCCAGAATGTAAGGAGCCCTAAGCATTCTGCGTTTACATTGTGGCTGCGTCCGGGCGCGGCACCTAGTTCGCCCTGGCTTACAGCCAGCAGCTAAAGGTGCCGCTTGGCTTCGCCCCTGTTGTATTGAGCAGAATGCTAAGGGCTCCTAACATTCTTCCAAAGTCACAGGAAGCCAGTCCCGCTCCCCTCCCTCCGGCTGTCTTTCCAAAGTTTTAACAAGATTATTTCTTAGTCATCTGAAAGTGGTGCCTGTCTCACTGTTTTTTAGGAATAAGTGGTAGCTTACAACAAGCAGTGCCGCAATACACCTTACGTCCTGTGTATCGTTGTATTTGTAACATTTGCGAAAACCAGCCGGGAGAGGAGATGGGCACGTCCTGGCAACGGACTTGGAAGAAGGTTTAGAAGCCCTTAGCATCCTGCTGAATAACCCAGGGGCGAAG
>CAMUPC010000331.1 GCA_947090545.1 uncultured Eubacterium sp. | reverse complement strand
ACAGCGTAACCGCAGGATGCCTAGGGCTTCTTAACCTTCTGGAACGGACGCAGCCAGAGCGTGCCCATCCCCTCTCCCGGCGTCCTCCCCGCAAAATCATAAAAATAGGAGCCTTACTATGAAACTAAGTACAAAATTAGTGATTACTTTTTTTGTAATCGTATTCATGCCAATCCTGCTCGCCCTGTTCGCTTTTTTCGTAATCCGCCTGATCCAGATGAAGGCAGTCGCTCAGCAGACAGGCATCGACATCGGTGTGCTTGCCTACAAGATCGACATGTCTCAGATCGAGGTGCTGGTGGAGGACATGGCGATCTGTATTGTCCTGATCCTGGCAGCCACCGGGCTTTCCATTACGGCATGGATTTACCGCAGTATTGTGACGCCGATCTGCCGTTTGGAGGAAGCAGCGAAAAATATCAAAGAAGGCAATCTGGACTTTACCGTCGAGGCGGACAGCAATGACGAGATGGGGAGCCTGTGCCGTAATTTTGAAGATATGCGACAGCGCTTGAAGGAGTCTGCGGAGGAAAAGCTGGAAGCGGAAAAGCAGAACCGTATTTTAATCAGTAATATTTCACATGATTTAAAGACGCCGATTACAGCGATTAAGGGCTATGTGGAGGGGATCTTGGACGGTGTTGCGGATACGCCGGAAAAAGTGGATAAATATATGCGCACGATTTATAATAAGGCGATTGATATGGATCGTCTGATTAATGAGCTGACGCTGTATGCCAAGATCGATACAAACCGTATTCCGTATAATTTTAACAGGATCAACGCGGCGGAATATTTTAACGATTGTATCGAGGAAATCGGGCTGGAGCTGGAGGCGGAGCATATCGGGCTGTCGTATTTTAACTATGCCGGGGACGACGTCGTCATTATTGCTGATCCTGAGCAGCTAAAGCGCGTGATTGACAATATTATCGGCAATTCTGTGAAATATATGGATAAGGAGCACGGGCTGATCAATGTCAGGATCAAAGATGTAGGCGATTTTATCCAGGTGGAGATCGAGGATAACGGGAAGGGGATTGCGCAGAAAGACCTGCCGTTTATTTTTGACCGTTTTTACCGTACGGACGCTTCCAGAAATTCAGCGACCGGGGGCAGCGGGATCGGGCTGTCGATCGTAAAGAAGATTATTGAGGACCACAGCGGCAAGATCTGGGCGACGAGCAAGGAGTCCACAGGTACGGTCATGTATTTTGTAATACGCAAATATCAGGAGGTTCCGAATGAGTAGGATATTGATTATTGAAGATGAGATGACGATTGCTGAGCTGGAAAAGGATTATCTGGAGCTGAGCGGCTTCGAGGTAGAGATTGAGACAAATGGGGAGCAGGGCTTAAAAAAGGTGCTGGAAGAGGATTATAATATGGTAATCCTGGACTTGATGCTGCCTGGCATGGACGGCTTTGAGGTATGCCGCCAGATCAGGGAGCATAAAAACCTGCCTGTGCTTATGGTATCGGCGAAAAAAGATGATATCGACAAGATCCGCGGGCTTGGTATGGGGGCGGACGATTATGTGACCAAGCCGTTTTCGCCGAGCGAGCTGGTGGCGCGTGTCAAGGCGCATCTGGCAAGGTATGAACGGCTGATTGGCAGCGGTGTGATGCAAAACGATATCGTAGAGATCCGCGGTATCCGAATCGACAAGACGGCAAGGCGCGTTTGGATCAACGAGGAGGAAAAGCAGTTTACGACAAAAGAGTTTGACCTGCTCGTATTTTTGGCGCAGAATCCAAACCGTGTATTTACAAAAGACGAGCTGTTTAAGGAGATTTGGGATATGGAGTCGGTCGGGGATATTGCGACGGTAACCGTGCATATTAAAAAAATTCGGGAAAAAATCGAGATCAATACCGCAAAGCCGCAGTATATCGAAACGATCTGGGGAGTCGGCTACCGATTTAAGCTGTAAGGAGACAAAGGCATGGATATCTTATATGAGGACGAGCATATTCTCGTCTGCGTAAAGCCCGCAGGCATTGCCACACAGACGAAGCTGCACGGGCAGCAGGATATGGTGAGCCTGCTTAGCAACTACAGGCACAAAAAGGGCGAGCCGCCTTATATCGGGCTGGTGCATCGTCTTGACCAGCCGGTCGAAGGGATTCTCGTGTTCGGCAAGCATAAAAAGTCTGCGGCGAAACTTAGCAGGGCGCTGGCACAAGGCAGCTTTTCCAAAGATTACCTTGCCGTGACGCTGGGTGAGATGCCGTCAAAAGAAGGGAAGCTTGTGGATGCCCTGAAAAAAGACGGGCGCAGAAATCTCACAGTCGTTGCGAAAGCGGGCGACACACAGGCAAAAAAAGCGGAGCTGCTCTATCAGGTGCTGGAGACAGATACATCGGGCGGCACCGTACAAAATCTTGTAAAAATCCACCTGCTGACTGGAAGGCACCATCAGATCCGGGTACAGATGGCACATTTTGGGACGCCGCTTGCAGGCGATACAAAATACGGAAAAAAAGAAGCTGACGGCAGTTCCACGCTGCGGCAGGAAGAAATCAAAAACGGGCTGGGGCTTTGCGCCTGTGAACTGTTATTTGTGCACCCGGCGACAAAACAGCACATGCGGTTTGCGATCGTCCCATCACAGCCAGTTTTTCAAAAATTTCATTATCTGGCAGGCACGCAGAGCTGACAGCTTTGGACAGTACAATACTGCCATTTTTTCTAAAAAGTAACAGGCAGTTTGCGCACAAGGGAATACATATTCAAACACAATTCACGCATACTTCTTGTATGAGATGGTATGAAAAAGAAAACGTAAAAAAGACAATTTTATTAACAGGGGTTACGCTGGCGGTTTATGTTTCTATGAGATATCTTCTGCCGATGGTAATTCCTTTTTTGTTAGGCGCATTCCTGGCGATGCTGTTAAATCCGATCGTACAAAAAATCGTAGTAAAAACCGGCAAAGGGCGCAGCGTCATTTCCATGCTAGTCGTAATTGTCGTACTAGGCGCTGTGTTAACGGTGTGTTTTTTTGTCGGGCGTACAGCGTGCACACAGCTTGCGGCACTGGTGAAAAATGCGGAATCGATTGAAGGAGGGGTTCTGGAAATCTGGTGCGGCTGCTGCGAACGCCTGGAACGCAGCCTGGGCATCCGTATCGGCGAGGCGGAGCAGTTGTTTTTAAAAATGCGCGGCAGGGTCGTAGACGGCTTTCAGTCAAGTACGCTGCCGTACCTTTTGAAAAACTCCATGTCCTATGCAAAGGCTGTTTTTTCGCTTATGGGCATAGGGCTTGTATCGGTGATTTCCGGGATGCTGATTCTGACAGATTATCCGATGATCTCTGCCGCCCTGCACAAATCCGAAGCAGGAAAGCTTGCCGTGCGCATCAAGCAGCATACAAGACAAGCCGGCGGCACATATATCAGGGCGCAGATCGCGATTTTGCTCGTGATCAGCTTGATTTGCGTGATTGGGCTGTTTTTGACAGGGAACTCTTACGCGCTGCTGGCGGGGATGGGAATTGGGGTATGCGATGCGCTGCCGTTTATCGGTACGGGGACGATCTTTGTGCCGTGGATGGTGATTGATTTTATGAATGGAAAATATGTGCTTGCTGCTGTGTATGGGATTTTGTATCTGGTGTGCAGCTTTGTGCGGCAGTTTCTGGAGCCGCGGCTGATCGGCGGGCGGCTGGGGTATCCGCCGATTGTGGTGCTGATGAGTATTTATATTGGGATGCATGTGTATGGGGCTGCGGGGGTGATTCTGGGGCCGGTGTCGGGGTTTTTGATTTATGAGCTGTATACGGCGTTGGTGGAGGGATGAAAGGGAAAGGGACGCTGGGAAAGGGGATTGGCGCGCCCGGCAGGTGTCCGCTCCAGAATATT
>CAMUPC010000330.1 GCA_947090545.1 uncultured Eubacterium sp. | reverse complement strand
TAAGCATCCTGCGGTTACGCTGTGGCACCGTCCGGGCGCGGCACCTAGTTCGCCCCGGCTAAACGCCGGAAGCTAAAGGTGCCGCTTGGCTTCGCCCCTGCGGTGTCGAGCAGGATGCTAAGGGCTCCTAACATTTTTCCATAGTCACAGGAAGCCAGCCCCGCGCCCCTTCCTCCGGCTGGTTCTTCCAGGCTCTAAAGTGATTACAGCTTGCAGCCGGTTGCAGTATGCGGGTGTTTTATTTCGTGCGGTAGATTGTAAATGTTCATAATACTAAGTGCTTATTTTGTGTCAGTGTAAGGCGGTGGAAGGAAGCGGTGCGGTAGAATTGTTGACAGATGATTGCATATCCCTTAGGGTACAATGCGGCAATAGAATAAATAGCGAGAGCGTAGCATATGAGTATTTGCGAATTGTTGTAATAGTGCCTTGTAAAGTTTAAGAGTAGATCAAAAATATATCCAGATTAACCTAAAATCTTAATAAATATGGGAAACTTTTCAATATTTGGTTCTGATATATATTGAAACTTTACAAGGCACTGGTGTACTGTCTTATTGATATTTGTACCAAGCTGTATCTGCATAAAGTCAATAAATACATTTAATATTTGAATAATTCATTAGTACAAATACCAAGCAGACAGTACACTAGGCAGAACGTAGAGTACCACACTGTCCAAGCTTCATCATTGCCACAAAGAAACAAAAGCTGCCCCCCCCAATACGCCCTGTAACACGATGCTCTGTTTTTTTGCAGAACCCGCGAAAACCAGCCGGGAGAGGGGATGGGCACACCCTGGCGGCGTCCTTGGAAGAAGGTTTAGAAGTTCTTGGCATCCTGCTCGACACCGCAGGGGCGAAGCCAAGCGGCACCTTTAGCTGCTGGCGTTAGCCAGGGCGAACTAGGTGCCGCGCCCGGACGGTGCCACAGCGTAGCCGCAGGATGCCTAGGACTTCTTAACCTTCTGGAACGGACGCCGCCAGGGTGTGCCCATCCCCTCTCCCAGCGTCCTCCCCTCAAAAAAATCCCCACTTTTCACAAGAAATCCCCCCAAGCACCTATTTACTACTTGAAATTATGAGCCCGTCCATATATAATTATGCCTGATACAATTGCTAAAAATACCCTGGAGTACACAGGCTATGGAAATGCCAACGAGAATTTCTTCCAGGGTGCATATTATAAGGAAGGAGCATTTCATTATGTACACTTTGGAAGATATACAAGCCGTAGATACAGAGGTTGCGGCAGCGATCACCGCCGAGCTGGACAGACAGAACAGCCATATCGAGCTGATCGCGTCCGAGAACTGGGTCAGTCCAGCCGTCATGTCGGCAATGGGCAGCGTGCTGACGAATAAATACGCGGAAGGATATCCAGGACACAGATATTATGGCGGCTGCGAATGTGTGGATGTTGTAGAAGAGCTTGCCAGAGAGCGCGCAAAGAAACTGTTTGGCTGCGAATATGCCAACGTACAGCCGCATTCCGGCGCGCAGGCAAATATGGCGGTGCAGTTTGCGCTGTTAAAGCCGGGCGATACGGTTATGGGGATGAATCTGGACCATGGCGGGCATCTGACACATGGAAGCCCGGTCAATTTTTCAGGATCTTATTTTCATATCGTTCCGTATGGGGTCAATGATGAAGGCTTCATCGATTATGACAAGCTGATCGAAACGGCAAAGGAATGCAAGCCGAAGATGATTATTGCAGGCGCTTCGGCATATGCGAGAACGATTGATTTTAAAAAATTCCGGGAAGCGGCAGACGCGGTCGGCGCTTACCTGATGGTAGATATGGCGCATATCGCAGGGCTGGTAGCGGCTGGGCTGCATCCGTCGCCGATGCCATATGCGGACGTAGTGACGACGACGACGCATAAGACGCTGCGCGGGCCGAGGGGCGGCATGATTTTATGCAGGGACGCGGAGCTTGCGAAAAAGTTTAAGTTTAACAAGTCGGTATTTCCGGGCATCCAAGGCGGGCCTTTGATGCATGTGATTGCCGCAAAAGCGGTCTGCTTCAAAGAGGCGCTCGACCCTTCGTTTAAAGTATACCAGCAGAACATTGTGGATAATGCGCAGGCATTGTGCAAGGGGCTTATGGAACGAGGCATCGGCATTGTATCCGGCGGTACGGATAACCATTTGATGTTAATTGACCTGACCGGATATGGGCTGACTGGAAAAGAAGTGGAAGCAAGGCTGGATTTGGCGCATATTACAGCGAACAAAAATACGATCCCGAACGATCCGCAGAAGCCGACCGTAACGAGCGGCATCCGTCTCGGCACTCCTGCCGTAACATCCAGAGGCATGAATACGCAGGATATGGATCAGATTGCCCAGGCAATTGCGATGATGATTCAAGAAGGGGATGCAGCGGCGGAGAAAGCGCTTGCGATCACAAAGGCACTGACTGCAAAATATCCGTTAAAGTAAAATTATTTGCGGGAAAAAACAGAAGCTGCGGGCAGTGTCAGGCACATTGTCCGCATAATCTTATTTGGAGGAAACAGTGATGTTGGATATTAAATTTGTCAGGGAAAATCCTGATTTGGTGAAACAGAATATTAAAAATAAATTTCAGGAAAAAAAGCTTCCGCTGGTAGATGAAGTGATCGAGCTGGATGCAAAGGCACGTAAGGCAAAACAGGAAGCAGATACACTGCGCGCAAACCGCAACCAGCTATCCAAGCAGATCGGTGCCTTGATGAAGGAAGGCAAGAAAGAAGAAGCAGAAGCTGTCAAGGCGCAGGTGGCAGCAGATGTCAAGCGTTTAGAAGAGCTGGAAGCACAGGAGAAAGAGCTACAGGAAAAAGTACTCGCAGACATGATGGTGATTCCAAATATCATCGATCCTTCGGTACCGATCGGACAGGATGATTCCTGCAATGTGGAGATCCAAAAATACGGCGATCCTGTGGTGCCTGATTTTGAGGTGCCGTACCATACGGACATTATGGAACGCTTTGACGGGATTGACCTGGACGCGGCAGGCAAGGTAGCAGGAAACGGCTTTTATTATCTGATGGGCGACATTGCAAGGCTGCATTCCGCAGTGATTTCGTATGCGAGAGACTTTATGATCGACCGCGGCTTTACGTACTGCGTGCCGCCGTTTATGATCCGCAGCAGCGTCGTGACCGGGGTTATGAGTTTTGAAGAGATGGATGCGATGATGTACAAGATCGAGGGGGAGGACCTGTATCTGATCGGTACGTCGGAGCACTCTATGATCGGTAAATTTATTGATACTATCAATGACGAAGAACGCCTGCCGTACACGCTGACCAGTTATTCTCCGTGCTTCCGCAAGGAAAAGGGTGCACATGGCATTGAAGAACGCGGGGTGTACCGGATTCATCAGTTTGAGAAGCAGGAAATGATTGTCGTATGCAAGCCGGAGGAATCGATGCAGTGGTATGATAAGCTGTGGCAGAATACGGTAGACTTGTTCCGCAGCCTGGATATTCCGGTGCGTACACTGGAGTGCTGTTCTGGGGATCTTGCTGACTTAAAAGTAAAATCATGCGATGTGGAGGCGTGGTCTCCGCGGCAGAAGAAGTATTTTGAAGTGGGAAGCTGCTCGAATCTTGGGGATGCGCAGGCGAGAAGGCTGAAGATTCGGGTGAAGGATAAGGAGAAAAATAAGTACTTTGCGCATACGCTGAATAATACGGTAGCAGCTCCGCCGCGGATGCTGATTGCGTTTTTGGAGAATAATTTGAATGCGGATGGCAGTGTGAATGTGCCGGAGGCGCTAAGGGCTTATATGGGGGGAGTGGAGAAGCTGGTTCCGAAGAGATAGGTTGAGTTTGTTTGAGTGAGGTGGATGGGGGGGGGACGCTGGAGGAAGGGGAGCGGGGCTGGCTTCCTGTTCCGGTTCCAA
>CAMUPC010000329.1 GCA_947090545.1 uncultured Eubacterium sp. | reverse complement strand
CTAAACCTTCTTCCAAGGCCGCCGCCAGAGCGTGCCAATCCCCTCTCCCGGCTGGCTTTTCAAGACGCTACTAGAAATACTAGAAATGTAAGCTATCAGCAAGCTATCAGCGATTTAGAGCTTGCGAAAAACAGCCGGAGGAAGGGGAGCGGGGCTGGCTTCCTGCGACTATGGAAGAATGTTAGCAGCCCTTAGCATTCTGCGGAGTAACCCAGGGGCGAAGCCAAGCGGCACCTTTAGCTGCTGGCGGAACGCCAGGGCGAACTAGGTGCCGCGCCCGGACGGTGCCACAGCGTACCAGCAGAAGGCTTAGGGCTCCTTACATTCTGGAATCGGAGCAGGAAGCCAGCCCCGCTCCCCTTCCTCCAGCGTCCTATTTTTTCATCTTCTTCATCATCTGTATCATCCCACGCGCCTTCTTACTTTCTTCCGGCGACAACCCTTTTAACAGAAGCTCCAGCATCATATCCCGCTCAGCCTCATTAAAAGCAATCCCCTGCTTTTGCGCAGAGCTTGACGCCGCCATCAGTGCCGCCATCATATCCTTTGCGTTCCCGCCTGCCTGCCTTGCAGACATCGCTTTTAAAAATGCAAGCTTCTCCGGTGAGATCCCGCTTGTATTCTGGGCGTTAAATACATCATCAAAATTCATAAATTCCTCCCTATTCATGTTTGCAGGTTTCCAATGCTGCGCTATCTATCATCAGCATATGCAGGCAGCAGAACTAGGTGACTGTATCTGCCGAAAGCAGCGCAGCTTTTTTGCCTGGCTTTTAGGAAAACATTGTTTCATAGGTGGAAAACATCGAAAAGAGGTTCATAATCATATCAATGTGCTCCTGTTCCTTTTCGTTGCAAAACTTGCGGATATCGCTTAGCATATTCAGGGTATTTTCCATTGGGTTGTCGGTTGAACAGATTGACAGGGACGTGTCGTCGCTGTCGATTAAGTCAATCGATTTTTTCAGCTCCATGGACTTAATCAGTGTCAGAATTTCCTTTTGGCGGGAGCCGCGCATATAAGGAAGCGCGGTTTTTAAAATCTGTAGGTCTTTATTTTGCGTCTTTTCGTCAAACGCGGTTGGTATGTAATTGTTGTCCATAAATTTTCCTTTTTTATTTAGTGTATGAGCGGAAAGCGTCTATTATGACACCAATTTGTGAAAAATCGATATAATAATATAGAAAGGAGACAGATAAAAAAGGGTAAAATGAATCGCAAATCTAATTCGGAAATCTTTTAGAATAGAAGCAGGATGGTTATGGGAAAATTAGTCATTGATGGAAATAAAGTGTATACGGTAGACGAGGCGTGCATGAAGCGCAAAAACCTGACACTGGCGCAGATTCGCAAACAGGAAGCGGGAGATTCACAAAATCAGGCGCAAAACCGGGTACAGCGGGGGCGCAGGGGAATGTGAGGGCGCATCTGATGAAATACAAATAATCCGGGATGATAGCATCGTTAATGGATGGCAGCCTGCGGCAGGCAAAATTTTGCTGCGGGCTGCTGCTGCGTGATCAAAGCAGTATAAAAATACCCTGCACGTTGGATGCAGGGTATTTTAGACACTTTTGTCTCTTACTTTACGCGGAAGGCATTCCTGCCTTCCGCACAGATTATTTTGTGTTATTTACGGAACGATTTAGAAAAATCCGCATCCGCCGCCGTTGCCGCATCCGCAAAGCAACAGTAAGATCAGCCAAATACAGCTATTGTCGCCGCATCCGCATCCGCCGCCGCAGCTATTGCCGCATCCGCCGCCGAAGATGCCACCGCCGTTGTTGTTGCCGCAGCAGCAGAATAACAGCAGGATAATCCAGATAAAGGAACTATTTCCATTTGCACATCCACAACTGCACCCACAGCTATTTGTTTCTCCACATCCACAGTTTGTAGCAGCTAAATCACTCATATTGATTGCCTCCATGTTTTATTTGTTTTATGGTTTATACTATGAGGGCAGCTTGTATAGGTTTCCAAAAAAAATCTGAGAATCCGCGGTACATGCATTGACAAACCTATGTGTCTTTGTATAAAATGGTTTGGATATGAAACGTTAAAACCTGCACACAACCGGGAGGAATGGATGAATGGAAAAAATTAAAATGACAACACCGCTTGTAGAGATGGACGGCGACGAAATGACCCGAATTCTCTGGAAGATGATTAAAGACGAGCTGCTTGCTCCTTTTATCGATTTAAAGACAGAGTACTATGACCTTGGGCTTACGCACAGAAACGAAACAGACGACCAGGTTACGATCGATTCCGCAAATGCAACGAAAAAATACGGCGTTGCGGTCAAATGCGCCACGATTACGCCGAACGCGGCGCGTATGGAGGAATATCACCTAAAAGAGATGTGGAAAAGCCCGAACGGTACGATCCGCGCGATCTTAGACGGCACGGTATTCCGTACCCCGATTCAGGTAAAAGGCATTGAGCCTTGCGTAAAAAACTGGAAAAGCCCGATTACAATTGCAAGGCACGCTTATGGGGACGTCTACAAAAACGTCGAGATGAAAATACCAGGCGCAGGAAAAGCAGAACTCGTGTTTACGGCGCAGGACGGCACCCAGATCAAAGAAACGATTTTCGATTTCCAGTCTCCTGGCATGATCCAGGGGCAGCACAATGTGGAAGCTTCGATTGAAAGCTTTGCAAGAAGCTGCTTTACATATGCGCTTGACCAAAAGCAGGAGCTCTGGTTCGCGACCAAGGATACGATTTCCAAAAAATATGACCATACGTTTAAGGACATCTTCCAGGAGATTTTCGACAAAGAATACAAGGAAAAATTTGACGCGGCAGGCATTACGTATTTCTATACCCTGATCGACGACGCAGTTGCGCGCGTAATGAAATCCAAAGGCGGCTTTATCTGGGCTTGTAAAAACTACGACGGGGATGTAATGAGCGATATGATTTCCTCCGCGTTCGGCTCGCTCGCGATGATGACGTCCGTACTCGTATCGCCTGAAGGCTATTATGAGTATGAAGCAGCACACGGAACCGTACAGCGCCATTATTATAAGCATCTGAACGGAGAAGAGACTTCCACCAATTCCGTAGCGACAATCTTTGCATGGACAGGCGCACTGCGCAAACGCGGAGAACTGGATGGGATCAAGGAACTGACAGCATTCGCAGATCATCTGGAAAAAGCCTGCGTAGCGACAATAGAGTCAGGGAAGATGACCAAAGACCTTGCGCTGATTACAGAGATTGCGCAGCCGACCACATTAAGCAGCGAGGAATTTATAAAAGAAATTCGCAGAGAGCTGGAAAAGATCTATGCGTAAATATGGACGACAAAAACCCCGGAGCTGCTTTCCGGGGTTTTCGCCGCCCGTTACAGTGATCTGCTCTTTTTTTGCTGCGCTGTCTGTCATGATCTCTGTCCAGCCATTTATGTTTGGCAATGGTACGTACGGTTTCGGTCAAGTATTGTACTTTTTGTTCATACGAGGACGCCGGGAGAGGGAATTGGCACACCCGGGCTGCGTCCGTTCCAGAAGGTTAAGAATCCCTAAGCCTCCTGCGGTTGTGCTGTGGCACCGTCCGGGCGCGGCACCTAGTTCGCCCTGGCGTTCCGCCAGCAGCTAAAGGTGCCGCTTGGCTTCGCCCCTGCGTTATTCAGCAGGAGGCAAAGGGCTTCTAAACCTTCTTCCAAGTCCGCAGCCCGGGTGTGCCAATTCCCTCTCCCGGCTGGTTTTCGCATGTTCAGCAAGTTCGTTGTGCAACACTCTGCCGAGCTTCGGAATGCCAACGCACTATCTCCAAGCGACCGCTTATTTCGAGTTTTCGAGAACCAGCCGGAGGAAGGGGAGCGGGGCTGGCTTTCTGTGACTGTGGAAAAATGTTAGGAGCCCTTAGCATCCTGCTGAACAAAAGCAGG
>CAMUPC010000328.1 GCA_947090545.1 uncultured Eubacterium sp. | reverse complement strand
CAGGATGCTTAGGGATTCTTAACCTTCTGGAACGGACGCAGCCAGGGCGTGCCAACCCCCTCTCCCAGCGTCCCTCCCGCAAAAACCCCAAAAAACACGCTCTCATACACACAAACAAAGAATGAGATCACCGGAAACCACCAGCCAGGCTGCCTTGCTTTCCTGCAATCTCATTTTGTATCTCACTGTACGCACCCGCAGCACATACAATTCGTATCCTCACAGCACACACGCACCCACAGCATTCCCTGCTCCCGCCTCTTAAAGCTGCGTCATATCCACTAACACAAGCCTCTGATCTTCCTTCGCCTTTTCCAAAAGCTCCTCATCAAAGCTTTTCGCAGAAAACAAATAATAATGGTCGGATTTCAGTTTCGCTTTTTTCATCGTATCAAACAATTTTTCACACATCTGATACGTAAGCTGCGGTTCTGACCAGTTGCACAGCCCGATCAGGTTGTTTCTGGCGCTGTCTTGTGCAATAATATCGATATTCCCGGTCTTTCCGACCCAGGTGCCTGCTTTATGTATCCGAATCGGCAGCTTTTCCACCAGATTCAAAAGCTCCAAATATTCCATGCATACCTGGACAAAATAGCGGTTCATATAGTCGTCCAGCCCGCTTTCGATATACGTGTCGTAAAAAGCTTCCGGCGTCATCATATACAGGTCAGACAAATGCGGATAAATAAAGCGGAACCAGAAATTCACGTAATTGCTGCGGATCTGGTAAATGCCCTTCTGCGCGTTTTCCCACCCTCCGGTTTCAAACGAATTGACCTTTTCGATCACCTCAAACGCCGCTAGGTTTTTCATATAGACGCTGATCTTCGCCCTGGAAAACCCGGTCTGGTTAAACAGGTCGTTCAGCTTGCGGTGCCCTGCTGCAATTGCCGCCAGTATCGTATCATAGATCGCAAGCTCCCGCAGCTCGCTTCCGATAAAACGCTCCGCTTCCGCAAATAAATACCCGTTCGGCGATAAAATATTTTTGCATACATTGCTGCGGATATCTTTTTTGGAATTCCAGCGGTTCATATAAGACGACACGCCGCCCAGGATTCCGTATGCCTTGACGCAGTCGCTGACCGAGTATTCCGGGTAAGAGCGCACAACGTCCAAAAATTTCAGGTCATCCAGCTTGATCCTTTCATCGACCCTTTTCACACTGTCTGAAAGCTGTTCATCCAGCTCCTGCTCCATCCATGCCACCGAAGAGCTTGCTAACAGGATCATCACAGGACCAGGGTAGAGCTTCTTTGTCCTGAGCTTGATCACTGCTTTTAGAAATTCTTCGTCGCGCTTTGCAATATACTGAAACTCATCAATAATGACGACCAGCTTGCTGGCACTGCCGCTGCGAATCCGGTTGAAAAACTCGGCATAAGTATATTTGGTAAGGCTCAGGCCATACTGCTTTTCTATTTCACGTCCGAACTGCATACACTGCTCCTGCACAGATGCTTTGCGCGCACGGTAGTAAAAGAATTTTTTCCCTTTGCAGAAAATCCTGATCAATGCCTCCTTATCGCAGCCCTCCCGCCCGTATAACAGAACCAACTGGTTTCCGTTTTTTTCATATAGCTGCTCCATTTTTTTTAATTCCGTGTGTCGTATTACCATTACGTTCTCCTATTGCGTATATACTGAGCTTCTCTGCTGTTTTGAACCATAAAAGAAATTGTATTAAAATCATATCATATTTTAACTTTCTTTGCAAGAGGGTGGAAGAAAATGCTGATAACTGCTATTTTTTTGTAATATATCCCTGTGCTTTTAGTAATTCCGCACATAAAACAGCTCCGCCTGCCGCGCCGCGTACGGTATTGTGCGAAAGCCCGACAAACTTCCAGTCATAAACGCTGTCCGGGCGCAGGCGTCCGACACTGATTCCCATACCACGCTCAAAATCTACATCCAGCGCGATCTGCGGACGGCTGTCGTCGTCTAAATACTGGATAAACTGCTTTGGCGCGCTCGGCAGGGCAAGCTGCTGCGGCAGCCCGCTGTAAGTTCTCAGCTTTTCAATCAGCGCTTCTTTTTCGACCGATTGATTTCTAAATTTTACAAACACCGACGCCGTATGCCCGTTTAACACCGGGACACGGATACACTGGCTCGTAATCAGCGGCTCTTTTGCCGGCTCAATCACGCCGTCTTTGATCTGCCCCCAGATACGCAGCGGTTCTTTTTCAGACTTTTCCTCTTCCCCGCTGATAAACGGAATAATATTGCCTTCCATTTCCGGCCAGTCCCGAAACGTCTTGCCCGCGCCGGAAATCGCCTGATACGTAGAGACAACCGCTTCATACGGCTCATACTCCATCCACGCTGTCAGCACCGGAGCATATGACTGGATCGAGCAGTTCGGCTTTACCGCCACAAACCCGCGTGTTGTGCCAAGCCGTTTTCTCTGATAAGGAATCAGCTCCATATGCTGCGGATTGATCTCAGGCACAACCATCGGCACGTCCGGCGTCCAGCGGTGCGCGCTGTTATTAGACACGACCGGCGTCTCTGTTTTGGCGTATGCTTCTTCGATCTTTTTGATTTCGTCCTTGGACATATCTACCGCGGAAAATACAAAATCCACTTCGGATACGGTGCTTTCGATTTCATTTACGTTTTTTACCACAATATTTTTTACAGACACAGGCACAGGCGTATCCATCTTCCAGCGTCCGTCTATTGCTTCCTCGTAAGTTTTGCCTGCACTCCTTGGGCTTGCTGCAATGGTTGTTACTTCAAACCAGGGATGGTTTTCCAGCAGGGAAATAAATCTCTGTCCTACCATGCCTGTGCCGCCAAGTATGCCGACTTTTAGTTTTTCACTCATAACTGCTCCTCCTGTTCCATCCTACAGTATATGCAGGACATTTTTCCTTTTCTATGTTTACAGCCAGGGGTTTGCGAATTTGCGGTTGTTGTGCCTTTTGGCTGATTTTATAATATTAATACAGGAATACGAAAAACGCAAGTAGAAATACTGACAAATTTGTGGTGGAATTGTGGGAGGTTTTTCTTTTGGTGGGTATGGTTGGATGGATGGGGGACGCTGGGAGAGGGGAGGAGCACGTCCTGGCTGCGTCCGTTCCAGAAGGTTAAGAAGCCCTAAGCATTCTGCGGTTACACTGTGGCACCGTCCGGGCGCGGCACCTAGTTCGCCCTGGCGTTCCGCCAGCAGCTAAAGGTGCCGCTTGGCTTCGCCCCTGCTTTTGTTCAGCAGAATGCTAAGGGCTTCTAAACCTTCTTCCAAGGCCGCAGCCAGGACGTGCTCCTCCCCTCTCCCGGCTGGCTTTCCCATGTGCTACAAAGAAAGTGCTTCAAAAAATAATGATTTACTCGTACAGAAAAATTTGATTTGCATTGTTAAGAACGATTGATCTCATGCAGCAAATTTAGTCAATTGCTGCATTTTTGCGCATACAGGAACACCAGTAGAAAGGATTAACACCCCGCTGGTTTTCCCATATTCTGCAAAAACAACAGCACGCCAAGCCAATGACTGTTAGCGATCGTTATTTCGAGCCCTGAAAAAACAGCCGGAGGAAGGGGAGCGAGGCTTGCTTCTCCCGGCTGGCTTTCCCATGTGCTACAAAGAAAGTGCTTCAAAAAATAATGAAAATAATGATTTACTCGTACAGAAAAATTTGATTTGCATTGTTAAGAACAATTGATCTCATGCAGAAAATTTAGTCAATTGCTGCATTTTGCGCATACAGGAACACCAATAGAAAGGATTAACACCCCGCTGGTTTTCCCATGTGCTACAAAATAACAGCGTGCCAAGCCAATGACTGTTAGCGATCGTTATTTCGAGCCCTGAAAAAACAGCCGGAGGAAGGGGAGCGGGGCTTGCTTCCTGTGACTGTGGAAAAATGTTAGGAGCCCTTAGCATCCTGCTGAAAAACCAGGGGCGAAGCCAAGCGGCACCTTTAGCTGCTGGCGGAACGCCAGGGC
>CAMUPC010000327.1 GCA_947090545.1 uncultured Eubacterium sp. | reverse complement strand
GTGCATTTAGGGGTGCATCGTTGAATTGTATCAATTTCGTTGTACCGATGAATCCATGTCCGTGCGGCGCCTATCCTGATATGAACCGCTGCCGCTGTACGCAAAGCGCCATCGACCGCTACCTTGGCAGGATCAGCCAGCCGCTGTTAGACCGGATGGACTTGTGCGTGGAGACGTCCCCGCTTACATATGCGGATCTGACGAAACAGGCGCCAAATGAAAGCTCCGCGCAGATCCGCGGCAGAGTCTGTGAGGCATGGGAGCTGCAAAACAAGCGGTATGCGGGCAGCGGCATCTATTTTAACAGCCAGGTTTTGCCGGACAGGTTAAAGGAAGTCTGCCTGCTGACAGCAGCGGAAGAGGATTATCTGCAAACGATGTACCAGAAGCTGCGGCTGACTGCGCGTGCCTATCACAAGATTTTGCGTGTCGCAAGGACGATTGCGGACCTGGCGCATAGTGAGAGCGTAAATCAGGACCATCTTGCGGAAGCGTTTTGTTACCGCAGCCTTGACCGGAAATATTGGGAAAGGTGGTGAACTGTCATGGAAAAATATGCCTACTGGCTTTCCTGTATCCAGGGCTGTACGCCCCGTGTACGCCGCAGCCTCTTTGCCGTATGCGCACATGCGGGGGAAGTGTACGAGCTTGGAGAAGAAAGCCTGGAAAAAATTCCGGGACTGATGCATAAGGATGTCTTGCATATCATACAATCAAAAAAAACATGGGACATTGACCAGAAGTGGCACGAGTTGTCCGACTCAAAAATCTGCTTTGTCAGTATGGAGCAGCCGGCGTATCCTGATCAGCTTCGGGAGCTTTCGGATGCGCCGTACGGGATTTTTTACCGCGGCAGGCTTCCGGTGCCGGATCAGCTTCGTGTGGCGGTTGTAGGAGCGCGCATGTGTTCGGAATATGGCAGGACGGTCGCCAGGGAGCTGGCAAGAGAGCTTGCGGCGCGGGATGCCGCGGTTGTCAGCGGCATGGCAAGAGGGATAGATGCAGCGGGTCACAGAGGAGCTTTAGACAGCGGGGGCGATACGTACGCGGTGCTTGGATGCGGCGTGGATGTCTGTTATCCGAATTATCACAGGCAGTTGTACGATGAGATCGGGCTGCATGGCGGGCTGCTCAGTGAGTATCCGCCGCTTACCCATCCGGTGCCGGCTTATTTTCCGCGGCGAAACCGCCTGATCAGCGTACTGTCCGATGCCGTATTTATAATAGAAGCAAAGGAAAAAAGCGGTTCTTTGATTACAGCGGACTGTGCATTGGAACAGGGAAGGGACGTGTATGCGCTGCCCGGGCGCATTACAGATGCGCTAAGCGCGGGATGCAACCGCCTGATCGCACAGGGAGCGGGCATTCTCTTGTCGGTAGAGGATGCTTTGGCAGAGCTGTCGCTTTCTGCTGTGCATAAAAAAGAAAAAAATTCGGCGCCGCAAAGTACCTTAAAATCGGGAAATTGTGAAATTTTTGACAATTTACATAAATTTTCTCTTGAAAAAGCTGAGCTGTTGGTGTATGGTTGTCTTGGTCTTTTGCCAACGGGCTTTGAAGAATTATTGGAAAAAACAGGATTAGACATCCAGGCACTGAGCCGGATATTAGCAGCCCTTTTGCAGAAGCACTGTATTGAGGAAGTGTTTAAAAATTACTATAAAATAATTACGGAATGAGTAAGGTGAGGAGTAATCATGGCAAAATATCTGGTAATCGTGGAATCGCCGGCTAAGGTAAAGACGATCAAAAAATTTCTGGGGAAAAATTATGAAGTTACCGCGTCGAACGGACATGTCAGAGATCTGCCAAAGAGTAAGATGGGAATTGATTTCGAGCATGATTTTGAACCAAAATATATTACGATCCGTGGGAAGGGCGACCTGCTTGCAAAGCTAAGAAAGGAAGCGAAAAAGGCAGACCGCATCTATCTGGCAACCGACCCTGACCGTGAAGGGGAAGCAATTTCATGGCATCTGACAAAGGCGTTAAAGCTGGATGAAAAAAAGGAGGTCTACCGCATCAGCTTTAACGAGATTACGAAAAACGCGGTGAAAGCGTCGTTAAAGCAGCCAAGGGAGATCGATATGGACCTGGTAAACGCACAGCAGGCAAGGCGTGTGCTGGACCGTATGGTAGGCTATAAGATCAGCCCACTGCTCTGGGATAAGGTAAAGCGCGGCTTAAGCGCCGGGCGCGTGCAGTCGGTTGCGCTGCGCATTATCGCCGACCGGGAAAATGAGATCAACGCATTTATCCCGCAGGAATACTGGACGATTGGCGCAAAAATCAAGGTAGCAGGAGAAAAAAAGAGGCTCGACGCCAAGTTTTACGGGACAGAGCAAGGGCGCCTGAAAATCGAAAACAAGGAACAGGCAGACAGCATCCGTGAGCAGCTATTACAGGCAGATTACAACGTATTGGACGTCAAAAAGAGCGAGCGCACGAAAAAAGCGCCGTTTCCTTTTACGACAAGCACGTTGCAGCAGGAAGCGTCCAAGGTGCTGAATTTTTCCACATTAAAAACGATGCGCTTGGCACAGCAGCTTTATGAAGGGGTGGAAATCAAAGGCTCCGGCGTTATCGGGCTGATTACTTACCTGCGTACGGATTCGGTGCGCATTTCCGAAGAAGCAGACGCCCAGGCAAGGGAATACATCGGCAGCCAGTACGGAGAAGCATATATCGCAGATGCGGCTTTAGAAAAGAAAAAATCAGGCAAGATCCAGGACGCCCATGAAGCGATCCGCCCGACCGATATTACAAGGACGCCGGTCGAAGTCAAGGAGTCACTTTCCAGAGACCAGTTCCGCCTGTACCAGTTGATCTGGAAGCGTTTTACCGCCAGCCGGATGAGCGCCGCAAAATACGAAACGACGAGCATTAAAATCGGCGCGGGCGATTACCGCCTGACCGTCTCCGCGTCCAGAGTCGTATTTGACGGCTTTATGTCCGTCTATATGAGCGATGAGGACGAAAAGGGCGACAACAATATGCTGCTAAAATCCATTGATGAATCCTCCAAGCTGACACTGGAGGAAGTAGAAAGCACCCAGCACTTCACACAGCCTCCGGCACATTACACAGAAGCCGCGCTTGTCAAAGCACTCGAAGAGCACGGCATCGGGCGCCCAAGCACCTATGCGCCGACAATAACGACACTGTTAGCACGCCGCTATGTGCTCAAAGAAAATAAAAACCTGCACCTGACAGAGTTAGGGGAAGCAGTCAATACAATAATGAAGCAGGCGTTTTCCACAATCGTAGACGAAGAGTTTACAGCAAATATGGAAATGCTGCTCGACAAAGTAGAAGAAGGCGACATCAACTGGAAAGCGATCGTCAGCAACTTCTACCCAGATCTGGAGGACGCGGTAGAAAAGGCGGAAAAGACACTGGAAAAAGTACAGATCGCGGATGAAGTGACAGACGTAATCTGCGAGGAATGCGGCCGCAATATGGTCGTAAAATATGGCCCGCACGGAAAATTCCTCGCCTGTCCAGGATTTCCAGACTGCCGAAATACCAAGCCGTACCTGGAAAAAATCGGCGTGGCATGTCCAAAATGCGGCAAGGATATTGTGGTACGCAAGACAAAAAAAGGAAGGCGCTTTTACGGGTGCGAAGCAGGGCCGGATGAGTGCGATTTTATGTCCTGGCAGAAGCCGTCCGCGGAGAAATGCCCGAAGTGCGGCGGGTATATGGTGGAAAAAGGGAATAAGGAGGTTTGTGCGGATGCGCAGTGTGGGTATGTGCAGGAGCTGAAGAAAAAAGAAGATTAAAATGGGACGCTGGAGGGAGGGGGAGCGGGGGTTTCTTCCTGTTCCGATTCCAAAATGTAAGGAGCCCTAAGCATCCTGCGTTTACGCTGAGGCACCGTCCGGGCGCGGCACTTGGGACAGCGTTGCGGGATGAACGGTAAATACAGCACCTGCCTTTTGCGCCATCGCCGCGTTGTACCCTAAGGGGCATACTAT
>CAMUPC010000326.1 GCA_947090545.1 uncultured Eubacterium sp. | reverse complement strand
TACATTTTGGAACCGGAACAGGAAGCAAGCCCCGCTCCCCTTCCTCCAGCGTCCCGCCCGCAAAAACACCACTCCAAGGAGCCTATTAAATCCGGTCAAGATTACAAGGCAGGCTTTTTTATTTTTACTTATCTGACAATATAGCACACTTTTCCTGACGCCGCAATCCCCTCTTTTTCAACCTTGACTTTTTCACGCTTCCCCCATATACTAATGTGGTCAACAAGGCTACCTGCCTGAAAGTAATATAATATAAGGAAAGGAACCATGCAAGCCATGGCAAAATGACAATGAACACAACCACAAATACAACGATTCACTCAACGACAGGCACAGCCGAAGCCGCACCAAATGCAGGCGCACGCATGATTGACATGCATGTGCACTCTTCGGCATCAGACGGCACTTTTTCTCCCAGCGCGCTGCTTTTAGAAGCAAAAAAAGCAGGGCTTTGTGCAATGGCGCTCACCGACCATGATACGATGGATGGCATCGAAGAAGCTGAGGCTGCGGCAAAGGAGCTTGGGATCGAGCTTATTCCGGGAGTCGAGATTTCTACCGAATACCATGGGCGCGAGATCCATGTGCTTGGCTACTATGTATCGCAGGAGTATCCAAGGATGAAAGCCATGCTGGAGGAATTTCGGGATTTTCGCACGACACGCAATGAGCGTATGGTAGAGCGGCTACAGAAGGAAGGGTTTTCCATTACGATGGATGCGCTTTTAGAAAAATTCCCGGACAGCGTGCTGACGAGGGCGCATGTGGCGAGATATTTGTGCGAGACTGGGCAACTCCCGGATATTCGGACTGTTTTTGCCAAATATTTGGGTGAAAACTGCTGCTGTTATATCCAAAGGCCAAAGATTTCTCCAGTGGAAGCCGTCACGCTGATTCTGGAAGCGGGCGGGATTGCTGTACTGGCGCACCCGGTGCTGTGCAACCTGCCGGAAGATGAGCTCAGACAGATGATCGTTGAAATGAAACAAGCCGGCATGTGCGGGCTGGAGGCGGTTTATTCCGAGAATACGGCTGAGGATGAGGCGCATATGCGTGGGCTTGCCGAGGAATACGGGCTTTTGTTAAGCGGCGGGTCCGATTTTCATGGAAACAACAAGCCGGATATTAAGCTCGGCGTTGGCAAAGGGAACCTGTTTATCCCGTATGCTTTTTTGCAGGACTTAAAAGAGCATTGGAAGCAGGCGCACGAGTAAAAAAGATACAAGATATGGCAGTTTGATTCGGCAAAATTCCATATCTTGTATTCTTTTTTTAATGTGACGCTGTTGTTAACAGGTCGCCCCGCCGACAACCGTCTTTTCTAAAATCTGCTTTTTGTCAATGGTGCTGTTTAACAGCTTCTCCTGTACGTATTCAAATCCCAGCCTTGCAATCGTATCCGCAAACCGCTCGCCGGAGATGCCTTCATCGCGGAAGAATAAAATTGCGCGTTCTACAACGTCTACCACTTCTTCCTCCGTCATAAAGATCTTTTCCAAAGCACGCCCTTCGGCAACCTTTTTGCCCCATCTTCCGCCGATGTATACTTTGTATCCGGCTGTGGATTCTGTCACCGCTCCAAACGGGCATTTGTCCACGCAGCGTCCGCAGTGGTTGCAGCCGTCTGCATCGATCTGGATCTTTCCGTCTGCCAGCTTCGCTGTTTTGATCGGGCAGTTATTCTGTACCTGACAAACACTGCATCCCTTACATTTCGACAGGTCAATTTCCGGCACCCGCTGTCCGATTACGCCAAGGTCGTTTAAGTCTGGCTTGACACAGTTGTTCGGGCAGCCGCCGACTGCGATCTTAAATTTATGCGGCAGCGATACGCCATGGTAGCCTGTATAATACAAATCATGCAGCTTTTTCGACAGCGCAAATGTATCAATCAGCCCGTACTGACAGGTTGTGCCCTTGCACGATACGACCGGGCGTACCTTGGAGCCTGTGCCGCCTGTCTCAAGCCCTGCTTCTTCCAAAAAGGCGAACAGCGGCTCCAGGTTGTCGTACGATACCCCCTGGATCTCCAGTGTCAGGCGAGTCGTCATCGTCACCTCGCCGGAGCCGAACGTTTCAGCAGCCTGTGCAATCTTGATCTGCTCCTGTGCGGACAGCTTTCCGTTGCGGGTAATGACGCGGACGTTAAAAACGTCGTCGTAGCGTTTGTCTTGTAGGCACCCAAGCCCCTTGACACGCTTGATTTCATCCGCGGACAGCTTCTTTCCACTGCGCGGCACCTTGACATCGTTGAAAAACGCGCCGCCCTCCAACACCAGCGTATTCGTGTAGCCGAGCGCTTTTAAGCGGTTTTGCAGGAAATAGCTTCGCTTTCCTTTTGCACAGACTAACAGCAGCTTTTCATCCTTAGAAAGCCCTTCGATCGGAGCATTTACAGATGCAAGCTCGATAAAACGGGCGTTTGGAATTGCCGGAGCTGGCTGCACATCCAGCACCGTATAGCCTTTTGCCGCGCCCTGCATATATTCTGCCGGAGACATCGAGGTAAAGACGCCGTCGATCTTATTTTCCAATATGTAACATGCCGTAACAAACGGATGGATTGCCGTGGAAAACGGCGGCGCATAGGCAAAATCCAGCGTATCAAATTCGTCCAGGCGCATTCCCTGCGCGATGCCTACGACCGCGATGTCGGTCATTTTATCGACTGCGCCTGCACCAAGCACCTGGATGCCCAGCAGCTTTCTGGATGACGTCTCCGCAACCAGCTTTACGACAAACGACGAAGCGCCCGGATAATAATGCGCTTTATCGTCTACCACGCAGACGGCAGAAGTCGTCTCATAGCCAGCCGCCTGTGCCTGTGCCTGCGTCAGCCCGGTACGCCCGCCGTTCAAATCGGAAAGCAGGCGTACAACGCCCGTGCCAAGGCAGCCGCCATAGCCGCTTCCGATACCGTTGATCGCTTTTGCCATCGCACGCGCGGCAAGGTTTGCCGTAGAACCCATTGCAGACCACTGATTTTTTCCAGTCTGGGCATTTTTTACCATCGCGCAGTCACCGACAGCATAGATATCCGCCAGGTTCGTTTTCATCTGCGCATCGGTCAAAATCGTCCCCTTAAACATCTCAATGCCGCAGCCTTCTAAAAACTCCGTTGCCGGGCGCACGCCGATGGCAAGGATCACAAGCTCCGCCTCCAGTGTCCCATTGCCGGTAACAACCTTCTGCGCCCTGCCCTCTCCTTCGATGCCTTTTAACGCCGTAGACGTCAGGATACGCATACCTGCTGCTTTCAGCTTTTTCTTCGCATAGCCCGCCATCTCCTGGTCGAAGGCATTCGGCATAATCTGTGCTGCCGCGTCAATTACTGTGACAGCAAGCCCTTTTGCCATCAGGTTTTCCGCTACTTCCAGCCCGATAAACCCGGCGCCGCACACAACTGCTTTTTTGCACCCGTGCTCTTCGATATAGCTGCGCGCTGCGACAACGTCGTCCGGTGTGCGCACGCAAAACACGCCAGGCAGCCGCACGCCGTCCACCGGAGGTACAAAAGGCGCGGCGCCAGTGGCAATGACCAGTTTGTCATACGTCTCTGTAAACGTCTCGCCGGAAGCCTTTTTGATACTCACCGTTTTCTCCCCGCTGTTTACTGCTGTTGCTTCGCATCCGGTAAAAACTTCCGCTCCGGTCAGATTTGCGTATTTTTGCGGTGTGTTGACGATCAGGCTTTCACGGTTTGGGATATCGCCGCCAATATAATAAGGTAGCCCGCAGCCTGCGTAGGAAATGTCCTGTCCTTTTGTATAGATCTTTACTTCTGCGGTTCTGTCGCAGCGTTTGAGTTTTGCAGCCGCTTTTGTGCCTGCTGCTACGCCGCCAAGGATTACATATTTCATAATTGGTTGTTGTCTCCTTTCGTAAAATGGAAAATATGGGGTTTTTTCAGAATAAACGTATTGGGGGGGGACGCTGGGAGAGGGGATGGGCACGCCCGGGCTGCGTCCGTTCCAGAAGGTTAA
>CAMUPC010000325.1 GCA_947090545.1 uncultured Eubacterium sp. | reverse complement strand
CCGGACGGTGCCACAGCGTAGCCGCAGGATGCTTAGGGCTCCTTACATTTTGGAATCGGAACCGGAAGCAAGCCCCGCTCCCCTTCCTCCAGCGTCCTCTCCAGCACCCCCTCCCACATTCACACATTTCTTCACATTTCCCCCGAACAGGTACTTGCATTTTCTCTCAATTCCCATTAATATAGAAAGCAGGTTGTACGGCTCGCCCGATACAGCAAAAAAACAACAAACGACTGAGGCAGGAAAAATGAACAACGAACACAACAAAAAACACAAACATCTCGGCGGCAAGGTTAACCTTGTCACAGGCTGTCTGCTCGTACTCAGCATTGCTGTCGTCGTCAGCATATGCGTCGCCATGTTCTACCGTCTGAGCATGGAACTGCTGCGCAGGCAGTGTATCAGCGGCACAAATATGCTTGCTTATGAACTGGATGGCTACGTAGGGCCGGAAGACAAATCCATCGTGCTCGATGAGCTGAAAGAAGAGCTTGGCTGCGAATTTACGATCTTTACCGGCGATACGCGCACCTATACGACGATCCAGCAAAACGGAGAGCGCGCCATCGGCACAAAGCTGTCAGCGGAAATCGCAGACATTGTACTTACCCAGGGACAGTCTTATATCGGAAACGCGGAAATCCTGGGTGTAAAGCACCTTTGCTCCTATGTCCCTACCAGGGATGAAAACGGGCAGGTAAACGGGCTGCTGTTTGCAGGCATTTCTATGCATTCTGCTTATGCGCAGTTAAACCGCACGATTATCGTATCGATTGTAGCAGGCACGGTGATGCTTCTTGTCAGCATCTTGTTTATGACGCTTTTTATCCACCATACGGTCACACGCCCGCTCTCCAGGCTGACGAACCTTGCCATTACCATGGAGCATGGCAAGCTTGGGCTTACCGGAAGCGAAGATCCACTTGCAGAGTCCAAAAATGCAAGACACTCCAATGATGAGATCGGGGTACTGGCGGATATTTTTGAAAATACGATCCTCCGCTTAAGAAGCTACATAGGAGAGATCTCCACAACACTGGAAGCAATCTCAGGCGGCAATCTTGACATCCGCACGACGCAGGACTATGTAGGCGATTTTACTTCGATCCAGCATTCCCTGGACGGGATCTTAGACCGTTTAAACAGCACGATGTCGCAGATTGTCGAAAGCTCCGACTATGTATCAAGCGGCTCCAGGCAGGTTGCCACAGGCTCCCAGGCTCTGAGCCAGGGCGCATTGGAGCAGGCTGGAGCCGTTGAAGAGCTGGAAGAAACCGTCCAAACGATTTCCTCACAGGTCGAATCTTCCGCTGCCAGCGCCATACAAGCAAGCCAGGATGTCGGCAATGTCGGCAGCCATATTTTGGAAAGCAACCAGAAAATGCAGGAAATGATTGAGGCAATGAAGCAGATCAGCGACAGCTCCAATGAGATCGGAAAAATCATTAAAACGATTGAATCGATCGCTTCACAGACGAATATCCTTGCGTTAAACGCTGCTGTGGAAGCTTCCCGCGCAGGAGAATCCGGCAAGGGCTTCGCCGTTGTTGCAGAAGAAGTGCGTGACCTCGCAGGACAAAGCGCCGAAGCCTCCAAGACAACCTCCGAGCTGATCGCCCGTTCCATCGCAGCCGTCGAACACGGCTCCAGGATCGCCAGCGAAACAGCCCGTATGCTGGAAGCCGCCGCATCCGGCGTCTCCGGGATCGTAGAGACAACCAACGTGATCGCAGAAGCCTCCCGTACACAGGCTGACCATATCGCCCAGGTAAAGGAACGCATCAGCCAGATCTCGCAGGTCGTGCAGACAAACTCTGCGACTGCGCAGGAAAGCGCGGCTACAAGCGAACAGCTCAGCGCACAGGCAAGGATTTTAAAGAAGCTGATCAGCATGTTCCGCGTCCGTTCATAGAACGTGCATAAGAAAGCACAAAATCAGGCATACTTTTATTATAGAAAAATGAAAAAGGAGCCTGCAACATGATCGAACAAGATACCATCCGGCTGCTGCGCGAATGCGATGCAGGAATCAAAATGGGAGTCACATCGATTGATGATGTCCTGCCGTATGTCAGCAGCCCGGACTTAAAGCAAAACCTCTCAAGCTGCAAAAACAGCCATATCGAGCTAAAAGACGAGATACAAGCGCTTTTAGACAAATATCACGACAAAGGCAAAGAGCCTGCTGCAATGGCAAAAGGCATGTCGTGGCTGAAAACCAACGTCAAGCTGGTCTTAAACGAATCCGACAGCACGATCGCCAGCCTGATGACAGACGGCTGCAATATGGGCGTCAAATCGCTGCATAAATACCTGAACGAATACAAAGCAGCCGATGAAGCATCCAAGGATTTGGCAAGAAAGCTCGTGTGCGTGGAAGAACAGCTCGTGACAAATGTAAAAAAATTTTTGTAAAGCAAAGCCCCTGTGCCCTCTTTGACAGAATGCGTGTGCTGGAAAGAGGGCACTGCATGGGCTACGCTTTACCCTTCAAACGAATGCCCCTTCATTCTTTCATATTCCTCCAGCGAAATCTGAAGGATCGTCCCATGTTTGAATCCATACGGAAAATCAAACTCCAAATCCGCACGCCAAAACTCTCCGCTGCTTAGATCGTCTGAAAGAAACGGCACATATCCCTGCCCCGCTCCCGGCACACCGTAATAATCCATAAACAGGCACCACTTCCCGTTCTCCAGCCGCACCGCCGTCGGCGCCTCGTAAACACCGTCCGCAATCAGCTTTTGTTCCGCCTGCTTCTGCATACACGCATCAAACGCTTCGACCCGCTCATACTGCCCTGCCGCCTGCCGTGACCGCAGCAGTATCATTCTCGCCGGATTCGCCTCGCTTTTTACAAACAGATAATACATGCCCCGCTCGTAATAAATCGCAGAATCAATCACGCCGCTGTCTTTTTTTTCATACAGCACCTGCGGCTCTGAAAAGCTTTCAAAATCCTTCGTCCTGCTGAAATAAATCCGCTTTCTGCGGTATCCGTCACTCTTATGGGACGAGGACCAATGCAGCAGGTAATCCCCGGCTGCCTCATCATAGATAAAATCCGGCGCCCACAGACAGCCCATCTCCTCCGTCCCAAGCTTTACCAGCCTCTGTTCCGACCAGTCCACAAGATTACCCGATTCCCATACGGAAAAATACTTGCTGCCGCACCGCCCAACCTCTTCCCAGGAATGATGATACTTCCCGCGCATTCCATAGGCAAGGCTTAAATCCGTTGCAAAGATATAAAATTTTTCCCGTTCCCTGCACCGCACAATCGTAAAATCCCTAACACCTTTATCGCCATAATACGCCCACAGTACCGGCTTTCCACCATTTACCGCTTCCCAGTGAAATCCATCCCTGCTCAGCCCAAAATAAACCTGCTCCCCATCTGGGGTATCTTTTTCTCTAAAATGTACAAATAAATATGCCTGTCCGCTCATGTGCTCTCCTTTTTAAAAATGGGACGGAAAAATCCGTCCCCATGCCAACCGTATTCTTTTTTAGTATACGCAAAAATGTGGGAAATAGCAACTGGTTTTTAAATAATGAACACGGAAAACACAAGCTTTTATATATTCCCAAGTTTTAAATGATCTGTTATGCTGCCTTTCACAAGGCGCTTGACAGATTAAAAACTGACATAAAATAAGAATTGCAATAAATATAGTTAAAAACACGGTGGCAGCCCACGTCTAATTGCGATACCCAAAATAATTTAGCAAACACTTGCAAGGCAGCCATTTTACTTTTTAAAATAGTTGTCAAGATATCATAAAGCTGCAACTATAACTAACCAGCAAGCACGCATCTCAAATTGTATAAAACATTCATAACCGCCAAGACCAATCACCCGCCCACTGGCACCTCATCTGGCCGTTCATTTATGTTGAACTTGCAATAACCAGCCGGAGGAAGGGGAGCGGGGCTTGCTTCCGGTTCCGTTGGAAAAATGTTAGGAGCCCTTAGCATCCTGCTCGAAAACCCAGGGGCGAAGCCA
>CAMUPC010000324.1 GCA_947090545.1 uncultured Eubacterium sp. | reverse complement strand
TGGCGGAACGCCAGGGCGAACTAGGTGCCGCGCCCGGACGGTGCCTCAGCGTACCCGCAGGATGCTTAGGGCTTCTTAACCTTCTGGAACGGACGCAGCCAGGGCGTGCCAATCCCCTCTCCCAGCGTCCCTGTATGAACAAAAACACAAAAATCCCCCTCAATCTCCCAATTCATACCAACCATCCCCTCAATAGATTCCGCAAAACCCGCAAATAATACCATATATATTTTCTTTTCCTCCCCCATCTGCTATAATCAGAGAGATCAAGTATAACAAAATAAGGGGATGGATTATAATGGAACACAGCAAACTGAAACAACCTATTACAAAAGACAATGGAAAAACTTCCGGTATCCACGCAGAAGCCAAATTCCAAAGCGATCTCCAAAAAGAACCCGCAAAAAATAAGCGGGTAAACAAATTTGTATTGACGATTATCACTATCATTGACCTGTTTTTATTTTTTGGCTATATTGATGATTATAGACAGGGCAATATCAGCTTTGGATTTATGATCGCTGTGCTCGTATCGGTCATTGTTTCCATAACAGTCTGTTATTTCATCTATTTCCGCAAAAAAGACAGTACGGTATTTGCATATGCTTCCGTAGCCTGCTATATGGTTGTCTACAGCATTGCCATCTTTGGCGCGCAAAATGACCTTGTATTTATGATGGTATTTCCGCTGACGGTTATTTATATTTTGTACTATAATTTCAGGCTGATTTTAGCAATCGCAGCCATCTTTGGCGGAATTAATATCGCAGATATCCTCTATATGGCGGCAGTGCTTGGGCATATGCATTCCGGCGCTGCATTAAACAGTACGTCGCTTCTGCTACAGGGCGCCTCGACCGTTGTGTATATGATCGTGCTTTGCGGAACGACGATGATTTCTAATGACAACAATGCTAAAAAAATCGCCGGTATCCATGCAGAACAAGAAAAGAGCGGCGAGCTTTTGGATGAAGTGTTAAAGGTCGCTGCTTCTGTAAAGCAAAACTGTACCAGCGCGGCAGAACATATGCACAAGCTGAGCCAATATGTCAATGCAACTGCATCCGAAATCAGCGGAATTGCCGAAGGAAACAGCAGCAATGCAGACAGTATTGAACAGCAGACCGTTATGACCGGAAACATCCAGTCCATGATCCAGGCGACAAAGCAGATGTCCGATCATATGCTTGCTATGGCTAAAAGCTCTGAAAAAGCGGTCAGGGATGGCCAGCAGACCGTAGACAGTCTCCAGATCCAAGCCGTGCAGACGAAAGAGACAAACAAGCAGATCGTTTCTACGGTCGCAAGCCTGATTTCCAATGCTGAAGCTGTAGAAGAGATTACCGAGCATATTTTTTCGATCTCCAGCCAGACCAACCTCTTAGCACTGAATGCGTCCATTGAAAGCGCACGTGCCGGAGAAGCCGGAAGAGGATTTGCCGTAGTATCCGAAGAAATACGTACGCTTGCCGACGAAACAAGAAGCCTGACGGAACGCATTCGCGGAATTGTCGCAGAACTGAAAAGCAATGCGGATATGGCAAAGCATACAGTCAGCCAGGTGATTACAGCGGCAGATACCGAGCATAAGCTGATTGCAGACGCAAATATGCAGTTTCATGAAATCGGCAGCCGTATGGACGGACTTCACGAAACTGTACAGGACATTTATAAAAAGATCGAAGAAATATTGGAATCCAATCACGCTATCGTAGACAGTATCCACCATATCTCTGCGGTCAGCGAAGAAGTCACCGCAAGCACGCAGCAGGCAGCAGAACTTGGCGCTGATACAAGCAGGAAAGCAGATCAGGCAAGAGAGCTGATGACCGGGCTGTTAGAAACGGTAAAAGCGATTGACCGCTATCTTAAGGAGGAACCTGCACAATGAAGATTCACGAACAATGCCTGCCATGCCTGATCAGCCAGGCAGTCAAGACTGCAAGGCTTACTGGCGCCAAAAATCGAGAAGCCTTATACCAGAAGATTTTTGCACATATGAGCCAATTAGATTTTACAAAAACAAATCCCCAGATCGCCGGGGAAAATTATCGCCTGCTTCGCCAGCATACCGGCTGCGCCGACCCGTACAGGGATATCAAAAGATTCTACAATCAATATTTCCTGGATCGTATGGATGCGTTTGAGAACCGGATTTCTTCTTTGGAAGATGCGGTAAAATATGCGATTGCGGCAAATATCATCGATTTTAACCCGATTCATGAAAATGTCGATGCGGATATTCAGGCGTATTTTTCTAATACAGATACGATAACCCTGGCCGTGAACGATGTGGATTTGCTGCTCGCAGACCTGCAAAAAGCCAGAACTATTTTATATCTGGGCGATAACTGCGGAGAAATCTGCTTTGATAAGCTGCTGATCAAACGGATCAAAGCGCTCAATCCTGGATGCCGGATTTTCTTTGGTGTTCGCGGGGCAGCCGTTGTCAACGATAATACATGGGAAGATGCTGTTTTTACAGGCATGGACGCATATGCAGAAATCATCAGCAACGGCGACGATTCGCTGGGAACCGTGCTTGCACGTACAAGCCCTGCTTTTCAAAAAGTATATCAAGACGCAGATGTCGTTATTGCAAAAGGACAGGCAAACTACGAATCTCTGAGTGAAGAGCAAAAAAATATTTATTTCCTGCTTGTGGTAAAATGCGGGGTAATGGCGGAATGCCTGGGCGTAAAAGAAAAATCGTTTGTCTGTATGAAACAAAAACAATCTTAAAAATATAAAAAATTTTATGCAAGGATTTCCTGCCTTCATTCGTGTTCACATTGAAAGACAAAAAGAATCAATTACTGCTGGCATTTTTCCATTAGATACGATATACTGAACATACGGAAAAGCCAGGCACAATGAACCAAATGAACATAACAAAGAAGGGAGTCTTTACTATGAAACGATTGAAACGTACCTTATTGGCAGCAGCCCTTGTTGGTGCAGTTTCCTTTACAGCAGCAGGGCAGTCTGTCACAACCGCTTACGCACATGGGCATCACGGCGGGGGACACTGCGGCTCGTCAGTTAACTACTACTATTGCGGAGGACATAGTGCGCATACGCACAGCGGCGGCGTCTGCCCTTATGCAGATGATGATTACTATTACTGCGGCGGACACAGCGCGCATACACACCACAATGGCGTCTGCCCTTATGCTGCTACTGTAAGCAGTTCTACGATCCGAAGCGTACAAAGGACACTGAACCGCTGCGGCTATAACTGCGGGACAGCGGACGGCGTGATGGGGACGAAAACAAAACGTGCGTTAAAAAAATACCAGCGGGATAATGGCTTAACGGCAGATGGTGCCATTGGGCAGCAGACGTTAAATGCGTTGGGGCTTGCTGGCTGATGTAATTTCTTAAGCAGATAGAAAATGGCTGTTTCATTTGTAAAGGCTTTGTACCTTTCCAGATATGAAACGGCTATTTTTATGGTTTTTTCAAGTAGCATCTCAATGTTTCTTTTACTGAAATACACTTTTTTATCTCCATATCTACGTTTCGTATTTTATTTTCTAACCGGGATATGCCAGGGTTGTAACTGAAGGACGCTGGAGGAAGGGGCGCGGGGCTTGCTGCCGGGTCCGATTCCAAAATGTAAGGAGCCCTAAGCATCCTGCGCTTACGCTGTGGCACCGTCCGGGCGCGGCACCTAGTTCGCCCTGGCTTACAGCCAGCAGCTAAAGGTGCCGCTTGGCTTCGCCCCTGCGTTATAGAGCAGGATACTAAGGGCTCCTAACATTTTTCCAACGGACCCGGCAGCAAGCCCCGCGCCCCTTCCTCCGGCTGGTTTTTCAGGACTCCAAACAAATGATAGTTCACAGCCAATTGTCCAGTGTGCTGGTGCCCTATCCAAAAACCAAATATAAAGTATGGCACAATCCAAACTGTGTCGATACCGCACAGAAACAAGAACCTGCCTGAAATATTCGATGTAAAACTAAGTGCCGATATTTTTTGTAGAACATGCGAAAACCAGCCGGGAGAGGGGATTGGCACGCCCTGGCTGCGTCCTTGGAAGAAGG
>CAMUPC010000323.1 GCA_947090545.1 uncultured Eubacterium sp. | reverse complement strand
GGAACAGGAAGCAAGCCCCGCGCCCCTTCCTCCAGCGTCCTTTTCTCAAAAAAATACAACACTTGACCGAAACCGCTGCCATTTTGATTCATTCACGTTAGCATATACCATGCTGGAAGAAATCGACCAACCCGCCAAATAAATATAGGATATATTCCTTTGATCTGTTCATGCGTTTATTCTGTTTGTCAGCCAATAAGGTGTGGACTTTTGAAAAAACCTGGTGTAAAATGATACAAAATAGAAAAGAAATGATTGGGTGAAGGAAATGCTTAACGAGTAAGGCAGGCAGGAAGCCGGAAAGGAGAGCTAATGGTAGATATGGGAATGACAAACAGTTAAATGGTTTTGTAAGGTTTCTGTTAGATGCTTTGAAAGACGCAATGGAAGAAAAGGAAAGCGAGAAGAAAGATGAAAAACTTGCGAAAATCGCAGACAATCTGCAAAAGACATTGGAGGACTAAAAGCCTATTTATTTCTGCACAAAGCTAAACCACGAAAGGACGACAGATGGAAATGCAATATGTAAATGCAATGTGTAAATGCAGTAGTCGAAGGGATAGCGCTTTTTAAACAAAAATTAGGAATCTCATAATAGATCTCCTTTTGGTGGTGTTGTCAAAGACTGAAAGGAGATTTTTATTATGCAGAAAATCAGAGATTATAGGAACCACTTTTTAAAGGCAAGCCCGAAATAGGAGCTATGAGAAAACATAGAAGCAATAAAACAATAAAACAATAAAAGCATATAGAAGCAATAGGAGCAATAGATTTAAGAAAAATGATAGAAAAGAGGATACCCATATGTATAAGGCGCAAGACCTGATCAGGATTGCCAAAAGGGAGCAGAATCAAAAGAGAAATTACCTTGTCCTAAACCGCTTGCAGGGAAAACATATACCGGTAAGCCCGAAGCAGGCGCTGTCGATGTTTGACGCTCTGGCAGAGACGTTTCAAGGAACGATCGTGCCGGAGCAGACGCTTCTGATCGGCTTTGCGGAGACGGCAACGGCGATAGGTGCCGCCGCAGCGGTGAAGCTTGGCACTTATTATATACAGACGACGAGGGAGACGCTTGCGGGGGCAGATTATTTGTATTTTCAGGAAGAGCACAGCCATGCAGCCGAGCAGCGTCTTGTGAAAAATGGGTTGGATGCGGTGTTTCCGAAGCTTCGCCAGATTGTGTTTATTGAAGATGAGGTGACGACGGGAAATACGATCTTAAATATGATCGCCGTTTTGGAAAGAGAATATCCGGGCAGGGTGTCTTATGCGGTGGCTTCGATTTTAAACGGAATGGACGAAAATGCGCAGGAGCGTTTTAAAGACAGGGGTATCCGGCTGTTTTATCTGGTTAAGACTGACCATGCGGATTATCCGGGGAAGGCAGAGCAGTATACGCAGGAGGGGAGCTATTTTCTTGCCGGCAGGCTGCCGCGCAGTGATGTGCGTCCGATGGAATATACGGTATCCGGCGGTATGGATGCAAGAAGTCTGGTAGAGGCAGGTGATTATCATAAGGCGTGCCTGCACCTGTGGGAAGAGGTGAAGCGGCAGCTTCCGGCGCCGTTTACTGGTGATGTGCTTGTGCTTGGTACGGAGGAATTTATGTATCCGGCGCTTTTTTGTGCTCGCCGGATCGAAGAAGCAGGAGCGCAGGTGCGGTTTCATGCGACGACAAGGAGCCCGATTGCGGTATTTAAAGAAAAGCAGTATCCGTTGCATTTCAGGTATGAGCTGCCGAGTTTTTATGAGGAAAGCAGGAGGACGTTTTTATATGAGCTTCGTGCTTATCGCCATGTGCTGATTTTTACAGATGCGCCGCGTACGCAGCGAGAAGGGATCGAGGCGCTGGTGCGGGCGGTGGCAGCGAATCGGCAGGATATTTCGGTCGTTTGGTGGGAGCATCGTTGGCAGGCGGGAACAGATGGGATATAGGAAACGGACGATGTGGGAGGGACAGCATGGATGGGATTGATATGGATGGGATCAATAGGAAGGGAAAAGGGTTTGGATCAGTATTTGCAGATGCTTGTGAGCCGGAATATGTGCTGATGAATAAAAATGTGGAAATTGCGTCTTTTGGCATCAGCGATGCACTGGAGTCGATTACGGTTGTGGAGCAGTATGTAAAGCTGCCTGATTGGATTCGTGACCTGGATGTATTTATTACAAACAGGCGTGCGCCAAAGCATCGGGAAAATATGGAGCGCCTTTTGCGTGAGAGCGGCTGCAATACGCTGCGGAGATTTCTTGACATTACCCATGCGTTGTCGCTTGTAGATACTTTTTGGGTGTGTCCTGTATGCAGCCAGTTGACATGGGAGAAAATGTCGTTGTACACGCATCCCTTTAATGAAGTGATTGCAAAGACAGCGTTGGAAGGCGGACTGCATGGAAGGCAGCTCTCAACGACCAGCCCGGAATATGGGACAGACGGGTCGTTTGCAAAATGCTGGATTCGGGAAGAAAATCAGATCAGAATGCTCAAGCGTGGCAGCTCTGGTGCTGCGAATGCAGGTATGGAGCCTTATTCGGAGTATTATGCGGCGCAGATTGTTAAAGAGTTTACAGACGAATGTGTTTCTTACGGGCTTCGCACGGTCAACCATAGAATTTGTTCGGTATGTGATATTTTTACTTCCGAAGCTTATGGATATCTGCCGTTTGCATCTGTCGATCCTGCCAATTCTACGATCAAATCTGTCTTAAACAAAGCAGACGAATACGGCTTGCAGGATAAGTTTCGCCGGATGTTTGTGATCGATGCGGTGATTATGAACGAGGACCGGCACAAAAATAATTTTGGATTTTTAGTCGAGAACGACACGCAGGCGGTTGTCGATATGGCGCCCTTATTTGACCACAACGTTTCCCTGCTGCCGTATGCGATGGAGGATGATTTTGCGGATCTGGACACCTATTTGCTTCCGAAGGGGCCGCGGATTGGAAATGACTGGACGCCGATTGCAGCGGCATGTCTGGATGGAGATTTGCGCAGGAAGCTGATACAATTGCTGGATTTTAAGTTTCGGAGGCATCCAAAATATAATTTGCCGGAATGGAGGCTGGAGGCGCTGGAAGCGCTTGTGCATAAAAATATTGAGAAAATTCTGCAATATTAAATTCATAGTAAATTTTGATGGTGATTACTAGAAGTTGGATATGTATGTATTTGGTGAAAGTGAGTGTTTTTAAATGAGAAACTGTTTGACAGGGCAAGAAACAAATCCGTAAAAACAACCGCTATCCAACATCCATCACCCGCACAACGCATCCCAATTCCCGCAATATCAAAATCAAATCTTCCGTTTTCATCCAAACCGTCGCCGTATTGTCATTCGGGTGCACCCCAATTACGCCAGGATCATCCAAAAAGGAGCGGTCAACAAAAAACTGCACCCGGTGTGCCGCATCATGGAACAAGCCAAAAGGGGTCACAGACCCAGGCAGCAGCCCCAGTATTTCCATGAGATCGTTTTCTGAGGCAAATGACAGGCGGCGTGTTTGAAAAGCCTGCTGGAATTTTTTCAAATTCACACGCTTGTCGCCTTTGACCGTAATCAGGTAATAATGCTGCTTTTTATCATCACGCACAAAGAGGTTTTTTGCATCCGCCTGCGGATAAGGGAAGGGGATGTCTGCGAGTTCGTTCATGGTATAGACTGGTTTGTGCTCGGTTATTTCAAACCAGATACTTCTGCTTTTCAGATAGCTGTATAGTTCATTTTTATTCATGCGTTTAGTTTTCTCCTATTGCTTTCTTGTTCTTCTGCTACGATTTTGCTACATTTCATTTTTATGTTCGCGGTTATTTTGGGGTTATTTGGATTGTACCATACAAGAACGGCTTGCACAAGCAGTTCGGAAGAAATACACGAATGATCATGAGAATGTATGAAATGCAAAAATTGTGGAAATGGTAAATTTTTATCTAAATTACAAAATAGACAGCGACAAATTGGGGCGAGTGTTGTATTTTTGCTCAAATAGGACGCTGGAGAAAGGGGAGCGGGGCTGGCTTCCTGTTCCGGTTCCAAAATGTAAGGAGCCCTAAGC
>CAMUPC010000322.1 GCA_947090545.1 uncultured Eubacterium sp. | reverse complement strand
ATTCTGGAATCGGAACAGGAAGCCAGCCCCGCTCCCCTCCCTCCAGCGTCCCCCCAGCAAAAACACCCCCTCCATGACCCCACCCAAATTATACACACCCATGTTACAAAAGGAAGGAATTATGTCCAAAGCATTATATATCGCAGAAAAACCCTCCGTCGCTCAGGAGTTTGCAAAAGCCCTGCATATGGATATGAAAAAACATAACGGCTACCAAGAAGGAACCAACGCCGTCATAACCTGGTGCGTCGGCCATCTTGTGACAATGAGCTACCCCGAAGCATACGATCCCAAATATAAAAAATGGAGGCTAGAAACACTTCCGTTTTTGCCGCAGGAATTTAAGTACGAAGTCATTCCAAGCGCAGCAAAGCAGTTTCAAATTGTCTCTTCACTGTTAAAACGCAAAGACATTGATGTCATTTACGTCTGCACCGACTCTGGGCGGGAAGGGGAATATATTTACCGCCTGGTAGAGCAGCTTGCGGGCGTGAAAGGCAAAAAACGCAGGCGTGTCTGGATTGATTCGCAGACCGAGGAGGAGATTGTGCGCGGCATCCGCGAGGCAAAAGATTTGTCGGAATATGACAACTTAGCTTCCAGTGCTTATCTGCGTGCAAAAGAGGATTATCTGATGGGCATTAATTTTTCCAGGCTGCTGACGCTCAAATATGGGGATGCCGTCGCTTCGTACCTGCATGAAAAATATGCTGTGATATCCGTTGGGCGTGTGATGACTTGCGTCCTTGGCATGGCGGTGCGCAGGGAACGGGAGATCCGTGAGTTTGTCAAGACTCCGTTTTACCGGGTTTTGGCAAACATTGATGTCGGGGAGTATCCGATAGAATGCGAGTGGAAGGCAGTGGAAGGCTCCGCGTATTTTCAGTCTCCGAAGCTGTATAAGGATAATGGCTTTCGGGAAAAGGAGGAAGCACAGCGCCTGCTTGCGCATTTGCAGGAGCAGCCGCCTGTGACGGCGTCGGTATGTTCGGTAGAAAAGAAAAAGGAAACGAAATATGCGCCGCTGTTGTTTAACCTTGCCGAACTGCAAAATACGTGCTCTAAATTTTTTAAAGTCAGCCCTGACCAGACGCTTGGCATCGTCCAGGAGCTGTATGAAAAAAAGCTGGTTACCTATCCGCGTACCGACGCCCGTGTGCTTTCAACAGCCGTGGCAAAGGAAATCCGCAAAAACATCAGCGGCTTACAAAAGATCCCCGGTGTCCGGGCATTTGCGGAGACGATTTTGCAGGGGGAAAGCTATCAAAAGATCGCGAGGACGCGTTATACGAACGATAAGCAGATCACCGACCACTATGCGATTATCCCGACCGGGCAGGGCATTGGCGCGTTAAAATCATTAAACGCCACGGCAGTCAAGGTTTACGAGACGATCGTGCGCCGTTTTCTTGCGATTTTTTATCCGCCTGCGGTTTATCTGAAATACAGCCTTGTCTTTCAGGTAAAGGAAGAGAAGTTTTTTGCGGGCTTTAAGGTGCTGAAAGAACCCGGGTATCTTCCGGTGATGGAGTATTCGTTTTTTAAGAAAAAGGACGCTTTGAAAAAGGATGGAAGCCGCGAATCGGAAAAAGATACGGATGCCAAGCCAGAAAACAGCAGAAAAGAAAACGGCGCGGAAGAACAAAACGAGACAGAAGCAGACGCAGGGCTGCTGGAAGCTGTGGCGTCGCTGAAAAAAGGAATGGTGTTTCCTGTGGGCAAATTTTGGATCAAGGAAGGCGAGACGACCCCGCCCAAGCGGTACAATTCCGGTTCGATGATCCTTGCGATGGAAAATGCCGGGCAGTTGATCGAGGACGAGGAACTGCGGGCAACGATCAAAGGAAGCGGTATCGGAACGAGCGCGACAAGGGCAGAGATCCTTTCAAAGCTTGTCCGAAATAAATATCTGTCCTTAAATAAAAAGACTCAGGTAATCACACCGACGCTGCTGGGGGAGATGATCTTTGACGTTGTAAATGCGTCGATTAAGTCCCTGCTGAACCCGGAGCTGACGGCAAGCTGGGAGAAAGGGCTTTCGTATGTGGCGGAAGGAACGATTACGACGCAGGAATATATGCAGAAGCTGGAGCATTTTATTAAAAGCCGCACGAGCGGGGTGCTCAGCCTGCATAACCAAACGATGCTGCGCAGCTTTTTTGACCAGGCGGGAGCATATTATAAAAAGTAAAGAAAACCAATTATGTGCCAGTGCTCCATCCAGACAGAAACTGGAGTACGGAAAATGACAGAAAGGAAATCAAAATGGAACAGTGCCTAATCAAAAACTTATACGACTTAAACCAGACAATCGCCGCGGAGCTGTTTGCGGGCGTAGACTATCCGTGGGAAGTATTAGCAAATATCAAAGATTTTATTATCAAGCTGGGAAACAGCTTAGACAGCGAAAAGTATGAAAAGCGCGGCGAAAACATCTGGGTAGCAAAATCAGCAAAGGTCGCTCCAACCGCCTGCTTAAACGCGCCTCTGATTATCGACGAGGAGGCGGAAGTGCGCCACTGTGCATTTATCCGCGGCAGCGCGATTGTCGGCAAGGGCGCGGTTGTCGGCAACTCAACAGAGCTTAAAAACGTCGTGATCTTTAACGGCGTGCAGGTGCCGCACTACAATTATGTCGGAGACTCCATTCTCGGCTATAAATCGCATATGGGCGCCGGTTCTATCACATCCAATGTTAAATCAGATAAGACACTTGTTACCGTCAAAAACGGGACACAGGCAATCGAAACCGGGCTCAAAAAATTCGGCGCAATGCTCGGCGACTATGTGGAAGTCGGCTGCAATTCCGTATTAAATCCAGGCACGGTAGTCGGGCGCCATACGAATATTTATCCGCTGTCTATGGTACGCGGAGTCATAGCACCAAATTCGATCTATAAAAATAAAAATGAAATCACAGCAAAGAACGCACGGTAACCGAACATCCACCTGACAGAAAGAGAAACCGCTATGAATGAAAATCACGCTGAATTATGGGACTTATACACAAAAGACAGGGAAAAGACAGGAAAGCTGCACCGCCGCGGCGACCCTGTGCCGCAGGGCAGCTACCGCCTCGCCGTGCATGTCTGCATCTTCAACAGCAAAAACCAGCTCCTAATCCAGCAGCGCCAGCCATTTAAGCAGGGATGGAGAAATATGTGGGACGTATCCGTCGGCGGCTCTGCCGTGGCAGGCGACAGCAGCACACAGGCAGCAGAGCGCGAGGTATGGGAAGAACTGGGGCTAAAGCTGGATTTGTCAAAAGAGCGCCCATTTTTTACAATGAACTTCTCCGAAGGCTTCGATGATTTTTATATCATAGAACAGGATATTGACCTGAAAACACTGCATCTGCAACAGGAAGAGGTGCGCAGGGTGCGCTGGGCAGACAGAGACGAGGTCATTAAAATGCAGGCACAGGGCACGATGATCCCATACTGGTTTTTAGACAGGCTGTTTGAAATCCGGGGCAGCTACGACAGGCACGGAGAGCGGATTCCTAAGATCAAAATAGGCTTTGCAGGCCTGGCGCACCTGGAATCCTTTCTAAGCTTTGCAGAAATTATCCAAAGCGATTTTCCAGGCATGGATACAGACGCAGCAATGCAGCGCTTTTGTGATACTATTATGTTCCACATCAGGCAGGGCAGCGCTGTATATGCGGCAAACGGCAGAATGATTATCGGCGTGCTGCTGTTTGCAAAAGAACAGGGCAGGATCTGCTTTCTTGCTGTTCATCCTGAATACCGCAGGCAGAAGCTTGCATCCCAGATGCTTAGGCGGATGCAGACATGCCTTGCACCGGGGCAGCGGATTACGGTTGAGACGTTCCGTGAAGGCGACCCGAAAGGAAGTGCGGCGAGAAAATTTTACTGCTCGCTTGGGTTTGTGCCGGGAGAGCTTGGGATGCAGGAGGGGTATCCGGTGGAGGAGTTTGTATTGGATTGTGAAGGTATTGGTTTTGGGAGGGGAGTTTGTTGATGGGAGGACGCCGGAAGAAGGGGAAAGGGGCTGGCTTCCTGTTCCGATTCCAGAATGTAAGGAGCCCTAAGCATCCTGCGG
>CAMUPC010000321.1 GCA_947090545.1 uncultured Eubacterium sp. | reverse complement strand
TGGCGGAACGCCAGGGCGAACTAGGTGCCGCGCCCGTCCGGTGCCTCAGCGTAAACGCAGGATGCCTAGGGCTCCTTACATTTTGGAACCGGAACAGGAAGCAAGCCCCGCTCCCCTTCCTCCAGCGTCCCCTCCTGAAAAAATTTCCCCAAAAAACCACTTGCATTTTTAGTTAAAACATGATACATTAAATCCACGCAATGCCATTTCACCATTTCTGCGTGGATTTTCTCATTACAGCAATACACCTCTATCATCTAACCGTATTCCTGTTGAACTGAACCATTCACCAACCACACCCCAATATCCCCAGACATACTCCACCAGCAAAAACCCATTTTCCCCAAGCAAATCACCCGGCTAACCCTATACCATCCGAACACCAACCCAATCTTACAAACCACTTAAGGAGGAATTTTATGAACTACGAACAATTCAAAGCAGCCATCTTAATACAAATGCAGCAGCTCTTAGAGCCTGGCACAACAATAAGCCTGCAAACAATCTGCAAAAACAACGGGCTAAAACTGGACGGGCTTGTAATTTCAAGCCAGAGCTCCAACCTTTCGCCAACGATTTTTTTAAACTATTATTTTGAAAGACAAGACATTTTCCCGGATCTAAATGCCATCTGCCGGGATATCCAGCGTACATATGAGCAAAACCGTACAGAGGAATCTTTCGACGCAGATTTTTTTACAAATTACTCTGCTATCAAAGACCGCATCGCCTTTCGGCTGATCCATTATAAAAAAAATAAGGAACTGCTAGAAACAGTCCCTTATGTCCGTTATCTTGACCTTGCCGTCGTCTTTTATTGTCTTTTGCATCTTACCGAAACCGGAAATGCTACCGTACTGATCCACAACAGCCATTTAAAGCTGTGGAATATTACCAAAAAGCAGCTTTATAAGCAGGCCTGCCAGACGACGCCGCGCTTGCTGCCTTATGATTTTCGCAATATCAGCGCTTTGCTTGGCAGCCAGGATGATGCGGACACACCGCCGTCCTTCTGCCCGATGTATGTGCTGACAAACTCGCAAAAGCTCTATGGCGCAAGCTGTATGCTGTATCCCGGCATTTTGGAAGCGATCTCTGAAAAACTGCGCCACGACCTGTTTCTGCTGCCGAGCAGTATCCATGAAATGATCCTGCTGCCCGCGGAAAACCGCAGCAGCCACAAAGAGCTGTCCGAAATGGTCGCCCAGATCAACCAGACAGAACTGGCTGCCGATGAAATACTCAGCAGCCATGTCTACTATTATTCCAGGGCTGAACAGGCGCTGCATATCTGTGATTCGGATCTATGAAAAAGCCTTTCTGACGATTTACCTGTTACAGCATATCATAGATTTTTTCATATTCCCTCGCAGAGCTGTTCCAGGAAAAATCCTGCTCCATTCCCCGTTTTACAAGTGCATCCCAGTCTTCTCTATGGTTATAATAAATATCCATCGCATAATACAATGCTGAGAGCATTTCCCTTGCCTGAAAGTTGCTAAAGCTAAATCCTGTCCCTGTCTGCTCATAGCGGTTATATGCTTCTACCGTATCCTTAAGCCCGCCTGTTTCGCGTACGATCGGCACCGTGCCGTAGCGCATACTGATCAGTTGGCTCAGCCCGCATGGTTCAAACAGCGACGGCATTAAAAACGCATCGCAGGAAGCGTAGATGCGGTGTGCCAATTCTTCGGAATAGTAAATATTCGCAGACAGCTTTTCATCATATTTCCAGGCATAGTGCCGGAACATGTTTTCAAAATTCGCCTGCCCGGTTCCAAGCACAGCGATTTGGATACGCGCATCGGCAAGCAGTTCATCCAGCACCGCTTCGATCAGCCCAATGCCCTTTTGGTCGGTCATACGCGTTACAATGCCAATCAGCATCGTGCCTTCGTCCTCTTCAAACCCAAGAAACTGCTGGAGCATTTTCTTATTGGCACGTTTGCCCGCCGCCCAGTCTTTTGTCCCATAATTCTGCCAGATCAAAGCGTCTGACGCAGGGTTAAACACCTCGTAATCAATGCCGTTTAATATGCCGTACAGGTCCTTTCTGCGCGCGCACATCAGCCCGTCCAGCCCTTCTCCGCCGCTTGGAGTCGTAATCTCGTAAGCATACGTCTTACTCACTGTCGTCACAAGGTCTGCGTATACGACACCGCCTTTTAAGTAATTCGCTTCTCCGTAAGACTCCAGCTTGTCTGCGGTAAACAGGTGTTCCGCAAGCCCTGTAATATCCTTGACCGCCTGAATCATCCAGCGCCCTTGGAACTGTAAATTATGAATCGTAAAAATTGTATGAATCCCCTGGTAAAACTCCTCCTTTTTGTATTCATTTTGCAGATATACCGGTATCAGCCCCGTCTGCCAGTCGTGGCAGTGCAGGATATCCGGCTGAAAGCCAATCACTGGCAGAGCCTCTAAGACCGCCTTGGAAAAATAAGCAAATTTTTCCACATCTTCATAAATATTGTTATACGGCTTTGCCCCTGCAAAATAATACTCGTTATCGATAAAATAATAAGTAATCCCCTCCACTTTTGTCTCAAGTACGCCTACATACTGGCTCCTCCAGCTTAACCTGACATAAAAACGGGAATGAAAACGAAGCTGTGCCTTTCGTTCTTCCTCCATGCAGACATATTTCGGCAGGATGATACGCACGTCGTATTTTGTCTTGTCAAAATACTGCGGCAAAGACCCTGCTACATCCGCAAGCCCTCCTGTCTTAATAAAAGGTACTGCCTCAGATGTTACAAATAATACTTTTTTCATGAAAATTCCTCCGAAATGTATAATGGCATCTGCCTTTACAGACATTATACTCTATTTCGAACGGTATTCCAACCTAATTTTATCGGCAATCAGCGCAATAAACTCAGAATTTGTCGGTTTTCCTTTCCCATTGTTGATCGTATAGCCAAATAACTCATCAATCGTGTCCATCTTTCCTCTCGACCATGCTACCTCGATCGCATGACGGATCGCGCGTTCGACTCTGCTTGGCGTCGTCTGAAATTGTTTGGCTATCGTTGGGTATAAGATCTTTGTGATCGAATTGAGCATCTCGATGTCGTTGACGGACATCATGATTGCCACCCGCAAATACTGATATCCTTTGATATGCGCCGGCACTCCGATCTCATGAATAATATTTGTAACATCTGCCTCCAGATCTCTTTCCGCCGGTTCCTGGAATTTCTCATATGCATTGACTTTCCTTGGTTCATTGACTTGTTTTCTGTTGCGGTCGCGTATCAGCTTAATCTGGTTGATGACCATTTCATTATCAAATGGTTTCATAATGTAATAATCTGCTCCCAGGCTAAACGCATCTTCTGTAATCTTCTCCTGTCCAATCGCACTGATCATTATAAATGCCGGATGTTTCTTAATCGAACGGTCATTATTGATTTTTGTAAGTACCCCAAGTCCATCCAGATTCGGCATCACGATGTCTAACAGTACAATATCTGGTTCCTTTGTCCGTATCATCTCGCAAGCTTCAACGCCGTCTTTCGCAATGCCTACGACGTTGAGCTCTTTATCACTTTTGACAATATCACGCAAAAGCTGTACCATTTTTTCGTTATCATCTGCGATTGCTACATTTAATTGAGCCATTGGTCTTACCCTCCTAATATCGTCAGTAACTTTGTGAAAATTACAGAATTTGAGAAAAAGGCAGATTTCTCCTGTTCCCCTATCATAAAGAAACAGTTTCGATGAAAATTGTCGAAATATGTCGATAACTCTGTTATTTTCACAAAATTTACAGTATTTTACACTTTATTATGGCTCATCTTATCATCCTATGTATATAGTCCGAAGATGATCTGTACTTTTATTTTAATCTATTAACCTGTGAAAGCAGTTCCATTTTTAATAGAATAGGGGTTTAAATGAATGGGGGAAGGAATGAAATGCGAAAATGGGGTGAAATGGGGAGAAATGGGGATGGGGTTCTTTGGGAAGTTAGTTCCGGGGTGGGGTTGTTTTTTGCGGGTGGGACGCTGGGAGAGGGGATGGGCACGCCCTGGCTGCGTCCGTTCCAGAAGGTTAAGAATCCC
>CAMUPC010000320.1 GCA_947090545.1 uncultured Eubacterium sp. | reverse complement strand
TGCTGGCTGAAAGCCAGGGCGAACTAGGTGCCGCGCCCGGACGGTGCCACAGCGTCCCGCAGGATGCTTAGGGCTCCTTACATTTTGGAACCGGAACAGGAAGGAAGCCCCGCTCCCCTCCCTCCAGCGTCCCATCACCAACTCCCCCTCCCTTTGCTCCACATCTACCTGGACGGCATATCCCACCCCTCATGGTCAGTATGCAGCAGCTTATGCGCCTTATGCGAAAGCGGTTTTTCCAGATACTTATCATACAGCTCAAGCACCGATGGATTCTCATGCGAGAACCGAAGCGGATTATTTTTATCCAGACAGTACAATTTCGCTCCCCGTTTCCCCGCCATTTCCACACCTTCAGTAATCGGCTGCCCTCCGCCGCCTGCACAGCCGCCCGGACATGCCATAACTTCTACAAAATCATAGTCGGCTTCTTTTGCCGCAATCCGCTCCATCAGCCTTCTGGCATTGGAAAGCCCGTGTGCGACGGCTGTCCGAACGGGCGTGCCTGCGATTTCAAAGACTGCTTCCCTGACGCCGGTAAGCCCCCGGACAGACTGGAATGCGTCTGGCTTTGGATTTTCTTTGTTCAGGGCGTAGTATGCCGTACGCAGCGCGGCTTCCATTACGCCTCCGGTAGCGCCGAAGATCACAGCGGCGCCGGAGCCTGTTCCAAGCGGGGAATCAAATTCTTCTTCGTCCAGGTTTGCGGGAGTAATCAGCTCGCTGCGCAGCATCCGGTCAAATTCGCGTGTTGTAAGTACGGCGTCTACATCGCGGCTGGCGTCTGTGTCATTGATGTTTGGCAGCTCGCATTCGGCCTTTTTTGCGGTGCACGGCATAATGGAGACGCAGAAGATTTTTTCCGGGTCGACGTCCAGTACTTTTTCGGCAAAATAGCTTTTCACTACGGCGCCGAACATCTGCTGCGGGGATTTTGCCGTGGAGAGCTGTTTGGTCATGTCTGGGTACTGGGATTTTAAGAAACGTACCCAGCCCGGGCAGCAGGAAGTAAACATCGGCCACTGGTATTCGCTGCGGTGTGTAAGGCGCTCTAAAAATTCGTTTGCTTCTTCCATAATGGTCAAGTCTGCGCTGAAATTGGTGTCAAACACATAGTCCATGCCGAGCGCGCGTGCTGCTGCCGCCATGCGTTTTTCTGTCGCCATATCCTCGGAAAGTGCAAGCCCTTCGCCCCAGGAAGCACGTACGGCAGGCGCGATTTGTGCGACAACGATTTTTTCCGGGTCATGAACGGCATCCATTACTTTGCGCACGTCGTCCCGTTCGCGGAGCGCGCCTGTTGGACAGTGGGTAATGCACTGCCCGCATAAGGAACAGTCGGATTCTGCGATTTTGCGCATTTTAGACACGCCGACACTGGTACGTTTTCCGGTATTGACAATATCCCAGATATTTAGCGACTGCACCTTATCGCAGATCTGTACGCAGCGCATACATTTGATGCATTTGCCCGCATTGCGGATCAGCGGAAAGCTTACGTCCCATTCGCTTTTTTCATAGTCCTGATGAAACGGCACGTCGTTGATGTTCATATCTGCGCAGATTTTCTGTAGGGAACAGCTTCCGTTTCTCTGGCACGCCGCGCACCGGAAATCGTGCTGGGAAAGGATGATCTGCAAGTTCATCCTGCGCGCATAGTGTGCTTTAAGGCTGCTGGTATAGACAACCATGCCTTCCTCGACTTTTGTATTGCACGATGCCGCAAGCGTCTCTTTTCCTTCGATTTCCACGCAGCAGATGCGGCAGGCGCCGATTTCGTTTAAATCCTTTAGAAAACAGAGCGTTGGGATCTCAATGCCTGCGGCTGCGGCAGCTTTTAAAATGGTCGTGCCTTCCGGCACCTGCACCTGTTTATGATCGATTGTCAAATTTACCATCTGTCCTGTCTTCCTCCTCTCAATACACCGCATCCGTGGCGGTCACAGCGCAGGCAGCGGCTTGCTTCCTGCAATGCTTCTTCGTCGCTCATTGTATATTCGATGCCGTCAAAATTATCCTTGCGTGCCCATGATTCTTTTTCGCCCAGATTCACTCTGCCGCATGGGAGCTTGTCATTTAACAGCGGTTCTGGAATATCCACGTCTACGGAAATCGCATGATGGAAGCCTAAAAATTCGTCGATATTTGCCGCCGCTGTCTTGCCCGCCGCGATTGCCTTGATAACTGTCGCAGGTCCTGTCACGCAGTCGCCGCCTGCATACATGCCGACCCGGTTGAGCTCACAGGAAGCGTTGGCGGAAAACTGTCCGCGCTTTGTCGCGATCCCGGCTTGTGCAAACGGTTCGGATATAATATCCTGTCCGACTGCCATTAAAATGACGTCGCATTCTAAACGTTCTTCCGCTTTGTCCGCTTTTCGGGGCGAAGGGCGTCCGCCTTTGACTGCGCCGATCATCTGCGGCTGCACCCAAAGTGCTTTTGCGTTTCCGTTTTCGTCTGCTTCAATGCGCAGCGGCGCTTTCAGTGTCAGCAGCTCGATGCCTTCTGCAATAGCGCCTTCCACCTCGGCAGGGAGCGCGGTCATATCTTCCTTGCGGCGGCGGTAGACGATGCTGACGGTCTTTGCCCTGGAACGGATCGCCGTCCTTGCGCAGTCCATCGCGACGTTGCCGCCGCCTACGACAAGTACGCGCTTTCCGCTGAAATCAGGATAGTTGCCGTCGCCGATTTCACGCAGCATCTCGACGGCGGAAATGACATTGCCGCTGTCCTCGCCTTCTAAGTTCAGCCGTTTTTCCGCATGTGCTCCGATGGCGATAAAAACGGCGTCGTATGTATCGTTGATTTCGCCCAGCTCCTGTGTGCCGATGGAAGTATTCAGCTTTACTTCTATGCCGGTAGAAAGAATCGCGCCGATATCTTCCAGCAGGCGTTCCCGCGGGAAGCGGTAGTTTGGGATACCGTAGCGCAGCATCCCGCCAAGCTGTGCCTTTTGTTCAAAAATAACCGCCTGATGGCCCATAAGCTGCAAAAAATATGCTGCGGTAAGCCCGGCAGGGCCGCCGCCAATCACCGCTACTTTTTTTCCGGTTGGAGCCGCGCATGACGGCACCGGGACTTCGCTGGCGTGCGCTTTGTCCATAATATAATGCTTCATGCCGCGGATATTAATTGCATCGTCGATCATGGTACGGCGGCATCTGGATTCGCACGGATGCTCACAGATCAGCGCACAGGCTGTCGGGAACGGGTTGTCCTTGCGGATCAGGCGTACCGCATCCGCGCAGCGTCCTTCCCCGGCGAGGGCGATGTAGCCTGGGATGTCTACATTTGCCGGGCACAGCGTCACGCAGGGGATCGGCTGCTCAAACGTACCTGTACATTGATGCTCCTGGACATGCGATAGATAATCCTCCTTAAATCCTTCAAAGCCAGCCAGCACCATGCGCGCGGATTCAAAGCCGATCGCGCAGTCCGCCGAGTTTTTAATGTTGACTGCCGTATGTTCAATCAGTTCGAGTGTCTCCATTGTTGCCGTATTGTCCAGGACGCTTTCTAAAAGCTCCTCCAAAATACCAAGCCCGATGCGGCACGGCACGCACTTTCCGCAGGTCTGCGCATGGCACACCTTTAGGAACGCAAGCTGCATGTCGACCGGACAGACGCCTGGCGGATTTGCGATAATGCGCTGCGTAAATTCCTTCATGAGTTTTTCTGTGGTGGAATTTACTTTGTCCGTGGAAATTACTGATAACCTGCTCATATCTTTCCTCCTTGTGGTTGGATGTTCGGTAGGGGTGTTTATTTTTATCGATCCGGGTGCAAAAAAAGATGCGGGATGATAAAAAATTATTATGATAATAACTTTTTGTTATATTGTATATGATAATGTGGGGAATTGCAAGAAAAAAGTATTTTTTTTCAGAGTTTTTAAAAAAATTGTGGCAGTTTGGGTGGGGGTGTGGGAGTATGCTGATAATTTGCGGAAGGGGGGGACGCCGGGAGAGGGGATTGGCACGCCCTGGCTGCGTCCGTTCCAGAAGGTTAAGAAGCGCTAGGCATCCTGCGGTTACGCTGTGGCACCGTCCGGGCGCGGCACTTGGCACAGCATTG
>CAMUPC010000319.1 GCA_947090545.1 uncultured Eubacterium sp. | reverse complement strand
CTGGCGGAACGCCAGGGCGAACTAGGTGCCGCGCCCGGACGGTGCCATAGCGTAACCGCAGGATGCTTAGGGCTCCTTACATTTTGGAACCGGAACAGGAAGCCAGCCCCGCTCCCCTTCCTCCAGCGTCCTCCCATCTCAACTCCCCATTCTATTCCTGATACCGTATCCTCTCCACCAGCGACTCTTTTTTCAAATTCCTGCTCAACAAATACGACAACCCCGCCTGCAACAGCCCAATTCCCACAACCATACACCCAATCTCTGCAACCGGCACCCGATAAACGGACAACCCATACATCGCAATCTCCTTCCCATACCGAAAGCACGCATACCCCACCGGCAGCCCGACCGCGACTGCCACCAATACAGTTCCTGCCGACATCAGCATTCCCTGTAGCTGAAGGCTCGCATTTAACTGACGGTTCGTCATGCCGACAGCCTGTAAGATGCCATACTCCTGTTTTTTTGTAATAATATTTAAAATCATCGTATTTGCCAGGTTCATAAACCCTATCATGCCCAGAATCACTAAAAAGAGGTAGCAGCCGGACTTTATGCTTCTGATTGACGCCTTCGCTTTTTTTACTTCCTGCGCATATGCTGTTATCATCACATGCTCTGTCCCATCCAGCAGCCGTTCCAGTTCTGTACACACGGTTTGTTCATGCTCTGGCTCACAGTCGACCCACAACCATCCTGGCGAATCACTCGAAAATCCCATTCTATTATACGTCTCTTCTGTAATGACAAAATCTGCTGATATACTGCCGAACGAGCCGGGCAGTATGCCGTTTGCCTTGGCCGTTTCTGTGCCGTTTTCCAGCTCTGCCGTCAATGCCTGCCCAAGCTGATACCCGTTTTCTTCCAGATAATACGACCAGCCGTAATAAAAAGCATCCTGCTTTTTTCCTTCCTGATAGTCAACCTCGCCGAATACGCTTCCGTTTGCCTGTTTTGCCTGTTCAAAGCTTTCCTCGTCAAATACTGCGATACTTGATTTCTCGCCATTGATCTTTGACGCCAGGATGTTTCTGCTTTTTATTCCTGTCACGCCGTCCAGCGCCAGGATCTGTTGCTGCAACGTATGGTTTAGCGGATTGTTTTTTAAGATTGCGTCCAGATTATTTTCAGGGTACGCGGTGTCCCCATCCGAATACTGCAATTCTATCTGAACCCGCCCATATTCTACATTTTTTCTTGCTTCATACTCTTCATCCATATTTCCAAGGCAGTTTGCAACAACTACAAACAGCACGCACGATAATCCCATCGTCACAATCGTCATTGCCGTCCGTTTTTTATTTGCCGCGATATTTGCTGCGGCAAGCGCATAAACGCTGATCCTTTTTCTGCCCTTGCGAAATCCTGCTCCCGGGCGTCCTGTGCTTTCTGTATAATGCAGCGCATCAATCGGGGAAATCGCGGCTACCATTTTCATCGGCGTGCGCAGTGCCAGCACGACTGTAAGCAGCGCCAATGCCGCGGCAAGCAGCAGATGCGGAAGCGAAATGACACTGACCATTATACGTTCTTCCCCGGACACAATGTTTCCCTGTCTCATAATCCAAAGAGCGCTTGCCCAGGAAAGAAATGCGCCTGTTACAACACCAGGCGGTATGCTGCATACTGCTAACGACAGCCCTTCCTGATAGATCAGCCTGCGCATCTGCTTTTTTGTGGCGCCGAGCGCGCGTATTTTTCCATATTCCCGTATATTCTGCGCAATGCCTACCTGAAAAATATTGTAAATAATCATAACCGAAAATAAAATAACCATAAACCCAATCACTCCGGCGCTGACAAGCGTCTCAGCTCCTGTATTGAGCGTATACAGCAGATACCTCCCATTGACCGACACCTTTGTTTCCTCAATGCCGCAGCTTTTTGCAAGCTCCCGGATCACGTCCTCTGCATTATCATACGTAATCGCCACGTCCTCTCCCAGCCGGAACGCCACTGTATAAGCTGCCTCTTCCGGCTCATACTGCGCCTGGATCAGCTCGTTAGACGCACATACCAAAAACACCTGCTGTTCCTGCGCATCCTCAGGCGACTTTAAAATCCCGCTAACGGTAAATACGCGCGGTTCGTATTTCTGCTGCAAATCCCGCCGATACTCCAGCGTCACCGTATCTCCGACCTTAAGATCCTCATAACCGTTTTTTTCAAAAAACTCCCGCTGCGCCGCAATCTCATCCTCTTTCTGCGGATAGCTCCCTTCTGAAAACCGCCTGTCTATATGGGAAAACTCCCTCGCCCCTTGATCCAGCGCCAGAAAGCTCACCCTGCCTTCCATCTTAAAAATCCCCGCCTGCGCCATCAGCCCGATTTTTGAAAACTCTCCATGCCTCCTGATTTCCCTAAGCTGGCTCTCCTTTACATCCCGAAATGTCCCGTAATGGCTGCCATAATTATAATCTGCATTCGCCTTTTCGCTCCTTAACAGCCACGATGCGAACGTACAGATCACCGTCAGCAAAACCGATGATAAAAACACCGCCGCCATAATCAGAATGCTTCTCGTCTTGTTTTTCTTGTTGTTGCTCCACGCCACTCTCACAATCGTTTTCATGTAAAATCCACCACCCGTCCATCTTCCATAACCATAATCCGGTCTGCCGCCTGCGCAATTTCCTCATCATGCGTAATCATAACAATCGTCTGCCCATACCTCTTTGCCGACAGCTTCAGCAGCGCAGCCACCTCCTCGCTCGTCCGTGAATCCAGATTTCCCGTCGGTTCATCCGCAAACACAAGATCCGGCTTCGCCGCCAGCGCCCGCGCAATCGCCACCCTCTGCTGCTGCCCGCCGGACAGTGCATTCGGCAGATGGCGCAGCCTGTTCTCAATTCCCAGCACACGAATCAGTTCCTCCAAATAAGCCTCGTCCGGCTCCTTGCCATCCAGCCCCAGCGGAAGCACAATATTTTCCCATACATTAATCGACGACACGAGGTTAAACGCCTGGAAAATAAACCCGATCTTCCTTCTGCGAAAAATAGCCAGCTCTTCTTCCTTCATCTGAAAAATATCCCTGCCACGCACAAACACACTGCCCGCCGTCGGCGTATCCAGCCCGCTCAGCAGATGCAGCAGCGTGCTTTTCCCAGAACCCGACTTTCCGACAATAGCTGTAAACTCGCCCTGTTCGATGGTAAGGTTGATGTGGTCTGCGGCTTTTACCTGGTTTTCTCCGGCGCCGTAGTATTTGCATAGATTTTTTGCTTGTAAGATTGTATGCATGTTGTAAACTCCTTTTTTAGATTGGTGTTGCTTGAGTTGATTTTATGATATCACAGGAGGATTACGGTATGCTTTCAGTTATTGGGGGAAATGCTTACAGTTTTGTAAGGAAAATATTGTGTTTTGACCCAGATTAAGCTGAATGATGGAGTGTTGAGGATTTGTGGATGTGAGGACGCTGGGAGAGGGGATTGGCACGCCCGGGCTGCGTCCGTTCCAGAAGGTTAAGAATCCCTAAACATCCTGCATTTACGCTGTGGCACCGTCCGGGCGCGGCACCTAGTTCGCCCTGGCTTTCAGCCAGCAGCTAAAGGTGCCGCTTGGCTTCGCCCCTGCTTTTGTTCAGCAGGATGTTAAGGGCTTCTAAACCTTCTTCCAAGGCACAGCCCGGGCGTGCCAATCCCCTCTCCCGGCTGGTTTTCGCATGTTCTACAAAAAATGACGGTACACTGATCAGGACGCATTCCTTGTGGGTTCCTGTTTCTTTTCTGTTTCTTTTCTGCTTCTTTTCTGCTTCTTTTCTGTTTCTTTTCTGCTTCTTTCCTGCTTCTTTCCTGTTTCTTTTCTGTTTCCTTTCCATTTCTTTTCTTTACGACAGGGGCGCAGCTTGATCAGCTTGTACAGTGTTCTATGCTCTAATTTCTGGCTGGCATGAAGCACCTGACTGTAAGCCAATCTTATTTAGAGCTTGCGAAAACCAGCCGGAGGAAGGGGAGCGGGGCTGGCTTCCTGTGACTATGGAAAAATGTTAGGAGCCCTTAGTATCCTGCTCGATAACCCAGGGGCGAAGCCAAGCGGCACCTTTAGCTTCTGGCTGTAAGCCAGGGCG
>CAMUPC010000318.1 GCA_947090545.1 uncultured Eubacterium sp. | reverse complement strand
GCCCTGGCGTTCCGCCAGCAGCTAAAGGTGCCGCTTGGCTTCGCCCCTGCTTTGGCTCAGCAGGATGCTAAGGGCTTCTAAACCTTCTTACAAGGCCGCAGCCAGGGCGTGCCCATCCCCTCTCCCGGCTGGCTTTCCAGGGTTCTGCAAAAATAATGTCGTTTATTGCTGCATATGTTTTGTAGATTTGAGTTTCCTCATTTTTTAAATTTGCACCTCTGGAAGCTGCATAAAACCAGTGTTTTCCATAAAGGAGTCTATCACAACTGACAATTCCTCATCCGTTTTGTATTTATGCAGCTTTGCAGAAAGTAGACAAGAAAAAATGAGGAAACTCAAATTAGTAGATGCTTGTTTTCATGTGGTAATAGTAACGTAAGGGTTTTATAGCATATGTTTTGTAGATACTTGTTTTCATGTAATAATAGTGACGTAAGGATTATGTAGCATATATTTAATAAATGTTTGTTTTCATGCGGTAATAGCAACGTAACGATTATACAGGGTTTTTATTTTTAATAAATGAAGCACCGTCTGTATGCCAACACTTATGTAGAACCTGCGATAACCAGCCGGAGGAAGGGGAGCGGGGCTTCCTTCCTGTGACTGTGGAAAAATGTTAGGAGCCCTTAGTATCCTGCTCGATCACGCAGGGGCGAAGCCAAGCGGCACCTTTAGCTGCTGGCGGAACGCCAGGGCGAACTAGGTGCCGCGCCCGGACGGTGCCACAGCGTAACCGCAGGATGCTTAGGGCTCCTTACATTTTGGAACCGGAACAGGAAGGAAGCCCCGCTCCCCTCCCTCCAGCGTCCCACCCGCAAGATCCCCCCATCTTTCAACCACAAAGTCTAATTGCCCGATCCTTTCAAGTTTGCCGCCCACAAAGCCGCTTAGCACACCGCACCATGCTCTCAACCGTCTCTTTTTCAGACATATACACCTGCATCCCATAAAAAGCCGCCTGTTCCGCCGTCATCTTCCCGATACAGACAGCCCGTACCCTTGTATAATCCGCTCCCTGCGTCATCGCCACAAATCCGCGCACAGTAGATGCACTTGTAAACATCACAAGATCGATCTCCCCTTCCTCCAGCAGTGCCTTCAAATACGCATCCGGTACCGCATCATCCCTTTGGTCCGTCTTTTTTACCGCTTCATAAAGGGTATCGTAAATCGCCAAGTCAGTGACGCTGATCTTCTTTCCAGCCTGGATCTGCTCTACCAGTTCTCTGCTTCCGATCGATGAGCGAAGCAGCAGCACCCGGTCTCCGTCCTGCATGGAAGCATTCAGCAGCTTTCCGAGTGCGGTGCCGTTATAGTGGTTCGGCATCAACTGTGGGCGAAGCCCGTGCTTTTTTAATGCATCGCCTGTTGCGCTGCCGATTACGGCAAGCTTTATCTGCCCGATGCAGCGCACATCCAGCTCCATTCTGTCCAATAGTTCAAAAAAATACTCTACGCCTGCGGGTGAGGTAAACACAGCGTACTGATAGTCCCCGATCTGTGCAAGCGCTTCCGAAAGCTGCGTTCCAGCATCCCTGATCCTGGTACGGATCGTTGGTATTTCTAATACTTCTGCCCCCTGGCCGCGCAGCAGTTCTGTAAGCGCCCCGCTGCGGGAAGCTGGCCTTGTGGTAAGAATCCGGCAGCCGGACAATGGCAGTTTGTCCCGCCATGCATATTGTTTTCCACATGCTGCCACCTCCCCGATCACAATTACCGCAGGCGCCTTTACATGCTGCCTGGCTGCTTCTGCTTCCAGTTCTGATAACGGGGCAAGCACACTTTTCTGCCTGGCGCTCGTTCCCTGCTCAATGACTGCGGCAGGCGTCCCGGGCGCCATACCTGCCTGCAAAAAGCCAGCCGTAATCTCGTGCAGCACCGCCATTCCCATTAAACATACAAACGTTCCGCCGGCACGGACAAGCGCTTCAAAATCAATGCCCAGCGGTTCCCCCCTTTTTTTATGCCCCGTCAGGATATGCACACCTGAGGAAATGCCCCGATAGGTCACCGGAATCCCCGCATACGCCGCCGCAGCTACCGCAGACGTTACACCCGGCACGATCTCAAACGGGATCTGGTGCTGTATCAAAAGCTCCAGCTCTTCCCCGCCCCTGCCAAATAAAAACGGGTCGCCGCCCTTAAGCCGCACAACGCACTTTCCCTTTTGCGCCTGCTCCAAAATCAGTCGATTGATCTCCTCCTGCTTCATCGTATGGTTTCCCGCCCGTTTCCCGGCTGCGATCTTTTCCGCCTCCTGCGGAATCATACTGTAGATCCCATGCCCGATTAACGCATCATAAATCACCACCTGCGCCTTTTTCAGCACCCGCATCCCCTTTAACGTAAGAAGCTCCGGGTCCGACGGCCCAGCGCCAACAAGATATACTTTTCCCGCCGTCCTTTCTTCCTCCTGCATTCCTCTCTGCATCATTCCTTCCGTCACCACCCACCATTCCTTCCCATTCTATTCATACTGCCTGCAAAAAAAATGATATAACCGAAATCGGAAATTCCAAAATAATTTCCTTCTTTCAAATTATATCATTTCTTTAAACAAATTCAAGTTTGTCTATCAATAGGGCCTCTATCCCCCGGAAATCCAGTGTTTTCAAGGGTTTTGAGACTTGTCCACCTGCTCTTTTCCCTTGATTTTTTCCCTTACGAGAAAATTTAAGGGAAAACCTCGTCAGCCGCTGCTCACTACCTTGTCCAGAAGCCTTGCGCTAGAACGCTTTGCCCCCTGGTGGCGTGGGCGTAGATGTTCATGACCGTGTTGACATCCGACTGCTTGATCCGGCTGACGGTGGACTGATAGGCCATGACCGTTCTCAACTGTGCCTTTACACGTCAAATGCAGCTATAACGAAAATCAAAGCAGCCACAACAGCGTGCTGTTTCCAGGCCAGGCTCAAGTAACCAACAAACTCACGAATCAATGCGTTCAGTGTGAAGTACCATTTTGTCTTTGCTCCAAAACCGACACACTTCAATCCCTGCTGCTTTGCCAGGAGCAGTGCCCGGAACACATGATAAGCTGTCGTTACAACGATGGCCCTGGGACGGTCCCGACTCATGAGTTCTCTGGAAAACAGCAGATTCTCCTCTGTCGATGTGGACTTTCCCTCTACGATAATTTTTTCCAGACCCACACCTCTTTGTTCCGCATACCTTGCCATAGCCTCGCCTTCGGCAATATCTTCGCCTGGGCCTTGTCCGCCGGATAGAATCAATACCGCATCGGGATTGTCATACAGCAGTTCGATTCCCTTGTCGATCCGGGCGGCAAGCAGCGGCGTGACCCTGGTGCCGATCACCCCGGCTCCCAGGACAATGATATAATCGGCTCCCCGGCGCTTTTTCAAGTGAAACAGATTCAACGCCGCAGAGAGCAGATAGACGGCCATCAGCGCCAGCACATAAACGGCGGAAAGACTGATAAGCACATAGAGCTTGGTTCCAATCCTTCCTTTTTCCAGGCCCCCAATCACCGGCCAGACAGCCAGATAGAAATACAGCAAAACAGAAAACAGCATGGTCAGAAGATTTGCCGGTTTCAAGCCCTCGTGCCGGATTAATTTGATTCCCTCAATGAAAAGAGTAACGATAAAGATAACAGGAAACACAAGCGCACAGCCCACCATCAATAGAAGCAACGCCACCAGAATATTCATGAGCAAATCATGCTCGGCCAGCCAATCCGCATATTTCGTCAGAAGAAAAAACATCGTAACTGCCGAACAGAGTAATACCACCAGCAGCGAAACACCGCTCCACAAGGTCCTTGGCTCACGCAGCATGATCCAAGCAAATACGCAAATGGAAATACCCAGCAGAAAAAACGCGATTTTCAACATAGTTTTGTCCCCCTCTCTTTTGCCGCAGACCTAAAGTTTTAGTATTTGATGATGTAATAGCCCACATACAGCCACCCCATCAGGCCATGAACGACTGCCCAGCCGATAGAGTGCCAGTTTGCATAACTGATAACCATTGCCAGTGCACTCCCAAAGGATATGCCAGATTTCAGCGTTGTTTTTAGGGAAGCACTGATTAAAGCCGGTAAAAGCCAGGCAAACAGATGAAGGTAAT
>CAMUPC010000317.1 GCA_947090545.1 uncultured Eubacterium sp. | reverse complement strand
CCACAGCGTAACCGCAGGATGCTTAGGGCTTCTTAACCTTCTGGAACGGACGCAGCCAGGGCGTGCCAATCCCCTCTCCCAGCGTCCCACCCGCAAAAAACCCGCTCTAACACACAATACAAGTAAGAACCCCCCAAAAAAAGAAAAAGAAAGCAGGTGAAAATTTGCCTAAAATAATAGGTTTCTACGGCAATACCCCAGCAGACCTCTGCATGTACACAGCCTACGCCATGCAAAACACAGGAAAACGTATCTGCGTCATTGACAACTCCAAAGACGGCAGCTTGTTCCACTGCATCCCAACACCCGACAAACAGTTAACAGCAGTAACATCCCGCAGCGTCGATTTCATACGCTGGTATCCGCTTGTACAATGGCACGAGCTGGATTACGATTACATATTTGTGCAGTTGGGAACAATGCCGCAGCAGCTATGCCTGGCTCTGTGCAGCGAGCGGATTCTTGTGACAGACTGCGAGCGCACAAATCTGGACGCTTACAGCAGGCACATGCAGCAGTGCAGTATGCCAGCCACAGTCCTTCTGCGCGGTTTTAGCAGAGACTGGGTGCGCACAGAACAAATCATACAGCAAATAAAGTCTTATCTTGCAGACAGCGGCAATCTGATCGAACAGTGGCTGTTCCTGCCGTATGATCCGGCGGATGAAGCATACCGGATCAAGATGCAGTATGGCGTGCTGTCTCAGTTTTCGCAAATTTCCAAAAGCATGGAGCAGGTACTTATGAAATTAATGCAGATGCTGGAAACCCGTGACCGCGTTCAGATTGCCCGTGCCATTACAGATGCGAAGCATGGAAAGATAGCAGCAGCCGCAGATACCAGAAATATAGCAGGATAAAGGAACGCAAAGATACGGGTGAATGAACAGCAAATTGATAAATAAAGCATTCAACAGAAATGGAGGAAACATTGAAAATTGCATTTTGGAGTGAAGAGGACGGCTGTGGGACAACAAGCGGTATGGCAGCCATCGCAAGCGTCTGTGCAGAAGCATGGAACAAAAGGATTATTTTGTTTCAAAGCGGCAACCAGGAAGGGGATTTATCCCTCAGGCTGGGAACTGGAAAAAGCAAAAACAACAGCGAAGCTTTCACACAGGATAGCTGGGAAGAGCTGTGCTGGCTTGCAAAACGTGGAAAGCTGACAAAAGCAGTGCTGCTGTCCTATTTGGTTTCGTCTGCCAGGGGACGGATCTATTATCTGCCGCAGGGGGAATACAAAAAGCAGGACAGCTATCCCAAGCAGGATCAAATCGGGATCGGTACGGTTCTAAGCTTTGCGGAACAGATGTCGGGCATGGCATTTATTGACTGCGGCAGCGGCAAAGACCAGCTTTCCGAGTATTTGCTGTCACAGGCAGATGTGGTTGTCGTAACGATCTCACAGGAGCGTCAAAATCTGGACGCTTACTTTCAGCGCAGACATGCGTTTCGTGGTAAAGTGATCTATCTGGTCAGTCCATACTATGAGGAATCCCTGTACAATCGCAAAAATATCAGCAGGCTCTACCGGATTGGAGAAGAGGAGCTCGCGGTGATTCCGTATCATCCGGTCTTTCGGCATATGAGTGAAAGAGGCAAGATCGAGCGGTTTGTCCGCAGGCAGGTACGCACAGCGGCATTAGAATGTCAGTATGATTTTCCAAAGGAGCTGATGCATACGGCAGAGCTGGTGCTGCGTGCGGCAGGCGGCTGTGTGCCGCGAACGTACCGGGCTGCGGGTGCACAAAAAAAGCAGCGGCAGCCATCAGGTGCAGATGCCCGCTCCTGTATACGGCCGCCGCCTTATGAGCGGAAGATGCTGTTTGTCACATACGGTGTCAGTCGTCTTGTGAGCCAGGCTCCGGGAGCTGAATCCGCAGTTGTTCAATCCGGTTTTTGTTCACAGAGGTTACGGTCAGGACGATCTGTTCTTCTGTCGTGATCTGTTCTCCTTCCACGGGCAGATGGTCGCACCTGCCGATAAAATAGCCGCCGATCGAGTCATAGTCGTCGGAGGTCAAATGGATATCCAGGTCGTCGCATAAGTCGTCCAGGTTCATAGAGCCGGCGGCAAGATATTCCGTGTCGCTGATTTTGGTAAGCATGGCTTCCTCGTTGCCGTCGTATTCGTCATGGATTTCGCCAACGATCTCTTCCAGCAGGTCCTCCATTGTGACCATGCCGGCAGTAATGCCGTATTCATCCAGTACGACCGCCAGATTAATGGACTTTGTCTGCATTTCCAAAAACAGCTCCGCCGTGTTTTTCTTTTCATAAGTAAAGAATGGCTCGCGCAGGATGTTGGATACTGAAAAATGCTCCACATCATCATAGAGCAGCAGGTCTTTCATATTCAGGATACCGATGACGTTATCGGTCGTTTCTTCATAAACCGGCATCCTTGTATAGTGGTCCTCCCGGTAAATTTCCAGGATTTCATGATAAGTACTGTCAGCCTTGACAAAGGTCATATCGATACGCGGCGTCATAATTTCTTTTGCAAGCGCATCCGAAAAATCAAAGACGTTGTGGATCATTTCCCGTTCTTCGGTTTCAATTACGCCGCTTTCATGGCTGACGTCCACAATCGTTTTGAGTTCTTCTTCTGTCAGGGTATCCCGGCTTTTGTTAGGGTCTACGCGCAGCAGAAGCAAAAACAGGTTGGACAGCTTGTTAATAACGATAATCACAGGCGTGAGCAGCATCATCAGAAACTGGATGATGCCGGCATAAGCCATAGCGAGTTTTTCTGCATGAAGCGTGGCAAGTGTTTTTGGAGAAATTTCACCAAAAATCAGAATCAATACGGTTAAAATACCGGTTGCGATACCTGCGCCGACGCTGCCGAATAGACGGAGCGCAAGTGTTGTGGCAATGCTTGAGGCTGACAGGTTGACAACATTGTTGCCGATTAATATGGCGCTCAGCATTTTGCCTGAGTCCTCCGTTACCTTTAAGGCACGCGCGGCGCGTTTATTCCCTTCATCCGCTAACGTACGCATTCGGATACGGTTAAAGGTTGTCAGTGAAGTTTCTGCCGAAGAAAAAAACGCAGAAAGAATCAGTAAAATCACAAGTACAATCAGTTGAAATAGGTCATCTGGATTCAATGGTACACCTCTTAAATTCATGTAAGTAGTTTAACGAACAGCAATTACAAATACTAATATAGCAAAAAATCATGCAGTTGAAAAGTATTTCCTGCAAAAAAATATGGAAAGAAAGGAAATTTTTATGGAACAAAATGAAAACCAGTATGAAGAAACAGACCGCAGAAAAGCGGCGTTTCTGGTCGCAGGATGCGTCATTATTTTAGCGGCGGCCCTGCTTGTGATCTATTTATTTGCCGACAGGACAAAGGCGTCTACCGGAGAAGGGGAAGCCGTGCGGATCACGCCGGAGCGCATCGAGCGGATCTCGGATGATGTCAGCGGCCGGGTGCTGGATACACTCAGTACGGATATTCTCGCCGGCAGGATTCAGGATGCGGTGGAAAAAGAATTAAGCAGCGAGAAGCTTTATGAAATACTTTCAAATGGAGAAATCGAAGCGGTCGCAGTCGGGAAAGATGAACTGCGGGACGTGATAGCGGTACTGTTAGCGGATCTTGGGATTTCCGGCGACGGAACCTTTACCGAAGAACAGAAAAAATATATCCGGCTTGCGGTACAAAAAGCATTGGAACAGGCACTTTCACAGGCGGACGTATCCAAGCTTTTTTCAGACGAAGAAAAAAGAGCGCTGGAGGAACGTCTGAAAAAGGAGCTTGCCGGGATGCTGAAAAACCAGATCCAAAACAGTACCTACGGGATGACAGGCGAGGAGCTGGAACGCCTAAAGCAGTCGTTACATATCGAAAGTATGATAAAAGGGGAAGTCGATCAGGCAGCCCGCCGACAGCTTGAGACATTAAAGGCGAATGTGGTTACCGAGATCAAAAAAAGCGTGCAGGCGCCGGTCAAGGGAAAAGATTATTTTACGGATGCGGATATCAAATCGATACACTATAAACCGAAATTTCACCATGTCTATACAATTCCGTTCTTTCACATTATGTTGAATTTCTTCTACTTTACCAGTTCAATATATACCATAAAA
>CAMUPC010000316.1 GCA_947090545.1 uncultured Eubacterium sp. | reverse complement strand
CCTTCTGGAACGGACGCAGCCAGGGCGTGCCAATCCCCTCTCCCAGCGTCCCCCCGCAACCCCTCTTCTTAAATCCTCAGCCCAATCTCATACCCTTCAGCTACCGCACTCTTAATATTCCCAACCATCCGCGCATCCCCAATCATATGGTAATCCACCCCGCTCTCCTTAAGCATCTCTTCCATACCCGGGTCAATACAATAACCTACCGCAAATACAAGTGTATCCGCATCATCAATACAATATTCGCTGCCATCCTTCGTATAATAAATATGTTCTGCATCAACACGTTCCACTTTCGCGCCGCACACAATCTGAACACCTTTTTTTCTCATACGCTGGACAAGCAGGCTCCTGCCAGGGCCAGTTTCCTGCAACATAATGCTGTCTGCCATTTCCAAAAGTATGATCTCGCGGTTTCTTGGAAACAGGTCGTCTACCAGCGGCGCCAGATAGTCCGCAGTTTCGCAGCCGACAGAACCCCCGCCCAGCACCACTACCTTCCTGCCCGGAAATGCGTTTCCAGCCAAAACATCGTCTGCGCTCATCCACTGCTTGAAAGCGGTAAACGGCTGTAAGATCATCGGAGAAGCGCCTGTTGCGGCGATCACCTCATAGCCTGCAAATTCGCCGGTCAGCAGTTCTTTTATCATTGGACAGCCAAGGCGTACGTCTACGCCTGCGGCTGCAAGCCTTGCAGTCAGATATTTCACAACCTTTGTCAGGTCCTGTTTGGCAATCGGCACTGCTGCAATCCGAAGCTCGCCGCCCAGTTCTTTTTCTTTTTCACAGAGTACGACATGATGGCCGCGCTCTGCCGCGACACATGCTGCTTCCATGCCTGCCGCGCCGCCGCCGATTACGAGGATGTCTTTTTTTTGCTGTGCCTGCGGCACCTGCTCCATGGAAAGCTCTGGTGCTTTGGCTTCTGATACGGATACGTTTTCCAATACTGCTTCCAGTGCCGGGTTGACAGTGCAGGCGATCCGCTTTCCAAACATCACGCCGTTTAAGCAGCGCAGGCAGCCGATGCATGGGCAGATCTTATCTTCCATGCCCTGTCTCGCCTTTTCGGAAAACGCAGGGTCACAGAGGTTTGCCCTACCGATCATACAGATATCCGTCTTGCCGTTGGCAATCAGCTCTTCTGCAAGCCATGGCTCGGTAATCCGCCCAACGGACGCAACCGGGATCGAAAGATGCTTTTTGATCTCTTCTGCAAGCCTGATATGGGAGCCCATCGGCGTGCCGGGTGCCGGAATCGAGCTGCCGCGCATAATCGTTGTGCCGCCGGATACGTGGATAAAATCTGCTCCGGCTTTTTCCAACTGCTTTGCGACATAGATGCTGTCATTTAAGTTCTGGCCGCCGTCCGTATATTCATCCCCGGAGATGCGTACATCAATGATAAAATCCTTTCCACATTCCTGGCGTACCTGTGCGACCACTTCCAGCGCCAGCCGCAGCCTGCCGTTTAAGTCGCCGCCGTATGCATCTGTCCTCTTATTGTAAAGCGGGGATAAAAAACCGCCAAGCAGCCCGTGTGCATGTGCCGCATGAATCTCCACGCCGTCTCCTCCTGCCTGCTTGACCCGGCGCGCCGCCTCGCCAAACTGACGGATAATGACTTGCAGCTCTTCAGCGGTAACGGCGCGCGGTGCTTCCTTGGCATAATAAGGGCCGACATTGGATGGCGCGATCAGCCGCGGCGTGCCAGGTATCGGAAATGCCATATACGCCGGATGGAACAACTGCGGCAGGATCTTTGCCCCATACTGGTGCACCGCTTTTGTCAGCTTTTCCCATCCCGGGATAAAGGAGTCGTCATGGATCGACATATCGCCGGGCAGATATGTGTACGTCGGCTCTATCGTTGTCACTTCTGTAACAATCAAGCCTACGCCGCCTTTTGCCCTTGCCGCATAATGGGCGACCAGGTCGTCGGTTACATAGCCCTTGTCTGCCAGATTGGTAGAGATCGGCGGCATAAAAATACGGTTTTTTACGGTCGTCTCTCCAATACGGACAGGGCTGAATAAATGAGGGTATTTGTTCATCTTTGTATTCCTTTCCGTTTTGATTTACTTTTCCCAATTGTAACATACCTTTTTGATGCAGGCATCCACAACGGAAGATACTAACCGTCAGATTTTGTCCTATTTTTTCGGATTGGCTGTCAGATTTTGCAAATATAGGACAAAAAAACGCCGTTTTTATCAAGATTCTATGCGTTCTGTGCCGGAAACCGGATCAGCAGCGTGCCATCCGCCTCTGTCTCCATACTTACTTTAAAAGCCTTCTGGTGAACACGGCAGACGATCTCGCTGCCTGTTTTTTGAATCGAAAGATAAGAGTCCTCATAGACGGGAATTTGAGATTCTTCTACGAAATGGCGCAAAAGGGCTTTCTGCTCCTCATCCAGCGCCATTTTCTGCATCTTTTTCAGCGGCGCCTTGCTGCCATATTTGAGATTTTTGCGAAACTGCTTGCGGTAGCTGCTCGGCAGGATACCGTACAGCTCCTTAAAAGCAGCCGTATATGCCTTGGCATTCGGCATCCCGCAGTCCGCCGCGATCTGTTCAATGCTGCTGCGCCCTTCCAGCAGCGCTTCTAAAGAAGCACGGACTCTGACATACGCAAGATATTTGACAAAAGGAATGCCTGTATAGCGCTTGAGCAGCTTTGACGTATACGACAGGCTGAACGACAGCTGCTCCGCAATATCCGACAGCGTCAGCTCTTCGTGATAATGCCCGTCAATATACTGCATTGCCTTCATATAGTTTTCATGCGAATCCGAATGGAGCGGCAGGTCCTCCATTGAAAAATCCTGCCTGGCGGCTAAGCTGACCAGCTCCATCATAATCGCGTTCAGCTCATACAAATTGTCCCTGCCCTTCATCAGCATCACAAGCAACTGCCCGATCTTTCGTTTCAGGCAGATATAAAAATCCCTGTTTTTGTCCGCCGCACAGACGACTGTATGAAAAGCGTTCGTCCGGTCGCCTGCCATCGCATCCGACATCCGGGAAAAATCCACATGAATCGTAAGGATTACCGCTTCCCCGCAGGCTTCCTGCTTCGGGCAGATCATATGCATCGTATCCGGCGCGATCACAATCAGGTCCCGTTCCTTTAGCATACAGGAAAAATCTGCCGTAACCGCCTCGTATTCCCCTTTCAGGATATAAGAAATTTCCAGGCTGCTCTGCCTGGAAAAGACACTTCTGGAAAATCCGTTGATGCTTAAGCTCAGCGGATAGCCAAATTTCTGGCCTGAAAAATCATAATAATAATTCATATTCTGCATAGCTGTCATCTCACTTTACCGATCTGTCAGGAAACCGGCTGCGGTATCCCAGGCTTCTTCCGCAAGCGCTTTTTTCGCAAGCTGGTCTGCTTCTTCATTATACTGGTCGCCGGTATGCGCCGCTATTTTTTGGAAGGTAATCTGAATTTTGCCTACGCAGCGCTCCATAAAGTCCGCATACTGTCTGGTCAGCTCATTTTTCGCCTGCCAGCCGCGGGTCGCCCACTGCTCGATCCCTGCATAATCATAACGGATATCCACCGCCGGATACCCATGGCTCACCGCCCATTTTACCGCAAACATCGCGCCCATCATCTCCCCGGACACATTCCGCAGCGCAAGCGCTTTCGGATCATTGCCGCTGCCGGATTCCCGGATCACTTCGCCCTGCGGCGTCAGGAGCACGCATCCAAACGAATAGCGCTTTATTTTATGCTCGTAGCTGCCGTCCACATATGCGACCAGCATGTTTTCTACTGGTGGAACTGCGTGTATTTGCTTCGCCTGCGGCGGGGCACTGCCGTCCAGGTAGGCGAGTGCTTCCTGCTCTGTCTGAAAGCTTTTATAGACGGCGCCTGGATAGCCTTGCACGAGGGGCTTGCATTGCTCCCAGGATGTGAATAAGCCGGTTTGTTTGCCTTTTCTTATTGCGTAGAATTTCTTTTTTGGCATTTTTTTCTCCTAACTTGGATGATTTGAATGTGACTGCTTGTTAAATTGTGGAGGGGATTGCGGGAGAGGACGCTGGGAGAGGGGATTGGCACGCCCTGGCTGCGTCCGTTCCAGAAGGTTAA
>CAMUPC010000315.1 GCA_947090545.1 uncultured Eubacterium sp. | reverse complement strand
GGCGTCCCCCACCCAAAACGCATCACATGAAGTTCCCCCACTCCAAACAGGAACCATCCTTCCCCAATAGCATAAACTATAGTGGAGGTGCATTGATATGGGACGTTTTCTGATATTGGGAAAGGAAGAACGCCAGAAGTATTTGTTTCAGATGCTTTGCAGCAAAGGCCAGACAGTAACCTACTGTGATTCCTGGCTGGATGGAGGATACGACGCAGTCATGCTGCCAGTGGCAAAGAGCGGGGAATATCTGGAACAGATCGCAGACAAATTGCAGGCGGGACAATATGTGTTCGGATGCAATTTTCCGCTGGAAATCGTAGAACACAAACGCAGGCAGGGAATCTTTTTTGTCGATTATATGAAAGAAGAGGGCGCGGCATATACAAATGCGGTTGCCACGGCGGAAGGTGCGCTTGCCGAAGCGATCCTGTCCGGGAAAGAAGTGCTTTGCGGCGCTGATATGCTGGTTATGGGCTATGGCAGGTGCGGGCAGGTGCTGGCGCAGCGTTTGCAGGCGATGGGCGGCAGGGTTACGGTATATGAAAAAGACCCGGAAAAGCTGGCGATTGCAAAAGCCTGCGGCTTGGACGCTGTCCAGGCTAAGGAGGAGCCGATGGGGTATGAGCCGGGGGCGGTGACGATTGCAAACTGTTCGCTGGAGCCGGAAGGGGACGAAGCGTGCCAGCGGCTGGATGCGCAGTTTTGGAGCAGGTTTTTGTATCTTTTTAATACGGTTCCGGCGCCTGTATTGAGTGCGGAACGGCTGTCGCATGTCCGCCATGATGCGGTACTGATCGATATTGCTTCTGCGCCTGGCGGACTGGATTATGCGTATTGTGCGCAAAGGGGCATGAATGCGAAGCTCTGCGGCGGGCTTCCGGCAAAGTACGCGCCAAAATCCGCAGCGGGGCTGCTGTATCACATTATTGAATCGTATTTGAATTTTTTTGAGGTTATCTAATTTAAGAGAGGTGGAGTCCTATGACGCAGGAGCAGAAGCTGACAGTAGGTATTGCATTTACAGGGTCTTTTTGTACCTTTGCAAAGATAAAAGAGGTTACGGCACAGCTTGCACAGCAGGATATCAGGATCGTTCCGATTTTTTCTGATCATGTACAGCATATGGATACTCGGTTTGGCACCGCTGCGGAATTTCGCAGAGACATCGAGGAGATTACGGGGGAAAAGGGGATTTGTACGATTCAGGAAGCAGAACCGATCGGGCCCAATGGGTATCTGGACGCGCTGGTGATCGCGCCCTGTACCGGCAATACGATGGCAAAGCTATGCGCGGGCATAACAGATACTCCGGTTTTAATGGCGGCAAAGGCGCATCTTCGGAATGAAAAGCCGCTGATTCTTTCGATCTCTACGAACGACGCCCTTGGGATGAACTTTAAAAATATCGGGATGCTGATGAATATGAAGCATATTTACTTTGTGCCGTTTGGACAGGACAATTATCAAAAGAAAACGAATTCCATGATTGCACATACGGATCTGATTTATGATACGCTGCGCGCGGCGCTGGACGGAAAACAGCTTCAGCCGGTGATCCTGGCACCGCAGTAAAAAACAGGGAAAGCTACGCTGCTGTCTGCCGCAACGTGTTTGAAAAGCCATTTTCGTTCGCAGCGCTTTTCAAATACGTTTGGCAGATTTGCTTTTATTCTTAAATCACGATTTCCACATGGTACTTGCGCAGGAAATATTCGACTTGCAGCAGATAGGCAATCATCTGCGGCCCTGCCATCAGCTGCCCGTACCACGGCGCGCCGTAGTCTTTTGTTTTATCCAAAAACAGCGAAACCGCAGTGGAGTCCACGAGCGGGCGCAGCGGGCAGTCGGGCTGTTCCAGCACGGCGCGCAGGCGTTTGGATAAAAGCTGCTCATAGTAAGGGTGGTAGGTTTTTGGATACGGGCTTTTTTTGCGGAATAAAATCTCATCCGGCAGCAGCGTCCTTGCCGCCTGGCGCAGTACATTTTTTACGACGCCGTCTTTTGCCTTCATTTCCCAAGGAATATTAAATACATAATCAACAAGGGAACGGTCGGCAAACGGCACGCGCGCTTCCAGCCCGGAATGCATACTCGTGCGGTCCATGCGGTTTAACAGCGTCTGCATAAAAAAGCGGATGTTTAAATACCCGATCCGGCGGCGGTTTCCTTCGGTATGGCTTTCGCCCGGCAGAAGGGGGATTTCTCGGATCGCGGATTCATAGGAATGCTGCACATAAGCATCCATATCCAGTTCTTTTAATAAATCTTTATTTAACAATTGTTTGCGCGGAGACAGATCAGGCGTCCAGGGAAACGTATTGCAGTTTAAAAACGTTTCTCTATGGAACCACGGATAGCCGCCGAATACTTCGTCCGCACATTCTCCGGTCAGCACGACCTTGTGCTGCTTTGCTACTTCGGAACAGAAATAGAGCAGGGAAGAGTCAATATCTGCCATACACGGCAGGTCATGGGCGTCTACGGATTCATAAAGCAGGTCTGCCTGCGTCTGGCTGCCGCATTCCAAATAGTGATGGTCGGTATGCAGGTATTCGACCATTTTATCTGCATACGGACGGTCCATCGAAGGCTGGAAGCTGTTTGCCTGAAAATATTTGTCGTTGTCCGTAAAATCAAAGGAATACGTTGCAAGCGTCTGCCCCTGCGCGGCAAGCTCCTTTGCGCAGACAGCAGAAACCAGGCTGGAGTCCACGCCGCCGGAGAGAAACGTACAGATCGGCACATCGGATACCATCTGGCGCTTAATAGCATCTGTGATAAGGAAACGCGTCTTTTCAATCGTGTCCTCGTACGAGTCCTCATGCGGGCGGCTTTGCAGCCGGAAATATGTATGCGAAATCAGTCCCAGGCGGCTGTAAGTCAGACAGGTGCCTGGCTTTAATTCGTAGATTCCTGCGAAAACGCCGCTTCCAGGAGTCCTTGCGGGGCCAATGCCGAAGATCTCGTTCAGTCCGTTTTGATCAAGCCGTGCCTTTACGCCCGGAAAGCAGAACAGCCCTTTTAATTCGGAAGAAAAAAGAAGCGTTCCCTCACGGATCGTATAAAACAGCGGCTTGACGCCGAAGCTGTCACGGTACAGCGTTATGCTTTTATGATACTCGTCATAAATAGCAAATGCAAAGATGCCGTCCAAGCGGTTGATAAATTCCGTGCCAAATGTTAAATAGGATAAGAGGATGACTTCAGTATCTGAGGAGGTCTTTGGGATAACGTCGCGCGCAAACAGTGCCTGGCGCAGCTCTTTCATATTGTAGATTTCACCATTGTATACGATATGGTACATCTGGTCGCCCAGCGAGCGCGTCATCGGCTGCCTGCCGTTTTTTAAGTCGATAATCGACAGCCTTGTGTGCGACAAGCCGCATTCGCTGTTTAAAAAAATCCCAGAATCGTCCGGCCCGCGGTGTGCCTGGCACTGTCCCATCTGCCGTAAGATATGTTCAAATTCCCCCTGCCTTGCCGTAAAGCTTGCCGAAGGATCGTAAAAGCCTGCAATACTGCACATAGATTACCTGCGAATGTTGTTCGTTGATCTAATCTATGCGCACCGCGCAAAAAATATGACTAATCGTGCTCGTTTACATATTTTTTAATTGCGGCAAAGCTTTCCGCGCTCATATAATGTTCCATTTTGCAGGCGTCCTCAGTCGCTGTCTTTTCGTCGATGCCGAGCCGTTTTAGCCATTGCGAAAAAAACTCGTGCCGTTCATAGATTTTGGAGGCGATCTCCTGGCCTGTGTCAGTCAGGTAGATAAAGCCGGCGCCGGTAACGGTGATATAGCCGTTTTCCCTTAGGTTTTTCATTGCGACGCTGACGCTGGATTTTTTAAATCCAAGCTCGTTTGCGATATCCACAGAACGGACGACAGGGAGTGCCTTGCTTAAGATGAGGATGGTTTCTAAATAATTTTCAGCGGATTCATGTATGGCCATCATGGTTTTTTACTCCTTTTGTTTGAATGCAAAGTATATTTGTATTATACGCATGTGTGTGGGAAAAGTAAAGCGGCAAATCTGTGTTTCTTGCGGGAGGGATGATCTGGGAGGGACGCTGGGAGAGACGCTCTGGAAGGGACGCTCTGGAAGGGACGCT
>CAMUPC010000314.1 GCA_947090545.1 uncultured Eubacterium sp. | reverse complement strand
GGCGAACTAGGTGCCGCGCCCGGACGGTGCCTCAGCGTAACCGCAGGATGCTTAGCGCTTCTTAACCTTCTGGAACGGACGCAGCCAGGGCGTGCCCATCCCCTTTCCCAGCGTCCTTGTATGTGCAAAAACGCAACAATTTACCAAAACCGTTGCCAATTTGATACATCCACATCAGCATATCCCATGCCGAAAGAAATTGACCAACCCGCCAAATAAATCTGGGATATATTCCTTCGATCTGTTCATGCGTTTATTCTAAAACTGCAAGCACTTTGATCACGGGTTGAGGAACGTTATAAGAAAAGGATGTCGTTATCTGTCAGAAAAAGCCGTACCCAGATTAGACGCAATTCTCCCACATACTGCCGCCCTTCGTTGAAGCCCATATTTCATCATCCAGATCGGCTGCTTCGTCATCACAAACAACAATTTCTAGCATATTGTTCACTTCCTCTCAACTCTCATCTATTTTACTATATCGGCCATTTTTATATCGCAATTTAGACAGAAATAAAGAGGAGGAGGGCTGTAAACCCTCCTCCTCTTTATTCTACAGTCACCGATTTCGCCAGATTCCGCGGCTTATCCACATCCAGCCCTTTTCCGACCGATACATAATAACTGAATAGCTGCAACGGTATAATTGCCAGGGAATTTGTAAAAAAGCGGTTTGTCTTTGGAATATAAACAACGTAATCCGCCGATTTTTCAATCTCGGTATGATCCTCATTCGTCACTGCCATAACAAAAGCGCCGCGCGTGCGTACCTCTACGATATTGCTGAGCACCTTCTTATACAGGTTTTCCTGGGTGACGACTGCTGTCACAAGCGTCCCTTCTTCGATCAGCGAAATCGTGCCGTGCTTAAGCTCTCCCGCCGCATACGCCTCGGAATGGATATAGGAGATCTCCTTGAGCTTGAGCGAGCCTTCCAGAGAAATGGCATGGTCAATGCCCCTTCCGATAAAAAATACATCGCGTGCCGCCAGGTAACGGTTTGCAAAACGCTGGATATTTTCTTTGTTTGCTAAAAGCATCTGTATCTGCGCAGGAATCGCTTTCAGGTCCTTAATCATGGAAGCTGCTGCTTCGTCGCTTAATTTCCCTCGGACGAGTGCAAATTTTATCGCAAGCAGGTATTCGGCGATAAGCTGTGCCGAGTATGCTTTTGTCGTCGCTACCGCGATTTCCGGCCCCGCCCACGTATACATGACACGGTCTGCTTCGCGGGCGATCGAGCTTCCCACGACATTGACGATGCCAAGCGTCAGCGCGCCGCGTTTTTTTGCCTCACGCAGTGCGGCAAGCGAATCGGCTGTTTCACCGGACTGGCTGATAATAATAACCAGTGTCCCGGCTTCCACAATCGGGTCCCGGTAACGAAATTCGCTGGCAAGGTCTACCTCGACCGGAATCCGTGCCAGCCCTTCCAGTACATATTTTCCAGTCATTCCGGCGTGATAGGCAGAGCCGCACGCTACAATATGGATCTTGCGCAGCGCCCGGATCTCATCGTCGCTCATGCCAAGCTCCTCGATCACGATTCTGCCGTCTTTGATGCGCGGATTTAACGTATCGCTGACGGTTTTTGGCTGTTCGTACATTTCCTTTAGCATAAAATGCTCATAACCGCCTTTTTCCGCCGCATTGATATCCCATTCGATCCGTTTTGGCTCTTTTTCAAGCTCTTCGCCGTCGATATTGTAAAAATGAACCGCATCCTTGCTTAAAACCGCGATTTCTTCGTTCTGGATAAAATAGACCTCGCGTGTATATTTTAATACCGCCGGCACATCTGAGGCGATCAGGCTGCCTTCCGCGTTCTGCCCTACGATTAACGGGCTGTCTTTGCGGACGGAATACACGAGGTCGGGGTGGTCGGCAAAAATAATGCCCAGCGCGTAGGAGCCTTCTAAGCGCTGCATCACTTTTACAATCGCTTCTATTGGATCACATATCGGATCACATACTGGATCACATATCGGATCACCTTTTGGTTCCCCTTTTGATTTACCTTTCGATTCATTTTGCGAATCATTTTTCGGAACGGCATTCACATTTCCTTTATAGTAGTAGCCAAGCAGCATCGCCACGACCTCTGTATCGGTCTCTGAACGGAACTCAAAGCCTTTTTTCTGTAGCTTTTTGCGCAGCTTTAAATAGTTTTCGATAATGCCGTTGTGCACGACCGCGATCGTCTGATCCTGATTGTAATGCGGATGCGCGTTGCTGTCGCTCGGCGCGCCGTGGGTCGCCCACCGCGTATGGCCAATCCCGATCGTTCCCGGCATTGTGCTGCCTCCATGTGTCTGTTCATCTAATACTTTCAGCCTGCCTGCCGCCTTCTGCACCTGAATCTTCTTTCCGTCATAAACCGCCATCCCAGCAGAATCATAGCCCCGGTATTCGAGCTTGGAAAGCCCGTCCAGAAGAATCGGCGCAGCCTGTTTTTTACCAATATATCCTACTATTCCACACATGTTTTGCTCCTTTTATTGAAAATCTGTTCGTATCTGCCTGTAATATATCCCCAACTGTAGTATTTCGCTATCCGCTCCTTCGCACCGCTGCCCAGTGCTTCGATCCCATCGCGCGGCATCGTATCCGCCTGGTGGATCAGTGCCGCCAGATTTCCTTCTTCCTTGTTCCAGTACAGCGCATGATCCTGCGCGACTTCCCGGTTAAATCCTACGTCCAAAAGCAGGTTCAGCTTCGTCGCCGCCAATGCTTCCAAAAGACTTGGGTTCGTGCCGCCGACCTCATGGCCGTGAAAGTATCCATAGGCATTTTCACGGATTTTTTTCAGCAGTTCTTTGTCATAGACCGTTCCGGCAAACCGGACTCTTTCGTCCTGGTCAAATCCGGTACGCTGCTTTAGCGTTTCTAAAAAACGGTCATTGACATCCGTAATAAGCACAAATGCCTTTTGCGTATCTGATTTTACAAACTCCCGCAGCATTGTCTCATAGTTATTTTCCGGCACAAAACGCCCTACGGATAAATAATAGCCCTGCTCCCGCACCCCGTGCCGCTTATACCATGCAAGAAGCTTCGGATCATCCGGCGCAAGCTTTGATGGAACCGTCTCCGCGCCATAGGCAATAAAATCCGTTTTCGGCTTATATGTCGCATATTCTTTTTGGATATACGCCTCGATACTGCGGCTGTCACAGATAAGCAGGTCCGCGTGCTTTACCATCAGCCGTTCCGAGTACTTCCAATAACGGCGCACCGGAGCGCTCCATTTTGCCCGTAAAAATTCATGCCCGTCTGGATTGACATACAGCTCCCCGCCCAGCGCGTGGATCTGGCGGCAAAAGCAGCCGATAAACGGCCCGATCCGACATGCCAGTATATAAAAAACCGGGTGCGGGATCTGCTTTTTCTTTGCATAACGAATAAAATAACGCAGCGCATCCAGATCATATGTGACCGCACGCGCAGAGCCAAGCCGCCGCCACGGAAACGCGACGCATTCGGCGTGATGGCAGCAAAAACGCGCTTTTTGCGGGTCGTAATCCTCTGGCTGCACAGCACATGCTACGTGGTAGCGGATAGACCTGTCTGTCTGGTACTGCGCCAGTTTGTCTACGAACGTCTCAAAGCCGCCGTATTGTGCGGGTATCCCTTTACATCCTATGATAAATACATGCTGTTTGTGATTGTTTTGACGATTTTTGTTTTTCGCAGACATCCCTGTTCACCCTGCCTTTCCATTTCTTCCTTAAAGATCATACCATAGCGGAAAAAGAATTTCAAATTTTTTTGCAGAATAAAACATCTACGGGACGTGGAGGCATATTCCTTATTTTGTAAGTTTGTTTGTTACATCTCGTATAGCAGACGCCACTGTGAACCAACCGGTATGGTAAATGCTGCGGTCAAGTGTTGTTTGTTCAAGATGCGGACGCCGGAGGAAGGGGCGCGGGGCTGGGTTCCTGTTCCGGTTCCAAAATGTAAGGAGCCCTAACCATCCTGCGGTTACGCTGTGGCACCGTCCGGGCGCGGCACCTAGTTCGCCCTGACGTTCCGCCAGCAGCTAAAGGTGCCGCTTGGCTTCGCCCCTGGGTTATTCAGCAGGATGCCAAGGGCTCCTAACATTTTTCCACAGTCACAGGAACCCAGCCCCG
>CAMUPC010000313.1 GCA_947090545.1 uncultured Eubacterium sp. | reverse complement strand
CGGTGCCTCAGCGTAACCGCAGGATGCTTAGGGCTCCTTACATTTTGGAACCGGAACAGGAAGCCAGCCCCGCTCCCCTTCCTCCAGCGTCCCCTCCGCCAAAAGCCCCATCTTCACCCCATCACAAAATAATCCAATATCTTCAAAAACTCCGCCCTCTCCCTCTCCTGCGCGCGTATCTTCACCAGCTTCTCTCCATCCCTGTTATTCGCCCAGCTTTTTTTCGAGTTAAAATAATGATTCGCCACCTTCCAAAACTTCTCAGGATAACACATCCGAATACAAAGCTGTCCAAGCTCCCATTTCCCAAACCTGCGCACCTTGTCATACGCATGAATCATATCCATGCCAAGCCCCGTATTCCAGTTATGCTTTTCCATGATTTTTCGGAAAAAATGCGCAAAATCACTAATATACGCATCCCTGCAAAATCGTTCATAATTAATAATAACCGCTCCCTTTGAGGTAAACAACAGGTTATGATGGCTGTAATCCCCATGACAGATCCCAAAATACGCCCCGGCAGGCTCCTGCGCTTCCAGCAGCCTGCCGGACGCCTCATCTGCCTGTGCCAAATAATAATCATATTCGTTTAAAAAATCCGTTTCAAATTCGTTTCGCTTTTTTTTCGCTTTTATGTAATTGCGTACCTTGTGCAGCTCCCTCGTATGGCGCATATATTCCTGTCCGAGAAAGTCTGTTCCCCTGCGCATCACAGGCGGCAGCTCCTCGTCAAAGCCTGCCGTATCGAGATGGAACTGTGCCAGCTTTCTGACTGCGCATAAGATATCTTCCCGGTTTCTCGTATCACATTCCCTGCCGTCAAACCATGTGCGCATATAATAGCGTGTCTCATCTGTATCTGTAAACAGCACTTCTCCTTCTTTCGTGCGGATAAACTGCTCTGCTGTGCATCCATGCTCCTTTAAATAGCATAAAAAGCGTTCCAGCAGCTCCGCCTTTGATACGGAGCCGGAAAATTCCTTGAGTATTTTTTTGCTGCCGTCCTTGCCGTAGCAAAAATAAACGCCCCTGCCTTTGACAATATCCGTAAATTCATATGGATACGCTTCCACGATGATTTCTGTCCGATTATACACAATGACACCCCTCCAATAAGATGAACAATCACGCATTAACGTGTCCATTCATCTTATGAGAAGAAGTGCCAAAATATTCCTGCAAATGCCATGCCTCATCAGCTCTGCTTTTGATACGCCCTTGCCTGAGACAGCAAATATGCCCGATTATTTTTCGCTGGGTCGCAGATCACCTGCTCCAGCAGCTTGTTTAAGATCTCTCCGACCTGCCTGCCCTGTGGGACGCCCAGCCCGATCATATCCCTGCCGCTTACGGCAAGCTGCTTTAGGCTGATGCAGTCTCCGTTTGCTATCACTGCTTCATACATTTCCCGGTAATCTCTAAGATAGGCAAGCTTTTCCTCACGCTGGTAGCTGCTCTGCGCCAGGATGTCTGCTTGTTTTAATGCAAAGATCGCCGGATACTGCCGTTCCCCGGTCTTTATGACGGCGCGGCGTACCTGTTCCTCTGTCAGAACCGGGTTGTAATCGTGCCAGCGTACGAGCGCGCAGACGCGCTCCATCGTATCACAGTCAAACTTTAAGCGCCTGAAAATCTGTCTGGCAAGCTCTGCGCTTTTTTGCGGATGCCCGTAAAAATGGTCGGTTCCTTCTTCATCTGTCGTCTTGCAGTACGGCTTTGCGACATCGTGAAGCAGCGCTGCAAGGCGCAGCACTTTATCCTGCGGAGTCTGCTGCATCGCCGTAATTGTATGCTCTCCGACATTTTTGCAATGGTGCGGATGGTTTTGCCCTGTCTCCATCATTCGGTCAAACTCTGGCAGAATTACCTTTGAGATGCCAAGCTGGTACAGGATACGCATATATTCAGGATGCGGCGATACTACAAGCTTTACAAGCTCTGCCTGAATCCGTTCCGCACTGATCTTTTTTAGATCCGGCGCTAGCTTTTGTATGGCATGTTTCGTCTGTTCCTCAATCTGAAAATCAAGCTGCGCCGCAAACCGGACTGCACGCAGCATCCGCAGCGCGTCCTCGCCAAAGCGGTCTGTCGCATTGCCGACACAGCGGATCACGCCTGCCGCCAGGTCGCCCGCCCCGTCAAACGCGTCCACCAGCCCGTCCTGCTCATTGTACGCCATCGCATTAATCGTAAAATCCCGCCGTTTTAAATCTTCCAGCAGGCTGGGCGTAAATACGACCTGGTCTGGATGCCTGCCGTCCGTATATGCCCCATCGATCCGGTAAGTCGTCACCTCAAAGCTTCCCCCGCCAAGCAGCACAGTAACCGTCCCATGCTGCAAGCCGGTGTCAACCGTTCTTGCAAACAGTGCCTTGACCTGATCCGGCGCTGCCGAGGTCGTAATGTCCCAGTCCTCAGGTATCCGGTGCAGCAAAGAGTCCCGCACACATCCGCCCACTGCATAGGCTTCGTACCCATGCGCGGCAAGCCTGTCTATCACCTGCTTTACCGGCTTTGGAAGCTGGATCGTTTTAATATGCTTTTCCCCAGAATACCAGCTTTTTCGCCGGTTTTTTACAGCATACGCATACGTCGGAGATCTGCTCCTGCTCAAACGGCATACAGCGGGAGGTCGCCGTTGTCTCTTCCTTAATCTGATCCTCACATGCCTGATCCCCGCACCACATCGCACGGATAAATCCTGGCTTTTCTTCCAGTGCAGCCTTAAACTGCTCATAATCCAGCGCATCAGTAATATGCGAATCCCGGTGTGCCTTTGCACGCTCAAACATCTCGGACTGGATTGTTTTTAACAGCTCTGCTGCCTTTTGCGGCACCTCATCCAGCGCTGTCTGGTATTTTTCCCTCGTATCACGGCGTACGATGACGCACTGCCCTTTTTCGATATCTTTTGGCCCGATCTCAATACGAAGCGGAATGCCGCGCATCTCCTGTTCCGCGAACTTCCAGCCAGGGCTTTTTTCCGTATCGTCTACTTTAACGCGGAACTGCTGCTTTAACGCCTCATACAGCTCGTTTGCTTTTACCAGCACGCCTTCCTTCTGCTGCTGGATCGGAACAATCATCACCTGTGTCGGCGCAATCGCAGGCGGCAGCACCAGCCCGGAATCATCCCCATGCACCATAATAATCGCACCGATAATCCGCGTGCTTAAGCCCCAGGAGGTCTGGTGCACATATTGGAGCTGGTTGTTCGGATCGGTATACTGGATACCAAACGCCTTCGCGAAGCCGTCGCCAAAATTGTGGCTCGTACCGGACTGCAACGCCTTTCCGTCATGCATCAGCGCTTCGATCGTATACGTAGCTTCTGCGCCTGCAAACTTTTCCTTCTCCGTTTTTTGTCCGCGGATCACAGGGATTGCAAGCACCTCTTCACAGAACTGCGCATAGACATTCAGCATCTGCTCGGTACGCTCCTGCGCTTCTTTCGCTGTCGCGTGCGCCGTATGCCCTTCCTGCCATAAAAACTCCCTCGAACGCAGAAACGGCCTCGTCTCCTTCTCCCACCTTACGACTGAACACCACTGGTTATATACCTTTGGCAGATCACGGTAGGACTGTATGTCATTTTTATAAAAATCACAAAACAGCGTCTCCGAAGTCGGCCTGACACAAAGCCTTTCCTGGAGCTGGCTCTGCCCGCCGTGCGTCACCCATGCCACCTCCGGCGCAAAGCCCTCGACATGGTCTTTTTCCTTGTTTAATAGTTCTTCTGGAATAAACATCGGCATATATACATTCTGCACGCCGGTTTCTTTAAAGCGGCGGTCTAACTCCTTTTGAATGTTTTCCCAGAGCGCGTAGCCGGCAGGCTTGATAATCATACAGCCTTTTACGGAGGAGTAGTCGATCAGTTCGGCTTTTTTTACTACATCGGTATACCACTGTGCGAAATCTTCTTGCATACTTGTGATGGATTCCACTAATTTCTTGTCCTTTGCCATGTTTTTCTCCTTTATTTTGGATACCTTTTTTTGCTGTTATACCGATTTATTTTAGCGTCATAATGTGGTTATGTCAAGTTTTGGTTGGAGGGGGGAGTTGCGGGGGGGGGACGCTGGAGGGAGGGAAGCGGGGCTGGCTTCCTGTTCCGATTCCAGAATGTAAGGAGCCCTAAGCATTCTGCGC
>CAMUPC010000312.1 GCA_947090545.1 uncultured Eubacterium sp. | reverse complement strand
AAACCTTCTTCCAAGGCCGCAGCCAGGGCGTGCCAATCCCCTCTCCCGGCTGGTTTTCGCATGTTCTACAAATGGAACGGAGCTTTGTTTACATGAAGCTGTAAGCCATCCTTTATTTGGAGCCTTCGAGAACCAGCCGGAGGAAGGCAAGCCCCGCACCCCTTCCTCCGGCGTCCCTCAATCAAAAAAATACAGCTTGACAATAATTCTCCATCGGGTATATACTAAATTTACATCTGCCATACCATATCAAAAGGCAGAGCAAAATTGCATAAAGCAAGGTATTTTCTGGCTGTTACCAGATAGACAGGCCCTACTTGGCAAGATATGAAACATATAACTACCAGGAGGAAGCACTATGATTACGATGGAACATGTATGCAAGTCGTACAAGGTTGCAAAACGTGGCGCAGGCATGAAGGAAGCCTGCAAGTCTTTTTTCTGCCGAAAGAGCGAGTATATTCCGGCGCTGATGGATGTCAGTTTTCAGATCCAGACAGGCGAGATTGTCGGTTATATTGGCCCGAATGGGGCAGGCAAGAGTTCTACGATTAAAATTCTAAGCGGGATATTGACGCCGCAAAGCGGTGTCTGTACCGTCGATGGGCGTATTCCATGGAAAGACCGCATGGAGCACGTAAAAAATATCGGCGTTGTATTTGGGCAGCGTTCCCAGCTTTGGTGGGATGTCCCGGTCATGGATTCTTTTGATTTGTTAAAGGATATTTATTCGATTCCGATTTCCATGTACAGGCAAAATTTAGACGAACTGACGCAGTTGCTGGATTTGCAGGAGCTGTTAAAAACACCGGCAAGGCAGTTGTCTCTTGGACAGCGGATGCGCTGTGAGATTGCGGCGTCGCTGCTGCACCAGCCTAAGATCCTGTTTTTAGATGAGCCGACGATCGGGCTGGACGCAGTGTCGAAGCTTGCGGTGCGCAAGTTCGTAAAGCGTATGAACAGGGAGCATCATACGACGATAATACTGACGACACATGATATGCAGGATATTGAAGCGCTTGCAGGCAGGATTATACTGATCGGCAAAGGGCATGTGCTCTTAGACGGGACGCTTGCGGATATGCGGCGGATTGCAGGATCTGAGGATGTGTGTTCTTTGGATGAGATTGTCGTAAAGCTGTATGAAAAGCTGAATATCGTATAGGAGGGGATCGTATGAAAAAGTATCTTTCTTTTTTCAGGGTACGGTTCCATGTGGGGCTGCAATACCGTTCGGCGACTGTGGGCGCGGTCGTAACGCAGCTTCCGTGGGGGCTGATGGAATGCCTTGCCTTTTGCACGTTTCAGGAGGCTGGCCCGGCAGCGTTTCCGATGGAGCTTTCTGCGGTAGTGGCTTATATGTGGCTGAAAGAAGCGTTTTTTATGATGTTTACCGTATGGGGCAATGTAGACCAGGAGCTGTTTGACATGATTTTAAAAGGAGATATCGCCTATGAGCTGTGCCGTCCGGTATCATTGTACCAGATGTGGTTTGCAAGAGTAAGTGCGGCAAGGATTGCAAATGCGGTGTTTCGGTGTGTGCCGATTCTTGCTGTTGCTATGCTGCTTCCTCAGCCGTTTCGCCTGATGCTGCCAGACAGCTTTCAGACAGCATTGCTTTTTGCTGTAGCGCTGCTGCTTGCCGTTGGGGTAACGGTGTCGTTTTGTATGCTTGTGTATATCACGGCGTTTTTTACGATATCACCAAATGGTCTGCGGCTGTTTAGCATGTCGGCGGTAGAATTTTTATCCGGTTCGATCCTTCCGATTCCGTTTATGCCAAAAGCAGTCCAGACGGTCGCAGAGCTGCTTCCGTTTGCCGGGATGATGAACGTGCCGTTTCGCATTTACAGCGGCGACCTTTCGGGACAGGCGATGCTTTGGGCACTTTTTTTGCAGGTATTTTGGCTTGCCATATTGCTCGCCGCCGGGATGTGGCTGTGCAGGCTTGCCGAGAAAAAGCTTGTAATACAGGGAGGGTGAGCAGGGATATGTTTGGAAACGATCTAAAATGGAAAAACCAAAAGCAGGATAACGCTGCGGCTGAACGAAAATGCGGGAATCTTCGGCTGTACAGCCATTATGTTTCGATTTTACTGCGCAGTGCGATGCAGTATAAAACATCCTTTTTGCTCGGGGCAGCAGGGCAGTTTTTGGTATCTTTTAACGGCTTGCTTGCACTTCTGTTTGTTTTTGCACGCTTTACATCTGTAAAGGGATATACATATGAAGAAGCGCTGCTGTGCTACGGTGTGATGCTGCTTGGATTTTCAATTGCACAATGTATGGCGAGAGGGCTGGAATCTTTTTCTTACCTTGTAAAAAGCGGAGAATTTGACCGTATTCTTGTAAGGCCGCGCAGTGCGCTGCTGCAAGTCATCGGCAGCAGGTTTGAAACAAACCGCTTTTTTCGCATACTGCTTGCCTGCGGAATGCTTTTCTATGGCGCCAGGCATTGCCAGATCACATGGACACCGCCCAAAACAGCAACCCTGCTTTTCATGATCGCCGGAGTTGTCGGGCTGTTTGTCGCACTGTTTTTGCTAGGCGCTTCCATCAGCTTTTTTACGATTGAGGACGGAGGATTTTTAAACATACTGATCTACGGCGGAAACGAACATGGCAAATATCCGGTGGATATTTATGGAAAACAGATGCTAAAGTTCTGTACATATGTAATACCATACGCGCTGGTACAGTATTATCCGCTGCAATACCTGCTTGGACGCACAGTGCACTGGAAGTATGCACTATATCCTTTGGGCGCATTTATATTTTTGTCCGTCTGCTACGGAGCCTGGCGGTTTGGGATGCGGCACTATCAGTCGGCGGGGTCGTGACAATCAGAAAAGTGAAAGAACTGCCCGACCGGGCAGCAGCAAATGACGCCAATAAGCATCTGACTAACAGGCATCATCGGCTGCTGTAGAAACTGCTTTACTGGATGGCATCGGACAGCATCGCGCCTTGCGGACAAGCACAGAATCGATCATTTCGCCAAGAGTGCGCAGATCAGCAGCTAATACTTCCAGTTCCGTTTCGTTTAAACATTCTGTCAGCATACAAGCAACAGAAGAAAGGTAATACAAGTTTTTACATGGATGCATCATAGACCGCCATTCATCTTTTATTATTCTATTATATGAAAAAATTTCAGGAGGGTGAATCAAAGATACGAGCCAAGAAAACAGCGCCAGCCGCCAAGTGTTCCTCCGGGATAATCATGTGTGAACCGAGACACTGGCGATACGGCACGCCGAATGAGGTAAGGCTGCCGCACTCCTCCCGGAACTGGCGCTAAATCTATTATAGTAGGGCGACCAGAAAAAAGCAAGTTTCGGTTTGCGTTGCAGGTTGATAATTGAATTACTGGATATGGAGATACTGGATAAGAGGACGCCGGAGCGAGGGGAGAGTGGCTGGCTTCCTGTTCCTATTCCAGAATGTAAGGAGCCCTAAGCATTCTGCTGGTACGTTATTGGCTGTGTCCGGGCGCGGCACCTAGTTCGCCCTGGCTTCCGCCAGCAGCTAAAGGTGCCGCTTGGCTTCGCCCCTGCATTTTCTCCAGAATGCTAAGGGCTCCTAACATTCTTCCAACGTCACAGGAAGCCAGCCACTCTCCCCTCGCTCCGGCTGGGTTTCCCAGGCTCTAAATAAGCTATGGCAGCATAAAAATCAGGCTAACCAAAGCTGACAAGCAAATACCTCAGAAATAACGGCAAGCCCTATTATAAAACTTGAGAAATACCCCAGAAATAACGGCAAACCCTATTGTAAAACTTGAGAAATCCCCCAGAAATTACGGCAAACCCTATTGTAAAACTTGAGAAATATCTCAGAAATCGCGGCAAACCCTATTGCAAAACTTGAGAAATCCCCCAGAAATTGCGGCAAACCCTATTGTAAAACTTGAGAAAACCAGCCGGGAAAGGGGATTGGTGCGCCCGGCTGGTGGCTTTGGAAGAATATTTAGAAGCCCTTAGCATTCTGCCCAAAAAGCAGGGGCGAAGCCAAGCGGCACCTTTAGCTGCTGGCGGAAGCCAGGGCGAACTAGGTGCCGCGCCCGGACACAGCCAATAACGTACCAGCAGAATGCTTAGGGATTCTTAATATTCTGGAACGGACACCAGCCGGGCGCACCAATCCCCTTTCCCAGCG
>CAMUPC010000311.1 GCA_947090545.1 uncultured Eubacterium sp. | reverse complement strand
GAGAGGGGATTGGCACTTCCTGGCGGCGGCTTTGGAAGAAGGTTTAGAAGCCCTTTGCATCCTGCTGGACTACACAGGGGCGAAGCCAAGCGGCACCTTTAGCTGCTGGCTGTAAGCCAGGGCGAACTAGGTGCCGCGCCCGTCCGGTGCCACAGCGTAACCGCAGGGTGCTTAGGGATTCTTAACCTTCTGGAACGGACGCCGCCAGGAAGTGCCCATCCCCTCTCCCGGCGTCCCTGTATGCGCAAAAATGCAACACTTGACCAAAATAGTTTCCCAGACAAATAGTTTGCCATTGTGCACAATTTTTACGGCTCATAGGTTCTCATCTTCCTTCATGCGTTTATTCTGCATTAAATATCATCATCCCCTCTGAAACTGCCCACTCCGTCATTGCCCACCAGGTTTTATGTAATCTGATAAATAAGTCTCTTACAGCTTACACCACACAACTCTTTTGCAACGTCTCCCCTCATCCGCAAAAATTTTTTTAGTAAAATTGCAATGTTTTATTTACAAAAATGAAATAATCATGTACAATGATAACAATTGGAAGCAACGGTACTTATTGCCTGTCGAAAAATGTCAATAAATATCCAGCTTCGAAGACAGCAGAATTTTGTGCATCTGCAATACATAACCTTGTTTTGCCGGATGTGCGTTTGACTGCGCAAGATTAAAAGGGATAGAAAAGGAGATAAAAAATGGGTAAAGAAATGATTGCTATGCTTCTTGCCGGTGGACAGGGCTCCCGCCTTTATGCGTTGACCCAGAAGCTGGCAAAACCTGCGGTTCCATTTGGCGGCAAATATCGTATTATCGATTTCCCGCTGTCAAACTGCGTCAACTCAGGAATTGATACGGTAGGTATTTTAACACAGTACCAGCCGCTGGTGCTGAATGAGTATATTGGAAATGGACAGCCTTGGGATCTTGACCGTTTATACGGCGGTGTCCATGTGCTCCCGCCATATCAGCAGGCATCCGGCTCTGACTGGTACAAGGGTACTGCAAACGCGATCTATCAGAATATTTCATTTATTGACCGTTATGATCCGAAATATGTTATCATTCTGTCCGGCGACCAGATCTGCAAGCAGGACTACAGCGATTTCCTGCGCTTCCATAAGGAAAAGGGAGCAGAGTTCAGCGTTGCCGTTATGGAAGTGCCTTGGGAAGAGGCTTCCAGGTTCGGGCTGATGGTAGCGGATGAAAACGACAAGATCACAGAGTTCCAGGAAAAACCAAAGGAGCCGAAGTCCAACCTGGCTTCTATGGGTATTTATATTTTCAACTGGGATATTCTGCGCAAATATCTGATTGAGGACGAAGAGGACCCGAATTCGGAAAATGACTTTGGAAACAACATTATTCCAAACCTGTTAAAAGACCAGCGGAATATGTACGCATACCATTTCGACGGCTACTGGAAGGACGTTGGAACCATTTCTTCCTTATGGGAAGCAAATATGGAAGTACTCGATCCAGAACACAGCGGGATCAACCTGTTTGACGAAAAGTGGAAGGTTTACAGCCGCAACAGCGGTATGACCGGGCACAAGATCAATCCGGGCGCTTATGTGGAAAATTCCATGATTACAGACGGATGTAATATCTCCGGCAGTGTGAAGCATTCGATTTTATTTGCAGGCGTGAAGATCGAAGAAGGTGCAGAAGTAGAAGACGCAGTCATTATGGGCGGCACGCTCATCAAAGCTGGTGCGAAAGTAAAACACTGCATCGTAGCAGAAAATGTAGTGATCGGTAATAATGCAGTTGTCGGGCAGATGCCGGAAGGTGAGGAATCAGGCGTAGCTACGGTTGGTTCGGGCGTTTATGTCGGCGACAATGCTGTGATCGGGCCAAACGCTATGGTCAGTGACAATGTAAAGGATGGTGATAAACAATGATAAATACCAATACGAACGCACTGGGCATTATTTTCCCAAATGTATATGATGAGCTTGTATCTGAATTAACAAATGAACGGCTGATGGCATCCATTCCATTTGCAAGCCGTTACCGTATGATCGATTTTGTATTGTCCAGCATGGTAAACTGCGGAATTGACAATATTACAGTATTAGTGCGCGAAAATTATTTTTCACTGCTTGACCATTTAGGCTCCGGTCGTGAGTGGGACTTAAGCCGCAAAAACGGGGGCCTTAATATCTTCCCGCCGTTTGCGCAGAAAAACACAGGCATTTACAGCGGAAAAGTCGGCATGATTGCCAGCGTCCTTGGATTTTTAAAATCCCAGAAGGAAAAATATGTCATTATGGCAGACGCGAATATCGCGTTCAACTTTGACTTTAAAGCATTGTTAAAAGAACATATCGCAAGCGGGGCAGATGTGACAGCCGTATACGCTAAGGAAGAGCTGCCGGCAAGCATCCGCAAGTCTGACGACCTCCGCAAAGCAATGTACTATACGTTTGATTTTGAAGATAACCATAACCGTGTCAACAAGATCCATATCAATTCACAGGAGACAGGCGTACAGAACTACTCCATGAATATTTATGTATTTGAACGCGAGCAGTTGATTAAGATGGTAAATGAAGCATTTATCGGCGGCGGCGTATACTTAGAGCGCGACGTCCTGCTTCCAAGGCTGAACGAACTGAATATCCAGGGCTATGAATATCAGGATTATATCGCGCGTATTACAGACCTTAAGAGCTACTTCGATGAAAATATGCGGCTGTTGGATGACGAAAACCTGTCTGCATTATTTGAGAAGAACTCCATTTACACCAAGATCCGTGACGACAACCCGACACGTTATGTCAACGGTGCTTCCGCGAAAAATGTAATGGTAGCAGACGGCTGCGTGATCGAAGGCGACATTGAAAACTGCATCCTCTTTAGAGGGGTTAAAATCGGCAAGGGCGCAAAAGTGCGCAATGCGATTCTGATGCAGGATACCGTGATCGAGCCAGGCGTAGATGCAGAATATATTATTACAGATAAGAAAGTAACCGTAACAGAAGGAAAAGAATTAAAAGGAACAGATACCTTCCCGATCTTTGTAGCAAAGAGACAGGTTGTGTAAAATTTACGGCGGCATTGGCTTTATGGCTGGTGCCGCTGTTTTTTTGTCGGGGCAGGTTACGGTTGGGATGCCCGTTTGATTGGATCTGATTTGATTTGTGGGATCTTGGATAAGAGGAGGGAACAGCCTTGATTTGGAAAAAGAAAAACAGAAATATTACAGCGACCGCGTTTGAGTGCAAAAGAGAACACTGTACGATCCGCGGCACGCAATACCGTCCCGCGGGGACGCGGCTTCCGATTGCAATTGTAAGCCACGGCTTTATGGCTTGCCAGGATACCGTGCGCCAGTATGCCAAAAAGCTGGCGGAGCTTGGTTATGTGTCGTATTGCTTTGATTTTTGCGGCGGCAGCGTCATCAAAGGCAAGAGCAGCGGAAAGACGACGGAAATGTCTGTGCTGACAGAAGAAAAAGACCTGGAGGCAGTCATACAATATGCAAGAAAACAGCCGTACAGCGATGCAGGCAGGGTTGTTTTAATGGGATGCAGCCAGGGCGGGCTGGTATCGGCACTTACCGCGGCAAAGCATAACAGGGTGGTTTCCAAGCTGATCCTGTTTTATCCTGCGTTTTGTATCCCTTATGATGCGAGGCGGGGGAAAATGCTGCTTGCAGAATTTGATCCAAAGCATATCCCGGACAGGTTACGGTGCGGTGCGATGAAGCTGGGAAGGTGCTATGTGGAGGATGTGATTGGGATGAATCCTTATCGGGAGACAAGGGGGTTTCATGGGGATGTTTTAATTGTGCATGGGACGAAAGACCGTATTGTGGACAGCAAATATGTCAAAAAGGCTTATGCGGTTTATGTGCAGGAAACGAAAGACAAATGCCTTCACAGAAAGGTAGAACTGCGTATTGTGAAAAATGGGAAGCATGGGTTTTCCAGAAAGTGCGATCGGATTGCGCAAGGGTATATGGAGCGGTTTTTAAGATAAGAAGAGTGCTAAGTGGTGTTGGAGTTATCTTGGTGATATGATCGGGGGAGGGGTGTGGTTTTGGGGACGGACGCTGGGAGAGGGGATGGGCACGCCCTGGCTGCGTCCGTTCCAGAAGGTTAAGAAGCGCTAAGCATCCTGCGGGAAGCTGTGGCACCGTCCGGGCGCGGCACCTAGTTCGCCC
>CAMUPC010000310.1 GCA_947090545.1 uncultured Eubacterium sp. | reverse complement strand
GGGCGTGCCAATCCCCTCTCCCAGCGTCCCCCCCCCCATCCCAAAATCCCCCCATTACTCAAACAAAAATCTCCGCCTTCATCCCCAGCGCATCCTGATTCTTCAAAAGCACCGGCTCCACAACCTCCCTCAAAAACGTCTCCACCTGCCGCGGCGCGCGCCCAACATACTTCGCCGGGTCCATCCCCGCCTGCAACTCCTCTAACGACATCCCAAACGCAGGATCAGCCGCAATCAGCTCCAGCAGATTATTCTCCATCCCGCGTTTTTTCACATTTTCGCCCGCTTCCATCGAAAGCTGCCGAATACGCTCATGCAGTTCCTGACGGCTGCCGCCTTTTTTCACCGCGTCCATCATAATGTTTTCCGTCGCCATAAACGGCAGCTCCGCCATCAGATGCTTGGTAATCACTTTATCATAAACCACCAGCCCGTCCACAACATTCAGGCACAAGTCCAGGATTCCATCCACGGCAAGAAATCCTTCCGGTATCGATAATCGCTTGTTTGCCGAATCATCCAGCGTCCGCTCAAACCACTGAACCGCAGACGTCACCGCAGGATTCAGCGCATCGATCATGACATAGCGCGACAATGATGCAATCCGCTCGCTGCGCATCGGGTTTCTTTTGTATGCCATCGCGGACGACCCGATCTGATTTTTTTCAAACGGCTCCTCGATTTCCTTTAGGTGCTGCAACAGACGAATATCATTGGACATCTTATGCGCGCTTGCCGCGATTCCAGAGAGCACGTTTGCCACTCTTGTATCTACCTTTCTGGAATACGTCTGCCCGGATACAGGATAACAGTGCGAAAATCCCATTTTTTCCGCTATCATTGGATCGATTTTGTCAATCGTCTCCTGGTCACCCAGAAACAGCTCCTGAAAGCTTGCCTGTGTCCCGGTCGTGCCTTTAGAGCCTAACAGCTTCATAGTCAGGATCACGTAGTCCACATCTTCCAGATCCATTAAAAACTCCTGCATCCACAGGGCGGCGCGCTTGCCTACCGTCGTCGGCTGTGCCGGCTGAAAATGGGTAAAGGCGAGTGTCGGAAGCGCCTTATAGGTATCCGCAAATTTCGCCAGCTCCGCGATCACGTTGAGCAGCTTGCGGCGTACTAACCGCAGCGCTTCTGACATAATAATCAGGTCTGTATTATCTCCCACATAGCAGGACGTCGCTCCAAGATGAATGATCCCTGCTGCCTTCGGGCACTGCAAGCCGTAAGCATACACATGGCTCATCACGTCATGGCGCACTTCCTGTTCCCGCCTGCGCGCATCCTCGTAGTTGATGTCCTGCGCATGTGCTTTCATCTCATCGATCATTTCCTGCGTAATGACCGGTTCGCCGTTTTCTCCTTTTAATCCCAGCTCCATCTCTGTCTCAGCCAGAGCGATCCACAGCTTTCTCCATGTACAGAATTTTTTGTCCTGTGAGAATAAATACTGCATTTCCTTGCTGGCATAGCGTTCTGATAACGGGCTGGTGTACCCTTTTGTATCTGCTGCCATAACTGCTGCCTGCTCCTTTCTCATCCATCAAATATAATTGTCCTTGCTTCGGTCATAATAGTCTCCGCGGATATCCTCTTTCGGCGGTTCCATCGGATAAGTTCCGGTAAAGCAGCCCTTGCAGATCGACAGCCCGTCCACCATCTCCTCCAGCCGTTCGACCTTCAGATAGCCAAGGCTGTCCGCCCCGATCACGTCCCGTATCTCATCAAGCGTACGGTTATAAGCAATCAACTGTTCCCGCTTCGGGATATCCGTCCCGAAATAACACGGCCATAAAAACGGCGGCGAGCTGATGCGTACATGCACCTCGCGCGCGCCTGCTTCCTTGAGCATCGATACGATTCTGCCGGACGTCGTTCCTCTTACAATCGAATCGTCGATCATAATAATCCGCTTGCCGTTTACCGCTTCCTTAATCGCATTCAGCTTCACCCGCACACCGTCCGCACGATATGACTGCTTCGGCTTGATAAACGTCCGTCCCACATAGCCGTTTTTCATAAACGCCACGCCGTACGGGATGCCCGACTGCATGGAATAGCCTAACGCTGCCGCATTGCCGGATTCCGGCACGCCAACGACCAGGTCTGCCTCCACCGGAGAATCCATCGCCAGAAACCGCCCGGCGTTGATCCTGGAATTATAGACGCTGACCCCGTCAATCTGGCTGTCCGGCCTGGAAAAATAAATATATTCAAAAATACACCTGCCCACCTTTTCCTCCGGCTGGCAAAGCGTCCGGTCAGACTGGATGCCGCCCTCCGGCGAGATCGTCACCACCTCGCCAGGCAGCACGTCACGGATATATTCCGCACCGATCGTTTCTAGTGCGCACGTTTCCGAAGCAAGAAAATATGCCTGTTCCCGCTTCCCGATACAAAGCGGCTTAAATCCAAACGGATCTCTTGCCCCAATCAGCTTGCGCGGGCTCATCACAACCAGGGCATAGGCACCCTTGATCTTTTTTGCCGCCCGAAGCACCGCTTCCTCCGCCGTCCTGGAATGCAGGCGTTCCCTGGCGATATGATAGGCAATAACCTCAGAATCGATGGTCGTCTGAAAAATCGCCCCGGTATATTCCAGTTCCCGCCGTAATTCCGCGGCATTAATCAGGTTGCCGTTATGCGCGACTCCCAATGTCCCTTTGACATAATTAATGACCAGCGGCTGTGCATTCTCTCTCGTAGACGCTCCGGCTGTCGAATAGCGGACATGCCCGACACCGATATCTCCTTTCAGGCTGCCCAGATTCTCAGGATTGAACACCTCATTGACCAATCCCATATCCTTGTAAGAATCCACCTTTCGCTGCTGGCTCTTCGTATCGCTGACCGCGATTCCGCAGCTCTCCTGCCCTCTGTGCTGTAGGGCAAACAGCCCATAATAAATATCCGACGCGACATCATGCCCTTCAAAATCATACACGCCGATCACGCCGCATTCTTCACCCAGCTTGTCCATATACAGCGATTCCTGTTCCAATATATTCTGCCCCATATAAAAATCCCTCATTTATCATTGCAATTTGTGTTTTCATAAACTTAAATTGTCAGGTATTTCAACGCTTATGCCAAAAACGGCTTGCCGGTGAGCAGTTCGTACGCTTCCTGGTATTTGGAAGCGGTTTTTTCAACGACCTCCTGCGGCAGCACTCCGTCGTTGCCAGGATTTTCTTTGAGCCAGTCTCTGACAAACTGCTTGTCAAAGGAAGGCTGTCCCTGCCCTGGCTGATAGCCCGTCAAAGGCCAAAACCTGGAGCTGTCCGGTGTGAGCATTTCATCGCCAAGCACTACCGTACCGTTTTCATCCAGCCCAAACTCAAACTTCGTATCCGCTATAATAATCTTTTTAGACAGCGCGTACTCTGCGCACTTTTTATATAACGCGATCGTATCGTCGCGCAGTTTTGCCGCATATTCGGCACCCTTTCCCGGAAATTGCTTTTCTAAAATATCCACACTGTCCGCAAACGTAATATGCTCATCATGATCTCCCAGATCCGCCTTCGTCGTCGGCGTATAAACAGGCTCCGGCAGTTGATCCGATTCCTGCAATCCTTCCGGCAGCCGGATTCCGCAGACTGTCCCGTTCTTCTGATAGCTCTCCCAGCCGCTTCCGGTAATATAACCGCGCACAATGCACTCAATCGGAAGCATCGTCAGCTTTTTGCACTTCATGCTCTTTCCTGCAAATTCTTCTGTCTGAAAAAACTCCGGCATATCTGCCGTATCGGTAGAAAGCATATGGTTCGGAACAATGCTGCTTGTAAAGTCAAACCAAAAACGGGACATTTTCGTCAGTACGGCTCCCTTATGCGGAATCGCATTTTTCAAAATATTGTCAAATGCGGAGATCCGGTCTGTTGCTACGATAATCAGACTGTCGCCGTTATCATACACCTGACGTACCTTGCCTTCTTTCATTGGTTTAAATTCTGCGCTCATGATTCAATCCTCCGTATTAGTATCGGAACCTTGCCGGCCCCGGCGTCTTAAACAACGATACACGTGCATTATAATACAACCTGCATGTAAAAGCAATGCATTTCTCCAGCCAAAACCATTTTCAGAACTAAAAAAACTGGAAATAATCCTATTTCCAGTTTCCAGTAGCGAGAGGGGGACTTGAACCCTCGACACCACGGGTATGAACCGTGTGCTCT
>CAMUPC010000309.1 GCA_947090545.1 uncultured Eubacterium sp. | reverse complement strand
TAACCTTCTGGAACGGACGCAGCCAGGGCGTGCCAATCCCCTCTCCCAGCGTCCCCCTTCCACAAAAACCCCCGCCTGGCACTCCTTCACCCCGATCAAAAAGTATCATCCACATCTCCAACTTTCCTCTTGAAACATCCCCCATTTTCCCATATACTAAAACATATTAGCCCCCAAAGAACATCATCAGAATCGGAGAAACAACCATATGAAACTGGAACGCATGATCGGCATTCTATCCATCCTGCTACAGCAGCAAAAAGTAACCGCCCCCTATCTTGCCGAAAAATTTGAAGTATCCCGCCGCACAATCAACCGTGACATCGAAGCGCTGTGTCTCGCCGGCATCCCCTTAGTGACCAGCCAGGGAGCCCACGGCGGCATTTCCATTATGGAAGGCTATACCATCGACCGTACTTTGTTAAGCACCTCGGATATGCAGGCTATTCTCGCCGGGCTCCGCAGCCTGGACAGTATCAGCGGCACAAACCGCTATGCACAGCTAATGGAAAAGCTGTCTGCCGGCGCGTCCAGCCTGCTGCCAGGCGACGCCCATATCCTGATTGACCTTTCGTCCTGGTACAAGGCTTCCCTAACGCCGAAAATCGAACAGATCCATAACGCAATCCTCACCAGCCGCTGCATTTCTTTTACCTATTATGCCCCCAAGGGCGTATCCGAGCGTGTGATAGAGCCTTATCACCTGCTCTTTCAATGGGCAAGCTGGTACGTCTGGGGCTACTGCACGGCGCGGCAGGATTTCCGGCTGTTTAAGCTGAACCGTATGAACGGGCTGCATACAGGCACAGCTTATCAAAAGCGCACGGCTCCGCTGCCTGACCTGTCCGCGAAGCAGGTGTTTCCGCACAACTATATGGTCAAGGCAGTGATTCACCCAAGGTTCAAATGGCGCCTGATTGAAGAATTTGGCATGGGCAGCTTTACCGAACAGCCAGACCAAAGCCTGCTGTTTTCAGCCGGATTTTCTGACCCGGAAAATATTGTCTGCTGGATTGCTTCTTTTGGAAATGGTGCGGAGCTGCTGGAGCCGGAAGAGCTGCGTACGGAGGTGCTGGCATTTGCAGAAGGAATCTGTGAGAAATATGCCAAAGAAACCCCGTCATAAAATTTTTCGTAGTAATCTTTACCATCTTATGATATAATAGGACGGTCAGTGCAGACTAACAATTAATAAAAGAAAGGAACTATTTATGATTCGCATTGGAATTTTAGGCTATGGAAACCTCGGACGCGGCGTAGAATGCGCCGTAAAACAAAATGACGATATGGAGCTTGCTGCCGTATTTACGCGCAGAGATCCTCAGAGCGTACACATTCTGACAGAACATGTCCCTGTCTGCCCGGCAGCACAAGCCGCTTCCTACAAGGATAAGATCGACGTACTTATCATTTGCGGCGGAAGCGCTACAGACCTGCCGGTGCAGACGCCGGAATATGTGAAATATTTTAATGTCGTGGACAGCTTTGATACCCACGCAAAGATCCCGCAGCATTTTGCAAATGTGGACAAGTCCGCCAAAGCATCCGGTAACATCGGCATGATTTCTGTCGGCTGGGACCCTGGGATGTTTTCCTTAAACCGTGTTTACGCAAACGCGGTCCTTCCTGAAGGCAAGGACTATACCTTCTGGGGCAAGGGCGTCAGCCAGGGGCATTCTGACGCGATCCGCAGAATCGACGGCGTTGCCGATGCCAGACAGTATACGATCCCGGTTCCGGCTTCGTTAGACGCAGTCCGAAGCGGCGAGACGCCGGAATTATCGACTCGCCAAAAACATACGCGGGAATGCTTTGTCGTTGCAAAAGAAGGCGCGGATCTTGCCAAAATCGAAGCGGAGATCAAAGAAATGCCGAACTATTTTGCGGACTATGATACAACCGTCCATTTTATCTCGCAGGAAGAACTGGACGCAAACCACAGCGGCATTCCTCACGGCGGCTTCGTAATCCGCAGCGGCAGGACTGGCTGGGAAGAGGAGCATAAGCACATTATCGAATACAGCTTAAAGCTGGACTCCAACCCAGAATTTACCGCCAGTGTCCTTGCGGCATACGCAAGAGCCGCTTACCGTATGAATGCCGAAGGCATCAGCGGCTGCAAGACCGTCTTTGACGTCGCGCCTGCCTATCTGTGCCGCTTAAGCGCGGAAGAACTGCGCAGCCAGATGCTTTAACCTGCCAATCAGAACTGCTGGAAAACTATGTATACTGTTCTAACTGTTGCGATACCTCCAACACTTTGCCCAGCAGTTCTTTTGTCGTCTGTGCGTTTTTTAAGTTCTGCACACTCAGCTCGGACGCCTGCACCGAGGAAGCCGTGACCTCCTGTGAGGTCGCCGACAGATGCGTAATGTCATCTACAATCCGGTTGTTGGCGTCGGAGAGCTGGTTTAACATCTCATCAATATTGCCGATGCTTAAGATCAGCTTCCCGGAATTTTCATTGATCTGGTCAAAGCTTAACGATACCTGGCTGATCATGCCTCCCTGTGCGTCCGCCGCTTCCATCGATTTTTTTACTGCTTCCGCGGCGCTCTGGGCATTTTCCGACAGCTCGTTTAAGATGCCTGCGATCGTCTCTGTTTCTTTGCGCGTCTTTTCTGCCAACTGGCGGATCTCGTCTGCGACGACTGCAAAGCCGCGCCCCGCTTCTCCTGCCCTTGCACTTTCAATCGAAGCATTCAGCGCCAGCAGGTTCGTCTGGCTGGAAATATCAAAAATCGTATCCGCAATCGTCTTGACCGCATCTGTGCGCTCCTGCAACTCCTTCATCGAAGCCGCGACTCCGGCATTTGTCTCACTGATTACCGCAGAATGTTTTTTCAGGTTGTCCATCATGTGCAGGCTGTCTGCGTTTAATTTTTCCGAATGCTTTGCAACCTGCACCATGCTTTCTGAATATTGCAGCGTCTGCTGAATCGATTCCTGGATATTTTGCGTCATTGCAGTCTGTGTCTGAATACTTTCCGCCGTGCTTTGCGTGCTCTCGGAAATATCCCGCACTGTGCCATCGACAATTCCCGCCGTCGTATTCAGCTCGCCGACCATATCCATAGCACCCTCGGTTCCCCTGCGAACCTGGTTCGCCACGTCAAGCACATGGTCTGTCATTGTCTTTTGCTTTTCCTGTTCATGCATCAGGCTGTGCATGGAATGGTAATTGAACAGCCTTGCCACGCTTGCCGCAAGGGAAGTGATCAGCATTAAAAACGCCACAGCAAACGAAGCAAAGATCTGGTCGCGAATCTCTTCCTTGGGATACATCTGCTGGATGTTTATATTGATAAAATTTACGGCAAAATTTACAATTGTGATCGCACATCCCGCCACTGCTATAAATTTGACGTCAAAAAATAAAATGCACGAAACGAGCGGAATACATGCCATAAATCGGATGTAATAATTATCAAACTCCACTCCCGTAACAAACGCAACGATCAAAAGCCCAATAAACGCTACATACCTGGTAAGCATCCCTGTGCTGTTTTTCAGAAAGGTAGCTAACGTAGCGATATAGCTTACCGCAACGATTGCAGTAACCAGCAGGCTCATCTGCAAGGATTGCAGCTTCATGGAAAAAGCGATCCACTGCGTCGCCAGCACAATAACATAAAACACCATATAGCTGATCTGTGCAAAACAATTCGCATATCGAAGCTGGTTCTCCTTTTTCGCATACATATACGTTTTCTCGTTTGGCTCCATTGTTTCTTCACTCCTTTTTATCTCTTTGTTTCTTCTGCCAAAACTACTCTGCTGTCACAGCACACTCTGTCGAATTGAAAAATGCCGCTCCAACGCCTCTATATGTTCCTGACAGATGTTAACTCCTGGACAGCCAAGCCATATATTTTTCCCATTTTCAATACTTCTTCTCATATGTATATCCCAGTCACGCAAAATATCCATGCCGGTCAATATATTACCTTTTCTTATGAAGTTCCTGCAATGTATATTTTCTTTCTGACACGATAGATACATCCCCTATCGCATAGCGCACTGTAATTATTTTAACATTCCTATTGCCAATAATCAACTAATTTCAACAGATTGTCAGAATAAACGCATGAATGAAGATGAGAACCTATGAGCCGTAAAAATTGTGCGCAATGGCAAACTATTTGTCTTGGAAACAATTTCGGTCCAGTGTTGCATTTTTGCGCATACAGGGACGGCGGGAGAGGGGATGGGCACTTCCTGGCGGCGTCCGTTCCAGAAGGTTAAGAATCC
>CAMUPC010000308.1 GCA_947090545.1 uncultured Eubacterium sp. | reverse complement strand
AAACGGGCTGATGGACGATTACCGTTCCTGCTCGAACAAGTGTATTTTTTGCTTTATTGACCAGATGCCGCCTGGGATGCGTAAGACGCTGTATTTTAAGGATGATGATACGAGGCTGTCTTTTTTGCAGGGCAATTATGTGACGCTTACGAACTTAAAGGATGCGGATATTGAGCGGATCATTATGTATAAGCTGGCGCCGATCAATATTTCGGTGCAGACGATGAATCCTGAGCTGCGTTGCAGGATGCTGAACAACCGTTTTGCGGGAGAGGCGCTTGGGAAAATGCGCCGCCTTTATGAAGCGGAAATTCAGATGAACGGGCAGATCGTGCTCTGCAAAGGGGTCAACGACGGGAAGGAGCTGGAGCGCAGCATCCGGGAGCTGACGGGCTATCTTCCGCATATGAAAAGCGTGTCGGTCGTTCCGGCGGGGCTTACAAAATACCGGGACGGGCTGTATCCGCTGGAGCCGTTTACGAAAGAGGAAGCATCAGATGTGCTTCGCCTGATTCATAGATGGCAGGAAACTTGTATGGAACGCTTCGGCACACATTTTGTCCATGCGTCGGACGAATGGTATTTGCTGGCGGAGGAAGAGCTGCCGTCCGGGGAAAGCTATGACGGGTATATCCAGTTGGAAAACGGCGTGGGGATGCTGCGCCTGCTGCTGGATGAGTTTCGCGAAGCTGCGTGTCGTGTAAAGGATCGTGCCGCGCCGGGCGTGCCGGAAAAAATATCCATTGCTACCGGGATGCTGGCAGCGCCGTTTTTAAACATACTGGCACAGGAATTTATGCAGCGTCATCCGTACAAAAATATACAGGTGTTTGCGGTGCGCAATGATTTTTTTGGCGAGCAGATTACGGTGGCTGGGCTGTTAACGGGACAGGACCTGCTAAACCAGCTAAAGGGCAAAGACCTGGGGGAGCGGCTGCTGCTTCCGTGCAGCCTTCTGCGCAGCGGGGAAGAGGTGTTTTTGGATGATCTGTCGGTCGGGGAGCTGAAAAAAGCTTTACAAGTTCAGATAGTTATTGTAAACTCTAACGGACAGGATTTGTATGATGCGATGCTGTCGTAGCGTGCAGGAACCGATACGTTTGATGAACCAGAATAGGAGACAGAGATGAGTAAACCAATCGTAGCAATTGTAGGAAGGCCGAATGTCGGAAAGTCTACGCTGTTTAACGTGCTTGCCGGGTCGAGGATTTCGATTGTCCAGGATACGCCGGGGGTTACAAGAGACCGTATTTATGCGGATGTGTCATGGACAGACCGGGATTTTACGATGATTGATACCGGGGGAATTGAGCCGGACAGCAAGGATATTATCTTGTCGCAGATGCGGGAGCAGGCGCAGATTGCGATTGATACGGCGGATGTGATCGTGATGATCACAGATGTGCGCCAGGGGCTTGTGGACGCGGACGCAAAGGTAGCAGACATGCTGCGCCGTTCTAAAAAGCCGGTCGTGCTTGCCGTCAATAAGGTCGATCATTTTGAAAAATTCGGCATGGATGTATATGAGTTTTACAATCTGGGGCTTGGGGAACCGGTGCCGATTTCAGCCGCGTCCAAGCTGGGGATGGGTGACCTGCTCGATGAAGTAGTCCAGTATTTTCCGGCGAACAGCAAAGAGGAAGAGGAGGATGAACGTACCAAGGTCACCATTGTCGGCAAGCCGAATACGGGGAAATCTTCTCTGGTAAACAAGCTGTGCGGCAAGGATCGCGTGATTGTATCAGATATTGCGGGAACGACACGGGATGCGGTCGATACAGAGGTAAAATATAACGGGCAGGAGTATGTGCTGATCGATACGGCAGGCATCCGCCGCAAGAACAAAATCAAAGAAGAGATCGAGCGTTACAGCATTATCCGTGCGGTGACCGCCGTAGAGCGTGCGGATGTGGTGATACTCCTAATCGACGGCACCGAGGGCGTGACCGAACAGGACGCCAAAATCGCGGGCATTGCCCACGAACGCGGCAAAGGGATAATCATTGCCGTCAACAAATGGGATATTGTTGAAAAGGACGATAAGACGATCTACCGCCAGACAGAGAGAATCCGCCAGGTACTGAGCTTTTTGTCGTATGCGGAGATTATGTTTATCTCGGCAAAGACCGGGCAGCGGCTGCACAAGCTTTATGACAGGATTGACATGGTCATGCAGAACAACAGTATGCGTGTTGCTACGGGCGTTTTAAACGAGATTATGACGGAAGCGGTCGCATTGCAGCAGCCGCCGTCTGACAAAGGAAAGCGGCTCAAGCTCTATTATATGACGCAGGTATCGGTAAAGCCTCCTACGTTCGTGGTTTTTGTAAACGATAAGGAGCTGATGCATTTTTCTTATACGAGATATCTGGAAAACCGGATTCGGGATGCGTTCGGCTTTCGCGGGACGGCGTTAAAGTTTATTATCCGCGAGCGGAAGGAGGGCAGAAAATGATCGCAGTACGTATGATTGCGCTTGCCATCGGATATCTGTTCGGGCTGTTTACGACGGGCTATTTCTATGCGAAGCATGTCCATGTGGATATCCGCAGCATGGGCAGCGGCAATATCGGGACGACCAATACGTTCCGTACGCTTGGAAAAAAGGCAGGGATTCTCGTATTTTTAGGAGACGGCTTTAAAGGCGTGTTTGCCGTGCTGCTCGTATGGCTTATCTTTCATGAGCAATATCCCGCAGGCATCAAGATCCTGGAAGCGTACGCGGGGCTTGGCGCTGTGCTCGGCCATAATTTTCCGGTGCATTTAAAGTTTCAGGGCGGCAAGGGAATCGCGACTACAGCAGGCATGATGCTGGCGTTCTGCCCATGGGCGGTGCCGGTATGCCTTGTTTTATTTACGCTCAGTATTTTTGTAAAAAGGTATGTGTCCGTAGGCTCGCTGCTTGTCTGTATCGGCTTTTTTATACAGACTGTGGTATTTGGGCAAAACGGGATGCTCGGCGCGCCAACGCACGCTCTGACGGAGATTTATATTGTAGTCGGAATCGTCTGCGCGCTTGGAGTGATCCGCCACCAGTCCAATATCAAACGGCTGTTAAGCGGCACGGAAAATAAAGTGTTTGTCAAGGAAGAAACAAAGTAAAAGAGTGAGAAAGCAGGGAGAACAATGGCAAAAATAGGGATAATTGGCGCGGGAAGCTGGGGAACGGCTCTTGCTGTTGTATTAGATAAAAACGGGCATGAGGTAACGATCTGGTCGGTAATCGAAGCAGAGATCCAGATGTTAAAGGAACACAAAGAGCATACACAGAAGCTGCCCGGTGTAAAGCTTGCCGATACGATCCGCTACACTACGGATTTGGGCAGTGCGATCCGCGGCATGGATGCGCTGGTACTTGCCGTCCCGTCTATGTATACGAGACAGACCGCACACAGCATGGCGCCGTACGTCTCGGACGGGCAGTTAGTAATCAGCGTTGCAAAAGGCATTGAAGAAGATACGCTGATGCGTCTGTCACAGGTGATCGAGCAGGAGATCCCGCAGTCAGCCGCAGCCGTCCTGTGCGGGCCTTCCCACGCGGAAGAAGTCGGAAGGGGAATGCCGTCCGCGCTTGTGGCAGGAGCGAAAGACAAACAGACAGCGGAACGGGTGCAGCATTATTTTATGAACGAAGTGTTTCGGGTCTATACAAGCCCGGATATGATCGGCATGGAAATTGGGGCTTCCTTAAAAAATGTCATTGCGCTTGCGGCAGGCATGGCAGACGGGCTTGGCTACGGCGACAATACGAAGGCGGCTTTGATTACGCGCGGGATTAACGAGATCGGGCGGCTGGGGCTTGCGATGGGAGCGAAATATGAGACGCTAAGCGGGCTGACAGGGATCGGCGACCTGATCGTTACGTGCGCGAGTATGCACAGCCGCAACCGCAGGGCAGGTATCCTGATGGGACAAGGATATAGTATGGAGCAGGCGATGGACGAAGTGAAGATGGTTGTGGAAGGCGTGTATTCTGCGAAGGCGGCGATGGGGCTGGCAAAAAAATATGGTGTTGACCTGCCGATTATTGAACAGGTGAATGCGGCGCTGTTTGAGAATAAGCCGGTGAAGGATGCGGTTTATGAGCTGATGACGAGGGATAAAAAGGTGGAGAATGAGGAGCTTGATTGGGAGGTTTAGGGGGAGCTTTTGGATAGGGGACGCTGGGAGAGGGGATTGGCACGCCCTGGCTGCGTCCGTTCCAGAAGGTTAAGAAGCGCTAAGCATCCTGCGTTTACGTTGTGGCACCGTCCGGGCGCGGCACCTAGTTCGCCCTGGCTTGC
>CAMUPC010000307.1 GCA_947090545.1 uncultured Eubacterium sp. | reverse complement strand
AGCGTAAACGCAGGATGCTTAGGGCTCCTTACATTTTGGAACCGGAACAGGAAGCCAGCCCCGCTCCCCTTCCTCCAGCGTCCCCACCGCAAAAAAACCAACACTAGCCCAAAACAGCCCCATCCTATCCTGATCCACATTAAAATATACTACCCTGGATGCAATCAACAAACTTATCAAATAAATCCGAATATATCCCCACCACCTCCTCTTCCCTTTTCATGCCTTTATTCTGAAATTCCTGAATCATCCATTGATTTTTTACCCATCATTGTCTATAATAACAGTAATATGTACCATTATCCCGCATTTCTAATTCTATTACAGGTTTATAAAAAACTGCACAAAAAAAATGTCATTTTTTACAAAAAAATTAAATATTTGTGAAAATTAAAAAAGTGCTAGGAAAAATGGAATTTATTGTATATAATAGGAGTTAATATGGCAAAATAGATGATAGCATATCCGCGGGCGCACAGGAAACAGGAAGCGCCTGAAAGAATACAATACTTGACATAAAATGCAGAAAAAGAAGAGATGAAAGGGGATATCTGTACATGATGGGAGCAGATATTGGAATTGATTTAGGAACAGCCAGTATTCTGGTTTATATTAAAGGAAAGGGCGTTGTGCTCAAAGAGCCTTCAGTCGTGGCATTTGACCGCGATACGAATAAGATTAAAGCGATCGGAGAGGAAGCACGGCTGATGCTGGGGCGTACGCCGGGCAATATTGTTGCCGTCCGTCCGCTGCGCCAGGGGGTTATTTCCGATTATACCGTAACGGAAAAAATGATTAAGTACTTTATCCAAAAGGCACTTGGCAAAAAGAGCTTCCGTAAGCCGCGCATCAGTGTGTGCGTGCCAAGCGGTGTGACCGAGGTGGAAAAAAAGGCGGTAGAGGACGCGACTTATCAGGCGGGAGCCAGAGAGGTTATGATTATCGAGGAGCCGATTGCGGCAGCGATTGGTGCGGGGATTGATATTTCCAGGCCGTGCGGAAATATGATCGTGGATATTGGCGGCGGGACTGCGGATATTGCGGTGATTTCGCTGGGCGGTTCTGTTGTCAGCACTTCGATTAAGATTGCCGGGGATGATTTCGACGAGGCGATCGTCCGGTATATGAGGAAGAAGCACAACCTTTTAATCGGGGAACGCACGGCTGAGGATATTAAAATCAAGATCGGCACCTGCTATCCGCTGGCACAGCCGGAGACGATCGATGTGCGCGGCAGGAACCTGGTGACAGGGCTGCCAAAGACCGTAACCGTATCCTCCGAGGAGACAGAAGAAGCGCTGCGGGAAGCCACGCTCCAGATCGTAGAAGCGGTTCACAGCGTACTGGAAAAGACACCGCCGGAACTTGCCGCCGATGTAGCAGACCGCGGGATTGTACTGACAGGCGGCGGCGCGCTGCTGCGCGGGCTGGAAGAGCTGATCGAGGAAAAAACAGGCATCAATACGATGACTGCGGAGGAACCGATGACCTGTGTTGCAGTCGGGACAGGAAAATTTGTAGAGTTTCTGGCTGGAAAACGTGATGATGATTAAACAGAGTTTTACAAAGGGAAAGGAAGTAGGCACATGGTAAAGGGTTTATACACAGCATGGACAGGAATGGTCAATGAAATGAACCGTCTGGATGTCATTACGAACAACCTGGCAAATGCAGATACAAATGGCTACAAAAAAGAAGGCGCGACAGCCGAATCGTTTGAATCAAAGCTGGCTTTGCGCATTAAAGATTCGTCTGTACCGTCATGGCGCGCAAAAGCGCTTGGGGATGTGAACCTGGGTGTGAAGATCGGCGAGACGTATACGGATTACACACAGGGCAGCTTTAAGGTGACAGACAACAAATACGACTGTGCGATTGACGGCAACGGCTTTTTTGCGATTTCCTTTACCGATAAAGCCGGAAATACTTCCGCAAAATATACGCGGGACGGCGCGTTTACGATCAGTACGGATGGATTTTTGCGTACGAAGGACGGCGATTATGTGCTGAACCAAAACGGCGCGCAGAACGGTGATCCGGCAGCGAACAATTTTATACAGTTAGACCCGAACCTGGACTTTACGATTGATAAGGCTGGCTTTATTTATCAGAATGACCAGCTCGTTGGGCAGATCGGGCTGGTAGATTTTGAAAACTATGATTTTCTTTCCAAATACGGTGAAAATATGTATGACCTTGTGGACGGCGGACAGGTGATCGAAGCCCAGGGCAATATCGAGCAGGGATGCATCGAGGCGTCCAACGTAAAAGTCGTAGACGAGATGGTGACGATGATTACGATTGCAAGAGCTTATGAATCCAACCAGAAAATGATCCAGACGTTTGATACGATGCTGGATAAGGCGGTGAACCAGGTAGGCAGAATAAGCTGACCCTGACCACGCATAAATGGGCATGTGCTGTTTGTAATGAATAGCAGCACAATCCGCAGGCAGATGGTTATGAGGATACGGAAAGCTGCCGATATAAAACATATGGGTATTTATACCGCATAGTACCACGGAAGGAAAAGCTGGCATGGAGTGCCGTGGAAGGAGATTTGAAATATTATGATGAGAGCATTATGGAGCGCAGCATCCGGGATGCGCGCGCAGCAGACGAATGTAGATTCGATATCCAACAATCTGGCAAACGTCAATACGGTCGGCTATAAGACCGAAAAACCAGAATTTAAGTCCTTGTTGTACCAAACGCTTCAGTCAGAGACAACGACTGCAAACGGAGCGCAGAAACCGATTTCTGCACAGGTAGGGCTTGGAACGAGAGTGGCTTCGATTACTTCGCATTTTCGCCAGGGCCCGATGCTGGATACAGAAAGCTACAGCGCTGTAGCAATCGAAGGCAATGGCCTGTTTGGGATTAACGGCGTAGACGGAGAAGCATATTATACGAGAAACGGTGACTTTTACTGGAGCCAGGGTGCAAACGGGCTGACACTGTGCACTTCCGAAGGCTATCAGGTAATGGATACAAATGGAAACGAGATTATTCTCCCAGACGAGGTGGACGCAAGTATGGTATCCATCTCAAGCGACGGCGCCATCGGCTATACAAACCCAGAGAGAGTATACGTGCCGCTGAACCAGTCGATCGGCTTATGGCAGTTTAATAATGATGCCGGGCTTTCTAAAATCTCCGGTACATATTATGTGGAGACAGAAGCATCAGGAGCGCCGATGAACGAAGCAAATACACCAGGCTTGCAGCGCAGCAGCATCCGCCAGGGATTTTTGGAAGGCTCCAACGTACAGGTAGCAGACGAGATGGTCAATATGATCGTTGCTCAGAGGGCATATGAGCTGAACTCCCGTGCAATCACAACCTCAGATACAATGTTAGAGCAGGCAAACAACCTGAAACGATAGGAAGGGGGCATAGACGATGAGCATTGCAGTAAACAGCCTGAATTCCTACGTCGACCCGTCTGTGACAAGCGCCGCTTCCGGCACAAAGCTGTCCGGCAAGCTGGACAATATGGAAGGCGCTTCCTCAGCAGAAGAATTAAAAGAAGTCTGCCGGGAATTTGAATCTTATTTTATGGAACAGGTATACAAAGAGATGTTCAAGACGATCGGCAGTGAAAAAGGGGATTCCTCCCTGGCGTCGCTTGTGGATTATTTTAAGGACGGTGTGATACAAAATGTCGCAGCACAGACAACAGAGCAGTCCGGCGGGCCGCTGGCGCAGCAGTTGTATGAGCAGATGAAGCGTAATTATGGGATTACAGACGAATCATAAAGCGATTTAGGCTGGAGTGCCTTGAGAGATAAGCAGAATCGGATGCAGGATGTTGCGAATAGAAGAAAGAACATCCTGCATTTTTTTGTGTGGAAGGGGGGGGGACGCCGGAGGAAGGGGAGCGGGGCTTGCCTCCTGTGCCTTTTCCAAAATGTAAGGAGCCCTAAGCATTCTGCGCAACGTTGTGGCACCGTCCGGTCGCGGCACCTAGTTCGCCCTGGCTTACAGCCAGCAGCTAAAGGCTGCCGCTGGGCTTCGCCCCTATGGTATCGAGCAGAATGCTAAGGGCTCCTAACATTTTTCCAACGGCACAGGAGACAAGCCCCGCTCCCCTTCCTCCGGCTGTTTTTTCAAAGCTCAAAGAAAAATACCAGGCACAGTATCCAGTCTTAAGATACGGAATATCATATTCCCGCACCCATTCACAGTACTCACCACCAGGAACCAGCACAGCCCCATGAAACATTTTTTTGCAGAACGTACGAAAGCCAGCCGGGAGAGGGGATTGGCACGCCCTGGCTGCGCCTTTGGAAGAAGGTTTAGAAGCACTTGGCATCCTG
>CAMUPC010000306.1 GCA_947090545.1 uncultured Eubacterium sp. | reverse complement strand
TGGTTCCATCGCTGACTGACGATAGTATGCCCCTTAGGGTACAACGCGGCGATGGTGCAAAAGGCAGGTGCTGTATTTACCGTTCATCCCGCAACGCTGTCCCAAGTGCCGCGCCCGGACGGTGCCACAGCGTAACCGCAGGATGCTTAGGGCTCCTTACATTCTGGAATCGGAACAGGAAGCAAGCCCCGCTCCCCTTCCTCCAGCGTCCCTCCCGCAAAAAAATTATCTAAGAATCATCACCCCTCAATTTCCCGAATCAAATTCACCATCTCAATCGCCCCAAGCGCACAATCATACCCCTTATTTCCCGCTTTCGTACCCGCTCTCTCAATCGCCTGCTCAATATTTTCCGTCGTCAGGACACCAAACATCACCGGAACCCCGCTTTCCAGCGAAACCGCCGCAATCCCTTTCGACACCTCATTGCACACATAATCATAATGGCTTGTTGACCCGCGAATCACCGCTCCCAGGCAGATCACCGCGTCATACTTTCCGCTCTTCGCCATCTTAGACGCGATCAGCGGGATCTCAAATGCTCCCGGCACCCATGCCACTTCTACATCCTCGTCCCGTACATCATGGCGGATCAGCCCGTCCATAGCGCCGCCTAACAGCTTGGATGTAATAAACTCATTAAAACGTGCTGCTACGATACCGATTTTGATTCCTTTTGATACGAGTTTTCCTTCTAATGTTTTCATCCTTGTTCTCCTTTTCCCTGTTTCTGGTTTTAATGTTAAAAACTGCTGCGCTTACCTCTGTTAATACCTTAAAATATGCCCCATCCGCTTCTGCTTCGTTTTTAAATAAAACAGGTCATGTGCGGTTGCATCCATCTGAATCGGCACACGCTCGGTAATTTCCATGCCGAACTCTGAAAGCTGGTATACTTTATCCGGGTTGTTCGTCAAAAGGCGCATACTTTTGACCCCAAGATCTTTCAGAATCTGTGCTCCAATATAATATTCCCGCTCGTCGCCTTCAAAGCCCAGGGCAAGATTTGCCTCAAGCGTATCCATCCCTTGTTCCTGCAACTCATATGCGCGCAGCTTGTTAATCAGCCCGATGCCGCGCCCTTCCTGGCGCATATAGAGCAGGATGCCGCGCCCTTCCTTTTCGATCTGTGTCATGGCTGCCGCAAACTGCTGCCCGCAGTCACAGCGCAGGGAGCCGAACGTGTCTCCGGTCAGGCATTCTGAGTGTACCCGGCAGAGTACGTCCGCGCCGTCTCCGATGTCTCCTTTGACAAGCGCTACATGATGTTCTCCGTTTAACTGGTTCACAAAGCCGTATGCCATAAATTCCCCGTACTTTGTCGGCATCTTTGTGACAGTCACGCGTTCTACCAGCTTTTCATGGCATTTGCGGTAGTTTTGCAGGTCTTTGATCGTAATGAATGTCAGGTTCCATTTTTTTGCAAGCTCTATCAACTCCTGCTTGCGCATCATCGTACCGTCGTCGCGCATAATCTCGCAGCACAGCCCGCATTCCTTTAAACCGGCAAGCCGGCACAGGTCTACGGTTGCTTCCGTATGTCCGTTGCGTTCCAGGACGCCGTTGTCTTTTGCCAGAAGCGGAAACATATGCCCCGGCCTTCTGAAATCTTCCGGCTTCGCATCGTCTGCCACACAGCTCATGGCTGTTACGGAGCGTTCTGCGGCTGAAATGCCTGTCGTCGTCTTTACATGGTCAATGGAAACCGTAAACGCGGTTTCGTGGTTGTCCGTATTCTGCTGCACCATCTGAGGGATTTGCAGCTTGTGTACATATTCTTTTGACATCGGCATACAGATCAGCCCTTTGCCGTGCGTTGCCATAAAATTCACGTTTTCTGTCGTTGCAAACTCTGCGGCGCAGATAAAATCGCCCTCATTTTCGCGGTCTGGATCATCTGTCACTAAAATGATCTTTCCATTTTTCAAATCGGTAAGCGCTTCTTCTACCGTATGAAACTGAAACATAATGAAAACCTCCTGTTAAAATCCATATTGATCCAAAAATTCCTTTGTAATCCTGCTTGTTTGTTCTTTGCCTTTTAGCTGCGATGCAGGCTGCATCAGCTTTTCTACATATTTTCCAATAATATCTGTCTCCAGATTCACCAGGTCGCCTTCTGTGCGTTCCTTTAACACCGTATGCTCCTGTGTATGAGGAATAATTGACACGGCAAAGCTGGTTTCCTGTACGGTAGCGACCGTCAGGCTGATGCCGTCTATTGTCACCGAGCCTTTTTCCACAATATACCGCAGCACATTTGGCTCTGCTTCGATCGTATACCAGACTGCCGTATCATCCCTGCGGGTACTGCGTATCCTGCCTACTCCGTCTACGTGCCCTGCAACAATATGCCCGCCAAACCGTCCGTCCGCCGCCATCGCGCGCTCTAAGTTGACATGCGTCCCCCGCCTGATCCCAGACAGCGCGGAACGGTTTAACGTCTCATGCATCACGTCCGCCGAAAAACGTCCGTCTGAAAGGGACGTTACCGTCAGGCAGATCCCGTTGACCGCGATACTGTCTCCAATTTTTGTATGCTCCAGCACTTTGTCCGCCCGGATCGTCAGCACCGCGGAATGCTGCCCGCGCTGTACCTGCTCCAGAGTCCCCATTTCTTCTACAATTCCTGTAAACATGCTTTCAAACCACCCCCTTTGAATGGTATCACGACCCCAACTCGCTTTCGATCAGAAAATCCTCGCCAAGCCTGGTAATCTTGCTGTTTTTTAATAAATAGGCTTCCGACGGCTGCGCAACGCCCTGCCCCTCGACCGGCGTCTTTGCATCGCGCCCGCCAAACAGCTTCGGTGCGACATAAGCCTGCACCCTGCGTACAATTCCGCTTTCGAGTGCCGCCCAATGCAGCGTGCCGCCGCCTTCCAGCAAAATACTGTCGATATTCTCTTCGCCAAGCCGTTTCATAAGCTGCCGCAAATCCACATGCCCGTCTTTTTGTTCCACTTCTAAAACAAGACAGCCCGCTTCCTGCAATGCAAGCTTTTTTTTCTGAAATGCTTCCTGCTCCTTACCGCCTTGCACACCTGCCGCAAAAATCGTCGGCACCTGCTTTGCCGTCGTTACAACCTGTGCCGTAAGCGGCGTTTGCAGCCTTGTATCACAAATAATCCGAAACGGGTTTTTTCCATTTGGAATGCGGCAGGTCAGCAGCGGGTCATCGGCAAGCACAGTGCCAACTCCCGCCATAATCGCCGTATAGCGGTGCCGCTGCTGCTGTACGTGGTTTCTCGCGGCTTCTGAGGTAATCCACTTTGATGCTCCGGTATAAGACGCGATCTTCCCATCCATCGTCATCGCATATTTCATTACGACAAACGGCTCGCGTGTCTGTATAAAATGCAAAAACACTTCATTTAGCTTGTCACACTGCTCCCGCAGCACATTCTCCGTCACCTGCACGCCATGTTCCCGCAAGATCTCAATCCCCCTGCCGCCAACGAGCGGATTCGGATCAGCAGATCCTACCACCACCCGGCTGATCTCCGCTTCCAGCACAGCATCCACGCAGGGCGGCTGCTTTCCATGATGGCAGCAGGGCTCCAGCGTGACATACATCGTCGCCCCCTTCGGCGAGCCCGTGCACGCAGCCAGGGCATTGCGCTCCGCATGAAGCCCGCCGTACCTTTCATGCCAGCCCTGCCCAATGATCTGCCCGTCTTTTACAATCACAGCCCCCACCATAGGATTCGGCGTCGTCCATCCGCAGCCCTTTTCTGCAAGCCGCAGGGCAAGGCTCATATATTCCATATCATTCATACAGGCACCTCCAAACATAAAATTACCCTGAACAATCATGTCCAGGGCGAATAAAAACGATACTGTATTTTCAGCTTATACGACTTCTTGCCTTCTAACAATCGTAAAAACAGTAGCTGCAATCACAGTCTATACTATCTTCTTCCATCCAGACTTTACTGTCGGCTTCGGAATCACACCGAATCATGCCTTGCGGCTCGTGGGCTTTACCACCGGTAGGGAATTGCACCCTGCCCTGAAGATTTTATTTTGTTCTGTGAATGATTATAAACGATAGCGGGTGATTATGCAAGAGGATTTTTACAGCAAGTTCTGGGGGTGTGTTGTTTTTTCATACGAGGACGCTGGGAGAGGGGATGGGCACGCCCTGACTGCGTCCGTTCCAGAAGGTTAAGAATCCCTAAGCATCCTGCGGCAACGTTGTGACCCCGTCCGGGCGCGGCACCTAGTTCGCCCTGGCTTACAGCCAGCAGCTAAAGGTGCCGCTTGGCTTCGCCCCTGCGTTATAGAGCAGGATGCTAAGGGCTTCTAAACCTTCTTCCAAGGCCGCAGCCAG
>CAMUPC010000305.1 GCA_947090545.1 uncultured Eubacterium sp. | reverse complement strand
CGCCCTGGCTTACAGCCAGCAGCTAAAGGTGCCGCTTGGCTTCGCCCCTGGTTTTGTCGAGCAGGATGCTAAGGGCTTCTAAACCTTCTTCCAAGGACGCAGCCAGGACGTGCCAATCCCCTCTCCCGGCTGGTTTTCGCTAGTTCTGCAAAAATAAAGGTCTTTAGAACTTTTTGTGTAGTTTGTACGAATTTTGTTTATAGGAATCCAAAATAATACTGTACTTACTCTTTGACTGTGCAGATTGCTTTCGACTGCATAATTATGTGCAATAATTGATAGGATTGCTATAGTTGAAGTACAAGATAATTATAGGTTGCTGTTTGGTGCTTCACTTTGCACACGGTATGTTACTGGGAGTTTGGTACGTTACCTAGAGCCTGCGAAAGACAGCCGGAGGAAGGGGAGCGGGGCTGGCTTCAGGCTCCGTTGGAAGAATGTTAGGAGCCCTTGGCATTCTGCTGAACAAAACCAGGGGCGAAGCCAAGCGGCACCTTTAGCTGCTGGCGGAACGCCAGGGCGAACTAGGTGCCGCGCCCGGACGGTGCCATAGCGTAAACGCAGGATGCTTAGGGCTCCTTACATTCTGGAAAAGGAGCCTGAAGCCAGCCCCGCTCCCCTTCCCCCAGCGTCCCTTATGCAAAAAAACACAACACTTTTTCTTTTTTATGTATAAAACACCAGCCACCAGCGCATACTTTTTTGTAAAACAGACTCCGCCAAACGGAAATGGAGGTTATTATGAACCACAAAAAAAGTATGCGTATTTTCTGGCTGTCATTATGCCTTTTGGTCGTATCAGGCACAGTGATTATCGCAGTTGTCCAGTATCGGTCACATAAAAAAGAAATGCAGGATTCCTACACGCAGCAGGAAAACGGCGTACAGGCAAACCGCCTGGCACAGCCTCAGACAGATGCGGATGCAGGAGACGATACACAGGCATCTTCTGTGATACAGCCGCGGGCGGCGCAGGAGAATACCGACGAACAGACACATACGCAGGTACAGCCAGTCAGTGGCAATACAACGGAATACCGGTTTGAATTAAAAGTTAAGGACGGCTACCTGGACGTCTATCATTATCATACGGACAACCTGTTTTTCCACACAGGGATACCGTACAGTGCCCTGACCGTAAATCAGCGGCAGGAATTGGAGCATGGGATTTATTTTGTGAATGAGCAGGAGATGTATGGATATTTGGAAAGCTGTACAAGCTAAAGAAAATGTGAAAACAGAGGAAGGGTATGAGAAAAAGAGTTTATGATACTGCGGTAATTGGTGCGGGCGCGTCTGGTATTATGGCAGCGGTGACAGCCGCCAGGCTGGGCGCGGATGTGGTTTTGCTGGAGCATATGAAGCAGCCTGCGAAAAAGCTGTTGGCTACTGGCAATGGGAAATGTAATTATACAAATGCTGACCTTGGGATCGGGCATTATTACTGTGAGGAGCCGGAATTTGTGCGCACGGTGCTGGAGCAGTTTTCCTATGCAGATACCGTGCGTTTTTTTGAAGAGCTGGGTATCCGCCCGGTGCTCAAAAACGGAACCTGCGTCTATCCTGAAAGCGAGCAGGCGGTTTCGGTTAAAAATGCGCTGCTGGCAGAGGCAAAGCGGCTTGATATCTCGCTGCTTTTGTCCGTTGGGATTCGCCGTATACATAAATTGTGCCATCAGGAGATCGGCGGCAAAATGGAACGGGAGATTTTTTGCATTGAAACAAAAAAAGACGTACTGTTCAGCCGCACTTGTATTTTGGCGACGGGCGGAAAGGCGGCAAAAAAAACAGGAAGCGACGGAAGCGGTTATGTATATGCCAGGCAGCTTGGGCATACTGTAAGACAGCCGCATCCGGCGCTTGTTGCGCTGTTTGCTGATTTTCAGGCGTGGAAGCTTCCGGCAGGTGTGCGGATCGGCTGTGCGGCGGCTTTGTATGTGGATGGAAAACGTGCTGCCTGTGAAACGGGGGAGCTGCAAATAGCTGAGTATGGGATTTCCGGGATTGTGGTCTTTCAGTTTAGCCGGATTGCGGCACGGGCGCTTTCCGAAAACAGGCAGGTAACGGTCTGCCTGGATTTTAAGCCGGATCTGTCAGAAGCGGCGCTGACAGAATATCTGCTGGAGCGTTTTTCCAGCGTTTATCATAAGGACAAGCGCATCGATGAGGGAATGAACGGGTTTTTGCCGGAAAAGATGATTCCTGTTATTCGCAGCCGTGCCGGGATCAAGGAGCAGATGCGCTGCGGGCAGTGCAGCAGGCGGCAGGCAGAACAGTTAACGGCTGTGCTCAAGGCTTATCAGGTGAATATTACCGGCACGAAGGGATTTGACAATGCGCAGGCAACAGCCGGAGGGGTATGTGTGCAGGAGATTAACGCCGGACGGATGGAGTCCAAAAAGGTGCCGGGGCTTTATTTTGCAGGGGAACTGGTCGACGTGGATGCAAAATGCGGCGGCTATCATTTGCAGTGGGCTTGGTCGAGCGGATTCGCGGCGGGAAGGGCGGCGGCAGAGCTCGTTGGGATCTTTCAGGCTCACTCGGGGAAAAGGCGGAAAGGAAGTGTGCAAAAGACAGATGATTCGGATTCAGCAAATCAAAGTACCGATCGAACACGAAAAAAAGGAACTGGAGTATAAAATCAGCAAATTGCTGCGCCTAAAGCCATCGCAGCAATTTACCTACCAAATCAAAAAGCAGTCCATTGATGCAAGGCGCGGACAGGAACCTGTTTATGTCTACACGGTTGATGTGGATTTGGATATGGAAGCAGACAAGGAGCAGAAACTGCTTTCTAAGATTCACAATAAAAATATTATGTCAACCGTCGAACAGCGATATCAGTTTCCACAGCATGGAACCGTCCGTCTGAAACACCGTCCCGTCATAGTCGGCAGCGGTCCGGCAGGATTATTCTGTGCCTGGCTGCTGGCAAAATATGGCTACCAGCCAATGGTACTTGAACGGGGAAAAAAAGCCGATGCACGCAAACAGGACGTCGAGCGCTTCTGGCTGGAAGGCATTTTGGACGTTCGTTCCAATGTGCAGTTTGGCGAAGGCGGTGCCGGCACTTTTTCCGACGGCAAGCTGAATACGCTAGTTAAAGACCCCGCCGGGCGGAACCGTTTTGTATTGGAAACATTTGTGCAAAACGGCGCAGACAGCAGCATTTTATATGTCAATAAGCCGCATATCGGAACAGACCGGCTGATACAGGTCGTCAGCAATATGCGCGACGAGATCATCCGGCTGGGCGGCACGTTTTGTTTTGAAACATGCCTTACAGATTTGCAGACGGACGGCGGGAAAATCTGCTCGGTTACGGCGGAACATGCCGGAAATAAGCGCCAGATCCCCACAGAGCTGCTGATCCTGGCGATCGGGCACAGCGCAAGGGATACGTTTGAAATGCTGCTTGGGCACAGCCTTCGCATGGAAGCAAAGTCGTTTGCAGTCGGGCTGCGCGTGGAGCATCCACAGAAAATGATCGACCTGCACCAGTATCACGGCGCGGTACAAAAGCTGCCGCCGGCTTCGTATAAAGTAACCGCTTCCTATCAGGGTGAGCACAGACAAAGAGGCATCTATTCTTTTTGCATGTGCCCGGGCGGGTATGTGGTTAACGCTTCCTCCGAACAGGGAGCGCTTGCCGTCAACGGCATGAGCTATCAAAAGCGGGACGGAAAAAACGCAAACAGCGCTATTATTGTCTCCGTTACGCCAGATGATTTTCCAGGCGGCGGAGCGCATCCGCTTAATGGAATCGCGTTTCAAAGGGCGTTGGAAAAACGTGCGTATGCGCTTTGCGGCGGCAGTATCCCGCAGCAGCTTTACGGCGATTATAAGATTGGAAAAGTGTCGGATTCCTATGGGGAGTTTGCATCCCAGGCAAAAGGTGCCTGCGCGTTCGCGGATTTAAGCGGACTGCTGCCGAATGGCATGAAACAGGCGTTTGTTGCTGGGATGGAGCGGTTTGGCGGATATATTAAAGGATTTAACCGATACGATGCGATCTTGTCTGGGATCGAGAGCAGGACGTCCTCACCGGTTCGGATCTTGCGCAATGAACGGTATGAAAGCACGGTCGCAGGCATTTATCCGTGCGGCGAAGGAGCTGGGTATGCAGGCGGGATCTTATCGGCGGCGATGGATGGAATGAAGGTGGCGGAAGCGGTCGGAGAGAGGTTTTTGGCGCCTGTATAGATGTTGCGGAAAACATTTGTCTGGGAAATAATTTCGGTCGAGTGTTGCATTTTTTTGAGAAAAGGACGCTGGAGGAAGGGGGCGCGGGGCTTGCTTCCTGTTCCGGTTCCAAAATGTAAGGAGCCCTAAGCAT
>CAMUPC010000304.1 GCA_947090545.1 uncultured Eubacterium sp. | reverse complement strand
TTCGCCCCTGGGTTATCGAGCAGGATGCTAAGGGCTTCTAAACCTTCTTCCAAGGACGCCGCCAGGACGTGCCAATCCCCTCTCCCGGCTGGTTTTCGTGGGTTCTGCACAAAAATACGCCATATTGTTTACAGAAAAGAAAGCCCTGGTCCTATTTATCCAGCGTCCTCCTCCAGTAACCGCTTCAATAACTGCTCCCTGTGATTTACAAAAATCTCCGTCACCTGATAACTATCCGTTTCCTCATAAGTACATGGATGGATCTTTCCTTCATCAAACGTAAAAATCTCTGCGCCAGGAATACCTAATAAAATCGGTGAATGCGTAGCAATTATAAATTGTGATCCTTCCTTCACGCACCTGTCAATCTCCATAAGCAGCGTAAGCTGTCTCTGGACAGACAGTGCTGCTTCCGGTTCATCGAGAATATACAGTCCATTTGGCTTAAAATGCTTCTGCGCGACAGCGAGAAAGCTTTCACCATGAGATTTCTGATGCAGTGCCTCGGATGGCACCAGAGCATCCCTTGCGTATTCTTCCTCTTGTGTCGCTACATTATAGAAGCTTTCCGCCCGCAGAAAATATCCCCATCCTTCCCGCCGGATTCCACGAATGATTTTTACTGCTTCGCAAAGCTCAGAATGGGAATTATAGGTAGAAAAGCTGTAGTTTTTTGTTCCGCCTTCTGGATTAAAGCCCGCTGCTACTGCGATTGCTTCCAGCAATGTGGATTTGCCGGTGCCGTTTTCGCCAACAAAAAAGGTGATGGGTTTTTGAAATGCGATGCTGCGGACGCTGTTGATGGCGGTGATTTGGCGTAGATAGCTGTCGTTGTCTATTTGATTCCAATGGATCTGGATGCTTTGTATGATGTTGTGGTACATAGTTCCTCCCTAATTGTGGATGGATCTTATTGGAGTTATGCTTGCAGGCTTTGATGCAAAAACGCCGGAAGAGGAGATTTGCACACCCTGCCCACGTCCCTTCCAGAAGGTTAAAAAGCCCTAAGCATCCTGCGGTAACGCTGCGCCAGCTCCCGCGCGCGGCACCTAAAGGTGCCATTTGGCTTTGCCCCAGGACTTCTAAATCTTCTTTCAAAGCCGCAGACAGAACGTGCCAATCCCCTCTCCCGGCTGATTTTCGCAAAATGGTAAAAAATAATAGTATACAGATCAAAGAGTGTACAGGGTCTTGGTACAGCGAACCAAATACAGAAAAAGTCCAGCCGCTTCTTATTTATTAACAGCAACCAGCAATATCTCACGTTAGCAGCACCTTGTTTAGAGCCTGCGAAAACCAGCCGGAGGAAGGGGAGCGGGGCTTTCTTCCTGTGACGTTGGAAGAATGTTAGGAACTCTTGCCTTCTGCGGAACAACGCAGGGGCGAAGCCAAGCGGCACCTTTAGCTGCTGGCTGTAAGTCAGGGCGAATTGGCACAGCGTTGCGGGATGAACGGTGAATACAGTGCCTGAATTTTGTGCCAGCGCAAGGCGGAGGAAGGAAGCGATGTGGTTCCATCGCTGACTGACGACAACGCAGCGATGGTGCAAAAGGCAGGTGCTGTATTTACCGTTCAGCCCGCAATGCTGTGCCAAGTGCCGCGCCCGGACGGTGCCTCAGCGTTACAGCAGAAGGCTTAGAGTTCCTTACATTCTGGAAAAGGAACAGGAAGAAAGCCCCGCTCCCCTTCCTCCAGCGTCCTCCCAGCCAGCCAACCACCCACAGCCTATCTCTTCCTAATCCTTACAAGCTATGAAGCAGTGCAATCACCGGCCTTAACGCATTATAATAATGATTCTTATGCTGCGATGGCTGTCCGATCATCTTATCCAGCTCTATCTTGATCTTCGTCAGCTCATTTGTCCCATAAGCCTGGATAATCTGATACGCCTTTTCCCCCATATCAGCATTCAAATGGTTTGCCTGCAATACCAGCCCTGTCAGATGAACGCCCCGGCTGTATCGGTCGCCGCCGCAGTACTTTGATAGCTGTTCGCGTGTCTGCGCGCTTTCTTTGATCTTTTCATACTGCGTTCGTCCTGCCTCCTGGCCGAGCACATGCGTCAAAGCGCAGTACCAGCCGTTCAAATTTGACGCTGGCACAGATTTGGCGATTTCCGTCACATACTGCTGTGTACTCAGCTTCTTTTTCTTCTTCGTCGGGCTTGCGGATGTGCTGCCCGCTAGCTGGCTGCTCATGCTCACAGGCGCATTGTTCGCTGATTGGTTCACTGGCTGCTCAGGTGTGCTGGCAGTTACATTGTTCCCTGGATGTTTGGCGGCACTGCTGCACGTCTTGCAGTCAAGCGGACTGTCTTGTCCGGTTTTTTCCTGCGTGCCCTTCTTTTTATCCTTCTTTTTTTCTGCTCTTTTTTCTTCCTTTTTTGCTTTCTTCTTCTGGTCAGAGCCTTTCAGAGTAACATGGATTCCCCTGCTTTCCCAAAACTCTGCTGTTTTCTGATATCCCTTGTCATTGGAATAAATGCAAAAAGATGCTTTCGGGTGTTTTACGATCAGATATCCCAGCACCCCGACCAACTGGTAATCCAGCGCATTATTCCCAACTGCACATTCCATCCAGATAATCTGCGCATTATTCACCTGCCTGAGCAGAAATTCCCGCAGGCGCTTGGAATGGTTTTCGGTATAAAAGGTAACAATCCGGTCTTTTTTCCGTATCTTGTCCAAAAGCCCGAACCAATTGTCACCTACATTTTCGGTATCAACTAAATAGTATTTTCGTTTCAAAATGCATATCCTTTCATTATTTATCGAAATTCATTTTTTGATTTGGCGATGCAAATTTACTCATCCATCGTTTCTTTTAATTCCTGTATCTCCTGGTTGATCTTAGCCACCGAACCGGACAAATGAGCTGAGAGTACCCAGCATCCCACAGCCGGCAGCAGTGCAAGCGGCGCCAGCAGCTTGAAACCATTTGAAAAAAAACACAGAATGACTGTAACACTCCATACGGATGCCCACAGGAACACTACGATTTGAATTACAATAGATGCTGCCTTCATTCTTTTGAGGTTCCATAAGGCAAATGCAGCTCTCCGCTTTTTTACAGACGCTTCGTCCCGCTCCTGATGCCCTTCACACGCTCCATATTTTTTTCCAAAGCCCAAACTCTTGATTCACAACCTTTCTTCTGCCGTATCTACAGACGGGCACTTCTCTTCCAGTGAACAAGCATGGAAAGAAGCATTGCGCCTATGCCTAACGCAAGATAAACACCCGCATACATTACAAATGCCGGTTCACCCAGCGAAAAAAATGCCCATGTACCAAGCAAAAACAAGCCTGCGGCAATTACAGGCAGGCTCCACAACTGCCTGCTGTTTTTCCCCGCAGAAATACCTGCAAAAATCATATACGCCGGATTGACTGCATAAAACAAAAGAAAGCAGACTGCCATACTAGCATCGCCTTTTACAAAAGTAACGGCAGCCCAAGGTGGCAGGAGCATCACTGCCGCTGCAACTGCACACTGGATCAGACAAATATTCTTTTTTCCCATACCGCTCCCTCCTCTTTCCTCTTATTCTGTCTCGCTGGAACGCTCGTATCCTTTGCATACATCGACCCATTCCACATACCCGGAGTATTTTTCAAGCTCAGGTATCGTAAGCTCTATCGCACTGTTCGCGCTGCCGCAAGCCGGAAATACCGTATCAAAGCGTTTGAGTGACACATCCAGGTATACCTGTACGCCTTCCTTGACTGCAAATGGGCAGACGCCCCCAACCGCATGGCCGACGAGCGTTTCGGCTTCCTCCGGGGACAGCATCTTTGCCTTTGTCCCAAACTGTGCTTTATATCCCCGGTTATCAACCTTAGCATCTCCGGCTGCTACAATCAGCACCGCTTTGCCGTCTGCCAGAAACGAAAGCGTCTTTGCGATCCGCTGCGGCTCACAGTGCAGAGCGGCAGCCGCAAGCTCTACGGTGGCGCTGGATACTGGGAACTCCTGGATCTTATCTTCCATGCCATAGTTTTTGAAATATTGCCTTACCTTGTCGATTGCCATTTTTCCCTCCTGTATTTGCTGATGCCTTACTACTCTGTTGTTTTGTTAGATCTGTACACATAAAGGAAGTATATCACAATTATACTTGTTTGAGCATAAAAAACGATAACTTTTTGAAAAAAACAGCTTGTTTTGGGTGAATTGTTATCTTTGGGATGGATTTTTGAGGTTTTTTGATGAAAGAGATGGTTGTTTTTTGGTTATTGTGAAATGAAAATGGGGGCTGTGTGGTTCTTATGGGTAATTCCTGGTTTCGAGTATGTTTGTTTTTTGGGGAGGGGGCTTCTGGGAGGGACGCTGGAGGAAGGGGAGCGGGGCTGGCTTCCTGTTCCGATTCCAGAATGTAAGGAGCCCTAAGCA
>CAMUPC010000303.1 GCA_947090545.1 uncultured Eubacterium sp. | reverse complement strand
GCTGGCGGAACGCCAGGGCGAACTAGGTGCCGCGCCCGGACGGTGCCACAGTGTCACCGCAGGATGCTTAGGGCTCCTTACATTTTGGAACCGGAACAGGAAGCCAGCCCCGCTCCCCTCCCTCCAGCGTCCCATCAGCAAAAAAACTCCACCATCTCACAATCTACTCTTTCCGTATCCCCAAATGAATATCCATATATTTCGTATACCGCGAAAACGCCGCCGGAATCGCATATTTTTCTTCCGAAACATACGACTCCGCAAACACATACCCTTCTTTATGCAAATCCGCCTCATCAAGCTGCGCAACCCGCACCATATACCCCGTCATCTGCCACTCAATATGCGAAAAAATATGTTTCGCCTGTTCCAGCGGCTCGATTTTCAGCGGAAGCAGCTCCAATCCTTCGACATAGCGCGCTACCTCTTCTCTTGAAAGATGCCCTTCCAGGTTTGGAAATTCATACATGCCAGCCAAAAGCCCCTTCTTCGGGCGGCGGTGCAGCAGCACTTTTTCGCCGTCCCGGATCACAAGCACCGTCTTTTCTTCGATTTTTCTCGGCTTTGGCTTCCCTTTGCGCGGCAGGCTCTGGAAGCTTTGGTGGGCAAAGGCAAGGCAGTGTTTCTGCCATGGGCATTCGCCGCATTTTGGTTCCCCGTTTGGCACGCAGACGGTCGCGCCAAGCTCCATCATCGCCTGTGTGAGCATCGCTGCATTGTCTTTGGGAATGACCGGGAGCAGCAGCCGTTCTGCTTCTGACTTGACGGACTGCTTCATGATATCCGAATCATCCTCGGATACGCGCATTAAAATGCGCAGCACATTTCCGTCTACTGCCGGAACCGGAATGCCGTACGCAATCGACGCGATCGCGCCTGCCGTATAATTGCCGATGCCCTTAAGCTTTAACAAAGCTTCATAATCCGCCGGAAGCTCTCCGCCGTATTCTTCCATAACTGTGCGCGCCGCAGCCTGCATATTTCTGGCACGGTTGTAATAGCCAAGCCCTTCCCACAGCTTTAACAGGCGATCTTGCGGGCACTGTGCCAAAGAAGCGATATCTGGAAGCGCGGTTAAAAAACGCTCAAAATAGGGCTTGACTGCTTCTACCCGTGTCTGCTGGAGCATAATCTCAGATACCCACACCCGGTAAGGCGAAGCATCCTCCCGCCATGGCAAAACCCTTGCATGGCTGGGATACCATTCCAGCAGCGGCTGTATTAATCGTTCGATTGGATAATCCTTTAGCATATAAACTCCTTGCTCTGCTGCCTGTTTATCTGCGTATGCCTGTCACGCCTTTGGACGACTGGCTCTGTACGAGTACTTTATTTTGCTGCATCGCGTATTTTATTACATAATAATAGGTAACTCCGGTTTTTGCGGAGGTGTCCTGATAGCTTGTTTTATTTATATTCGTAATGGTTTTGATCCGCTGGTAGGAACCGCCTTTTTCCTTGCGGTAAATATAGACACGGTTCGACCTGACGTATTTTTTCCAACTGACCGTATTGCCCTTCGCGCTGCATTTGATCGTTGTCTCCGGCTTCTTTGCTTTGACAAACAGCATTTGCTTTAACATATTCAGCGTCTGGTCGCCTACAATGCCGTCTGATGTAATGCCGCATTTTTTCTGAAAAGCGGTGACAAGCTTGGTCATCGATTTTGTCCAGCTTCCATTTACCGTAATTTCCGCGCCGTCTAAGGAGATTAACACTGCCTGTAGCCATTGGACATGCTGCGTTTTCATCTTTTTTCCTTCATAAAGCGCGCCTGTTGGCTTTGGATAGTCTGCCGGGTCTGTCGAATAGACGTTTACCGGAATCGTAAGTTCCGCCGCGGCATACGTATCGTTCTCGCGCTGCCTTACAATGACCTCTGCGCTGCCGGTACCCTTGACGGTGACCATGCCGGTGCTGTCTACGGTAAGCACCGCGCTTTCTGAGGAGCGGTATGTAATCGGTTCCTGCGTATGGCTGCTTGTAACTTCTAGCTGAAAGCCTTTGCTCGTATCATTCACGCCATAGCTTGCCTTCGATGATTTCAGCACCGTTTTTTGCAGCGGCTTTTGTACTGGCTCCTCTGGCTCTGTTGACGGCGGATTTGGCTCGGACGGCGTGGACGGCTCTTCCACCGAGGTATTCGGGTCTTTCACCGTAAGGTCAGGATCTGTAACAGGCGGCTCCTCTCCCGGCAAACCCGGCTGCGGCACGGATGTACCTGGGTTTTGGACGGTTGTGCCTTTAAATACAGCCTTGATCAGCGCGACAATTGTGTCTTTTCCTGCGTAGCCGTCAACCTCCAGCCTGTTCGCGGACTGAAAGACCGACACAGCCGTTTTGGTCGCATCATCATACGTATTGGTCACGGCAAGCTGCGCATCCATGCATGTATTTAACGCACGCTGCACCCATGCAGTACCGTAATCCCTGGCAGACACATAGTCGTACGGAATATAAGAGTCTAAAGCGCCGCAGTAGCTCCATCCCAGCCCGGATGCATATTTATATGTATCAAACCGCCTGTTTAAATAAGCGCCCATCACCGAATCACAGACCGCCGCTTCGTGCAGCTCGTTCAGCGTGACGGCTTCGTAGCTGCCCGCAAACCTGGATGCCGATGCAGCCACACGCCCCGAAGCGCCGGCTCCGCCCTGGTTTGCAAGGTCGGCAAAATAGACGAGCGCCGGCTCATTGACAATGCCAAGTCGCTGCCCCTGGTTAATATAATCTGTAATATCCTTTATAGCAAGCACGTCCTGCGCTGCTTTGCTCTCCTCCGTGGCAAGCAGGTTCTTTGCTGCCGCGGCTTCCTTCGTCGTCAGCTTTCGCGTGCTCCACTTTGTCGTATCTTTTGTCGTAATAATTTCCTGATAGAATGCATCGGTTAAAAGCTCCTGCGCCTGCAAGTCATTTGCCTGCACAATCGTCTGCAAAAGGGCAAGCGCCCGCCAGCCATGCCATTGCAGCTTACCGATCGAAACGGCGCCGTTATCATTCGGATTGACAGAGCTGTAGCTGCCTTCGTTATGATACAAAATCTGCGCCGCAGCCGAAACGACCTCATCCATGCCTGCCTGCGCCGCCTGTACGGAATGTGAAGGAAAAAGCAGCATTGCAACAAGCGCTCCAAATACTGCCCACCTCTTCATCTGGTTATTGTTTCTCATATTCTGTTCCTTCCTGACTTGAAAATTTCGCATGATCTTACTTCTATTTTATGCCCCATGCAATATAATACGCAAGTATCCTAAAAAATACCGGTATGTTCACGTATTTTTATTGACATATCTTTCACAAAGTTATAAATTAGAAGTATGTAGCAATCCAATTACATAATTCTAGGAGGAAACTAACAATGAACAATTTAACACTTGAGGTGGAAAACCAGATCGCGGTTCTCACGATCACAAGGCCGGCAGCATTAAACGCATTAAACAGCGAAACACTGGATGAATTAAACACTGTCCTGACAGAGATCGAAGCAAGAGACGATATCAAGGTCGTAATCTTAACAGGCGGCGCTGATAAAAAGGGCAATGCGTTCAAGTCCTTTGTAGCAGGCGCTGATATCGCTGAAATGGTAAACTTTACCGCTGCCCAGGCTCGTGCTTTTGGTATGCGCGCTTCTGCACCGTTCTTCAAATTAATGAACATGCGCCAAGTAACGATCGCTGCTGTTAATGGCTTCGCGCTCGGCGGCGGATGCGAAATCTGCATGGCATGTGATATCCGCATCGCTTCTGACAACGCAACATTCGCACAGCCGGAATGCGGCCTTGGCATTATCCCAGGCTTCGGCGGCACACAGCGCCTGGCTCGCCTCGTAGGAATGGGCCGTGCAAAAGAAATGATCTTTACGTGCGACAGCATCAACGCAGAAGAAGCTTACCGTATCGGACTGGTAAATAAAGTCGTTTCTACAGAAGAATTAATGCCGACTGCAAAGGCTATGGCTGAAAAGATCGCATCCAAGGCAAGCTATGCGGTATCGATCGCAAAGGCAGCTATCAATAACGGATATGATATGGATATTAAGAACGCTGTGGAAATGGAAGCTAACCTCTTTGGCGTTACCTGCTCTACACATGACAAGCAGGAAGGGATGACTGCATTTTTGGAAAAACGCAAGGCTGACCTGACAGACTTCTAATTTTATGTAAGATGTTAAACGAATGACGGCTATACGCGAAGTAGAGATACTTTTCGTGTGGCCGTTTTTGTGTGGATGGAATGGAGGAGCATTTTTTTCTGGAAGGGACGCTGGGAGAGGGGATGGGCACGCCCTAGCTGCGTCCGTTCCAGAAGGTTAAGAAGCTCTAAGCATCCTGCGGTTACGCTGTGGCACCGTCCGGGCGCGGCACCTAGTTCGCCCTGGCTTGCAGCCAGCAGCTAAAGGTGC
>CAMUPC010000302.1 GCA_947090545.1 uncultured Eubacterium sp. | reverse complement strand
GTTACTGAGCAGGATGCCAAGTGCTTCTAAACCTTCTTCCAAAGCCGCCGCCAGGACGTGCCAATCCCCTCTCCCGGCTGGCTATTGCAAGTTTTGCCATTGATGGTACTTAGAATGACAGGCGTTATTTTTGAAAATTTTTTATTTTTTGCGGCAAAGGTACAGCCTGGATTGTGTAGTATATTTTTTTGCCTGGTTTTTTCCAATATTTAAGTAAAGATACCGACATCAAGCCGACATCAAGCGATACTTCGCTCTCTGATTGACGAAAAGAAATTACAGCTTTTTGTAACACCAGCGATAACCAGCCGGGAAAGGGGATTGGTATGCCCTGGCTGCGGCCTTGGAAGAAGGATTAGAAGCACTTAGTATCCTGCTCAGTAACCCAGGGGCGAAGCCAAGCGGCACCTTTAGCTGCTGGCTGTAAGCCAGGGCGAACTAGGTGCCGCGCCCGGACGGTGCCACAGCGTCACCGCAGGATACTTAGTGCTTCTTAACCTTCTGGAACGGACACAGCCAGGGCATACCAATCCCCTCTCCCAGCGTCCTTTCCCGCACGACAAAAGAAATGAAAGGAGTAGAACAAAATGAAAAAAACAGTAAAGCGCATTTTTGCATCATGCATCGCTTTTATTAGCATCGCACTATGGGGCATTACGACAGTTTATGCCGAAAAAAAAGCAGATACCCGTATCAGCACGATAAAAGCAGACGTAACAGGTGCGAACATCCGCATTGAAAAAAGTGACTGCGATACCATCCAGACAGAATACTACGGAACAGCCTCCCGCGCAATTTACGCACTTAAGACCGCCACAAAAGGAACAACATATCAGATCAGCCTGAAATATAAAGGCAAGGGCATAGCTCCTGCCATCAAAGAGGGAGGCGTGATTGTAAAGATCCCAGACGGTATTTCCCCTGCCGTTAAGATTCAAGGAGCAGATGGTGCAGGAATCGTACTGGACGGCGTAAAGGCGGATGCAGAGTTTGTAACAGAACATTGTGCTGTTGAGATTATCAATAAACACAAAAGCAATCAAATCCGTATCAATTCAGATGCAGATGCGTACGATATTTGTTCCGTACCGATAGTGGGAGACTTTTATCTGGAAGCGGATGGTTCAGTTGTGGAATATGCATTTACAAAAAAGCCGTCCAATCTGAAGCTGCGGCTTGCAGGCGGATATGTGGAGCTGCCGGAGGGATGGAGCAGAAAGCAGACGATCGGTTCGGGCAGCCCGAAGATGACGGCAGATATGGACGGCGGGATTTTTGAGCTGGCTGTAGGCAGAAAATAAGCCTGATCTGTTTGTTCACCTAATACTTGCCTGGGCGAAGCAACTGTGATAGTATAGGAACAGCAAAAAAAGAAGAGCAGGAGAGAAAAACATGACAAAACAGGAATTTTGCAACCTTTTCGATCAGGGCATTGTCCTTTTGGACGGTGCGACAGGCACGAATCTGCAACAGGCGGGAATGCCGGGGAATGCCTGCCCGGAGCAGTGGATCTTGGAGCACCCGGATGTGATGCTAGCGCTTCAGCGCAGCTATGTGGAGGCGGGGACGCAGATTTTGTACGCGCCGACGTTTACCGGAAACCGGATCAAGCTTGCCGAATACGGGCTTGCCGGCCAGCTTGCGGATATCAATACGAGACTGGTTGAGCTGGCAAAGGAGGCTGCGCAGGGAAAGGCGTTCGTGGCAGGCGACCTGACGATGACCGGGCAGCAGCTTTATCCGCTGGGTGAATTGCAGTTTGAGGAGCTGGTGGATGTCTATAAGGAGCAGGCAAAGGTGTTGTATGACGCCGGTGCCGACCTGTTTGTTGTGGAGACGATGATGAGCTTGCAGGAGACAAGGGCGGCGGTGCTTGCCATTCGGGAGACATGTGATCTTCCGGTGATGGCGAGCCTGACGTTTGAGGATGACGGCAGGACGCTGTTTGGGACAAACCCGGAGACGGCGGTTGTCGTATTGCAGAGCCTTGGCGTAGATGCGGTTGGCTTAAACTGCTCGACCGGCCCAATGGAGATGGTCGAGATTGTTGCCAAGATGTATGCGTACGCGAGGATTCCGATTCTTGCCAAGCCAAATGCGGGGCTGCCGGAGCTGGAAAACGGGCAGACAGTCTATAAGACAACGCCGCAGGAATTTGCACAGGCAGGAAAGAAGCTGATAGAAGCCGGCGCCGCGGCTTTGGGCGGCTGCTGCGGGACGACGCCGGCGCATATCAAAGCGCTTGCAGATGCGGTAAAAGAATGCAGGCGCCTGCCTGTGCGCACGGAGCCAAGGCGTGTGCTTGCCTCAGAGAGAAAGGTTGTAGAGATTGCGCTGGACGGCAGGTTCCAGGTGGTCGGAGAGCGGATTAACCCAACCGGAAAGAAAAAGTTGCAGGAGCAGCTTCGCGCAGGCAGCCTGGAGCTGGTGGGCGCGATGGCGAGAGAACAGGAAGAAAACGGCGCTTGTGTGCTGGATATCAATATGGGGATGAACGGGATCGATGAAAAACAGATGATGCTGGAAGCGGTTTATGAGGTGACGACAGCCGTAGACTGCCCGCTGTGTATCGATTCAAGCTATATCGAAGTAATCGAAGCGGCACTTCGCATCTATCCGGGGCGCGCACTGATCAACTCGATTTCAATGGAAAAGGAAAAATTGGAACGGCTTTTGCCGATTGCAAAAAAATACGGCGCGATGTTTATCCTGCTTCCGCTGTCGGATGCCGGGCTGCCGGAAACGATGGAGGACAAGCACGCGATTGTCCATGCCATCTTAGAACAAGCGCTCCGGCAGGGCTTTGCAAAAGAAGATATCATTGTGGACGGCCTGGTGGCGACTGTCGGTGCAAATCCAAGGGCGGCGCTGGAATGCCTGGATACGATCAGCTATTGCAGCAAGGAGCTTGGGCTTGCCACGATCTGCGGATTGTCCAATATTTCATTTGGACTGCCGGAACGGTCGTTTGTCAATACAGCGTTTTTGACGATGGCGATTGCACGCGGGCTTACGATGGCAATTGCGAATCCGTCGCAGGATCTGCTAATGAATACGGCAGCCGCAGCGGACATGCTGCTGCATAAGCCGGGCAGCGATCTAACCTATATTAACCGGATGCAGGCGTATAAGCAAAAGCAGGAAAAACAGGAGCAGCAAAAACAACGGCAGCTTACCAGTGCACAAAACAGCGGCGCAGGCTTTTCCAGTCCGCTTCCATCTGGGGCAGCAGGCGATTTGATGCAGACAGCATCCGGCGATCTTTCCATACAGTCCTCCCCCGTCTATCGCGCCGTCCTACAGGGTGAGAAAAAGAGCATCATAGCGTACGCAAAAGAAGAACTAGCACGTGGGACAAAGCCGGAGCAGGTCATTGACCAGTATTTGATTCCGGCGATTAACGAAGTAGGCGAGCTGTTTAACGAACAGAAATATTTCCTGCCGCAGCTGATCGCGAGCGCAAATGCGATGAAAGCAGCGATCGAGTATTTGGAGCCAAAGATAGAGCGGAGCGCTGACGAAACGGCGGCTGCTACCATTGTTGCTGCTACTGTAGAAGGCGATATTCATGATATCGGAAAAAACCTCGTCGTGCTGATGCTGCGCAATTACGGCTATCACGTAATTGATCTGGGCAAGGACGTTACAGCAGAAGAGATTGTTACAACAGCAATACAGGAACAGGCAGCAGTCATCGGGCTTTCGGCGCTTATGACAACGACAATGATGCGGATGCAGGAGGTAGTTGCGCTTGCAAAAGAAAGAAATTATCAGGGAAAGGTCATTATCGGCGGCGCCGCCATTACACCAGGATTTGCTGAGGAAATCGGCGCAGACGGGTATTCTAAGGATGCGGCAGACTGCGTGAAGCTGGTAGAGCGGCTGATAACGAAAGACTAAGGCAGTGCCACGGCGGTTAAATAAGCGCCTTGCTTGTAACCAGATAAATTTGCACAGGAAAGACGGGGGCTAGAATCGTAGTTGTAAGTAAGTGGCTGCATTGACTAACTGCAACGACGCGTGTGAAATCCAGAGGGTTACGAAAGGCACTTATTTAACAGCCGCACGGAGTGCTTTTGTATTGGCTCTGTGTTATCATAGCAAACTTGGGTCTGGTTGGGAAGAGGGTGGGAATATACTGCGTTTTTTTGGGTATGGTTTGCAGATGTGGGAGTCAGAAGGGGGAGTGGTTTCAGGAGGGGTGTATTTTTCGGAAAGGGACGCTGGGAGAGGAGATTGGCACGCCCTGGCTGCGTCCGTTCCAGAAGGTTAAGAAGCTCTAAGCATCCTGCGGTTACGCTGTGGCACCGTCCGGGCGCGGCACTTGGCACAGCATTGCGGGATGAACAGTAAATACAGCACCTGCCTTTTGCGCCATCGCCGCGTTGTCGTCAGTCAGCGATG
>CAMUPC010000301.1 GCA_947090545.1 uncultured Eubacterium sp. | reverse complement strand
TGCTGGCGGAACGCCAGGGCGAACTAGGTGCCGCGCCCGTCCGGTGCCACAGCGCAACCGCAGGATGCTTAGGGCTCCTTACATTTTGGAACCGGAACAGGAAGCAAGCCCCGCGCCCCTTCCTCCAGCGTCCTTTATTTCTTCGATCTGCTCATGCGTTTATCCTGATATGTGAGACAAGATAAATACATGAACGGAGACGAATCATAAATCGTTTGAAAAAAATCAGTCAAAAGGCTGATTTTTTTATTACAAAAATATTACAACGCCGTTGACACCGATAGGTGATCTTGCTATAATGAAAACGGTTGGTAAAAAATCCCATTTTTTAAATGAAATTAGATAACAAGAACTGGCAGCAAATAAAGCACTGCAAGAAAGTTCGTATTTTATACAAAAAAACAGCAGATAATCAGGATGCAGGAGGAGAACATGAAATTCAGATTCATAAAACTAGGAGCAATCTTTATGACAGCAATGACAGCAGTCATGGGCGCAGGCACCGTAAAAGCGCAGGCAGCATCGATCCGTGCAGGCGTCAGCGTAGCGCTGGCAGAGTGCCTTCATGAGAATGTAAAAGGCACCGCATTGCAAAAAGAAGGCGCGGAGTCACAAAAAAAAGCATTACAGCAGGAAGAAAAGGCGAAACAGGAAAAGAACGCAAACAAAGCAAAAAAACGGTCAAAAAAAATCGAAGCTTTGCAGGAAAATACAATCTGCGGATATACGAATCTTGGAATTGCAAATGTAAGCAATTATCTGAATGTCAGAGAGGATGCCGGAGAGGACGCCAAAATCGTAGGAAAGCTGCCGGCGGATGCGGGCTGTGAGATTTTGGATACAAAAGACGGCTGGTATCATATCCGTTCTGGAAAGGTCAGCGGCTATGTCCGTGCCGACTATATTATTACCGGGGACGAAGCAAGACAGTTAGCTGAAAAACTGAAAAAGACAATGGCAACCGTAAACACGCTGACGGTTTACATACGGGAAAAGCCAAATACCGACTGTACGATCCTTACGATTGTAACGACAGACGAAGAGCTGGAGGTCGTACAAGAGGGCGAAGAGTGGATTGAGATTAAGCTGGACGATGAAAACGGCTTTGTAAACGCGCAGTATGTAGACTTATCAGAAGAGCTGAAAAAGGCAATGCCTTATACGGAGACAGAGCGCAGCGCGGAAGTATCGGATTCTAAATATTCACTGGTGCAGACAGCGCTCAGCTATGTCGGCGGGCGTTATGTATGGGGCGGGACAAGCCTGACAAACGGGGTGGACTGCTCTGGATTTACGATGCAGATTATGGCAAAATACGGCGTGTACCTGCCGCATTCCTCCAGAGGACAGGCTGGCTACGGCAGAAGTGTTGGCACGTCGGAGCTTTTGCCTGGCGACCTGATCTTTTACGGCAGCGGCGGCTCGATCAGCCACGTAGCGATTTATATCGGCAATGGGCAGATCGTACATGCCAGCAACAGCCGCGACGGAATTAAAGTATCCAATGCGTTTTACCGTACGCCGATCTGCTGTAGAAGAATGCTGTAAAGTTGAAAAAAACTGTTTACAACGCCTGGCAGGTATGCTATATTGGAAAGGCATGGATTAGCCCATATTCGGTAAATGGACGCTCCGACCTTTTGCTGAGTAACATGTGTATCCGGGCGATTATAAAATAAATGGAGGACATTTTTATGTTATCAAAGGAAAAGAAAGAGACAATTATCAAAGAGTACGGCACAAAACCAGGCGATACAGGCTCGCCGGAAGTGCAGATCGCGTTGCTGACAGAGCGGATCAATGAGCTGACAGAGCATTTGAAGGTAAACCAAAAAGACCATCATTCCAGAAGAGGCCTTTTAAAGATGGTTGGTCAGAGAAGAGGGCTGTTGGCTTATCTTAAGAAGAATGATATCGAAAGATACCGTACGCTGATCAAACGCTTGGGATTAAGAAAATAATTCTGGATGCAAAAGAGCGGAGATTTTTCCGCTCTTTTTTAAGAAATAAAACCAGAAAAATAAAACCAGAAAAAACAAAATCAGAAATATGGTTGGGGTGTTAAAAGGAAGCTGCTGTGATAAAAACGGCATCTTCCTTCTGACACCCAAACCAATTAAAAGGAGAAAAGATATGTATAATAGTTATTCTATGGAAATTGGCGGAAAGACACTTACCGTTGAGATTGGCCGTGTGTGCGCGCAGGCAAACGGCGCGGCGCTGATGCGGTATGGCGACACGACAGTGCTTTCCACAGCGACTGCATCGGACAAACCAAGAGATGGGATTGATTTTTTCCCGTTAAGTGTAGAGTATGAAGAAAAACTGTATGCCGTGGGCAAGATCCCGGGCGGATTTAACAAGCGTGAAGGAAAAGCGTCTGAAAACGCGATTTTAACCTCCCGCGTGATCGACCGCCCGATGCGCCCGTTATTCCCGAAGGATTACCGCAACGATGTGACCCTGAACAATATGGTTATGAGTGTAGACCCGAATTGCCGCCCAGAGATTACGGCAATGCTGGGCGCCGCAATTGCAGCGAGTATTTCAGATATTCCATTCTGCGGCCCTTGCGCGATGACCCAGGTCGGCATGGTGGACGGGCAGTTTATTGTCAATCCTTCCCAGCAGGAATGGGACGAAGGCGATTTGCAGCTTACCGTAGCGTCCACGATGGAAAAGGTGATTATGATTGAAGCAGGCGCCAATGAGATCCCGGAAGAGAAGATGTTGGAAGCCATCTATATGGCGCACGATATCAACCAGGAGATCAATGCGTTTATCAACCAGATCGTAGCAGAGGTAGGAAAGCCGAAGCATGAATATACAAGCTGTGCGATTCCAGAGGAGATGTTTGCGGCAATGCGCGAAATCGTAACGCCTCAGGAAATGGAAGATGCCGTATTCACGGATCAGAAACAGGTACGGGAAGAAAATATCCGGGGGATTACGGAAAAATTTGAGGAAGCATTTGCAGACAATGAAGAGTGGCTTGCGCTGCTGGGCGAAGCGGTTTACCAGTACCAGAAAAAGACTGTCCGCAAGATGATCTTAAAAGACCGCAGGCGCCCGGACGGAAGAGATATCAAGCAGATCCGCCCGTTAGCGGCAGAGATCGACATTATTCCGCGCGTACACGGTTCTGCAATGTTTACCCGCGGGCAGACGCAGATCTGCGATATCGTAACGCTGGCGCCGATGTCCGAGGTGCAGAAGGTCGACGGGCTGGATGAAAACATTGTATTAAAACGGTATATGCATCACTATAATTTTCCGTCTTATTCGGTTGGCGAGACAAAACCGTCCAGAGGGCCGGGACGCCGCGAGATCGGGCATGGCGCTTTAGCGGAAAAAGCACTGATCCCGGTGCTGCCTTCCGTAGAAGAGTTCCCATACGCAATCCGCGCCGTATCCGAGACGTTCGAGTCCAACGGTTCAACCTCGATGGCATCGACATGCGCTTCCTGCCTGTCTCTTATGGCAGCCGGAGTGCCGATTAAAAAAATGGTGGCTGGTATTTCCTGCGGGCTTGTTACAGGCGATACGGATGACGATTATGTCGTACTCACCGATATCCAGGGGCTGGAGGACTTTTTCGGCGATATGGACTTTAAGGTGACTGGGACGCACGACGGGATTACCGCGATCCAGATGGATATTAAGATCCACGGGCTGACCCGCCCGATTGTGGAAGAAGCGATTGCACGCACGAGGGAAGCAAGGCTTTACATTATGGACGAGGTCATGTCCAAAGCAATCGCGCAGCCACGGGCAGAGGTAGCTCCGTTAGCGCCGAAGATTATCCAGATCCAGATTGACCCTATGAAGATCGGCGATGTTGTCGGACAGAGAGGGAAAACGATTAATGAGATTATTGAGCGCACCGGCGTGAAAATAGATATTAGCGACGATGGCTCCGTATCGGTCTGCGGCACAGACAGGGCAATGATGGACAAGGCTGTGGAGATGATCGAGATTATTACGACGAACTTTGAAGAAGGGCAGATCTTTAAAGGGAAGGTTGTCAGCATTAAGGAATTTGGTGCTTTTGTGGAGTTTGCGCCAGGGAAAGAGGGGATGGTGCATATTTCTAAGATTACAAAAGGGAGAATTAACCATGTCGAGGATGTGCTGACGCTTGGTGATACGGTGACGGTTGTATGCCTTGGGAAAGATAAGATGGGGCGTGTCAGCTTTAGTATGAAGGATGTGCCGAAGGAGCATTGCTAAGGAGGGAGTTCTTTAGAGTTGCGGGCGGATTTGCACTTTTTATAGATGGAATTGAGATTTATACAAGCACTTGCTGCTGGCTGGAAGAAACGGTTAGTGGCGGGTGCTTTTTTTGTTTTGCGGGAGGGACGCTGGAGGAAGGGGAGCGGGGCTTGCTTCCGGTTCCGATTCCAAA
>CAMUPC010000300.1 GCA_947090545.1 uncultured Eubacterium sp. | reverse complement strand
TTTTTCCACAGTCACAGGAAGCCAGCCCCGCTCCCCTTCCTCCGGCTGGTTTTCCCAGGCTCTAAAGAAAGCGTCACTCAGTGAAATGCCCACTGGACGTTTTTGCTCCCTACTATCTCCACAGGTGTAAGTTGGGCTGTATCATTTCTATAACGATTTATGCCATAATTTGTACCATATATATTTTTTTTACGTGTTGACGGAAAGAAATGCAGCAGACAGATATCAGCATAACAAATGCAGCGCATTTTTTTGCAGAACTTTCGATAACCAGCCGGGAGAGGGGATTGGCACGCCCGGGCTGTGACCTTGGAAGAAGGCTTAGAAGCTCTTGGCATCCTGCTCACAACACAGGGGCGAAGCCAAGCGGCACCTTTAGCTGCTGGCGGAACGCCAGGGCGAACTAGGTGCCGCGCCCGGACGCAGCCAATAACGTCACAGCAGGATGCCTAGAGCTTCTTAACCTTCTGGAACGGACACAGCCCGGGCGTGCCAATCCCCTCTCCCAGCGTCCCCCACGCAAAAAACTGCCAAGAAACCGAACATTTCACATCCGCTTCCCTGGCAGCCTTACTTTACAACTTCATTCTACCGATAATATCGACTCACAAAATTACACTAATTCAATAATCACCTGCATAGCGCCGTCACCCTTACGCTGGCCAAGTTTGATAATTCTTGTATAACCGCCGTTTCTGCCAACATACTTAGGTGCAACCTCATCGAACATTCTGGCAACCATGTCTACTTTCTTCTTGTCCTTACGCTTATTGGACGTTACGACCTTGCCATCCTTTCTTGTCGTTGTGGAGCTTGTTACAGGATAGAGAATTTTCAGCATTTCCCTTCTTGCATGTAAACGAGACGGCTGATCCTTCTTAATCGTCTTGTCTACCTCGTCATAAACAGTCTTTCTCTTGCCATCTACGACTTCTTTGACTCTCTTGCCTTCTGCGTCCTTACGCGGAACCTTTGCCTTTACCGTTACTTCATCAAAATGATCCTTTTCACGGACAGCCATCGCGATCAGTTTTTCTGCAATCTTGCGGACTTCTTTTGCTCTGGCTTCAGTTGTTACGATCTTACCATGATATAACAACTGTGTTACCTGGTTACGCAGTAAAGCTTTTCTCTGGGCAGAATTTTTGCCCAATTTTCTATACATTGCCATTTCTAATTCCTCCAAATTGTGGTACATTCGGCAGCACACTTTGGGATTACCTGCCGGATGCTGATATTTTCATGTCAATTCGCCACTCGGCAAAGCTGGCTGAACTACTCTGCCGGGATCTGACCGGGCTGCACGCTTACGGCATTACCAACCCAGCCTTATTGATCTTCTGCCTTTTGTAGCATCTTATGGCAGAACGTTTTATTCATCTCCTGGATTCAACTGAAGCCCTAACTCCTTCAGCTTCGCCAATACCTCTTCTAAAGACTTACGTCCAAGGTTACGAACTTTCATCATGTCATCCGGTGTCCGGTTGGTCAGCTCTTCTACTGTATTGATTCCGGCGCGTTTTAAGCAATTATACGAACGCACAGACAATTCCAGTTCGTCAATGTTCATTTCGAGGACTTTTTCCTTCGCGTTGTCTTCCTTCTCAACCATGACCTCTGCTGTCTTCGCATTTTCGGACAAGTCGATAAAGAGATTCAAATGTTCACTTAATACCTTAGCTGCAAGGCTTACCGCCTCATCCGGCTCCAATGTCCCGTTGGTAAATACTTCCAGTGTCAGCTTATCATAATCGGTGATCTGGCCAACACGCGTATTTTCCACGGTCAGATTTACACGCTCTACCGGCGTATAAATAGAATCCACGGCAATCACGCCGATGGGAAGCTCTGGATTTTTATTTTTATCTGCGCTGATGTATCCACGCCCTTTTGTAATCGTCAGTTCCATATACAGCTTGGAGTCCGCCCCGCCATTTAAGTGGGCGATCTCCAGCTCTGGATTTAAAATCGAGATATCTGTATCTACCTGAATATCTGCGGCTGTGACTACACCTTCGCCTTCAAATTCGATGTAAGCAACTTTAGACTCGTTTGTACTGCTGGTATTTTTCAATGCCAGATTCTTAATGTTCATAATGATTTCAGACACATCTTCCTTTACGCCCGGAATAGAACTGAATTCATGCAAAACACCATCGATTTTCACCTGACTTACGGCTACTCCCGGAAGGGATGACAGCATAATCCGCCTAAGAGAATTACCGAGCGTCGTACCATAGCCCCTTTCCAAAGGTTCCACTACGAAACGGCCGTACTTTTTGTCTTCGGAAATTTCTGCAATTTCAATGTTGGGTCTTTCAAAATCGAACACTACCAAGTCCCTCCTTTTCGGATCAAGTTTGCATTACATCAATTATTTAGAATATAACTCGACAATAAGCATTTCCTTAACAGGCACATCGATCATTTCACGGGTAGGCAGTTCCTTGACAGTTCCCTGTAAGTTTTCCAGATTGACGTCGATCCATTCTGGAACCAGTCTGCCGGCTGTCACCGCTACGATATCCTTCATTCTCTGAATGCTCTTTTTACTTTCTTTAATTTCTACCACATCGCCGGCTTTTACGCGGTAAGACGGAATTTTGACCTGCTTTCCGTTTACCAGTACAAACTTATGTCCAACGATCTGCCTTGCTTCCCTGCGGGTTCTTGCAAAGCCCATACGAAATACTACGTTATCCAGCCTGGATTCCAGAATGGTCATCAGGTTCGTACCTGTCATTCCCTTCATCCGGTCTGCTTTTTCATAATAGTTATGGAACGGCTTCTCTAATACGCCGTAGATAAATTTTGCTTTCTGTTTTTCACGAAGCTGCAACGCATACTCGGACATTTTCCGATTTGTTCTTTGCAGTGTCCGTTTGGATTTTTTATCATATCCTAAATAACTTGGCTCTAATCCAAGTGATCTACATCTTTTCAGTACAGGTACTCTATTTACTGCCATCTTCGTCTATCCCTCCTAATTAAACTCTTCTACGTTTTGGCGGACGGCATCCATTATGAGGCACCGGAGTTACGTCTCTGATGGAAGTAACTTCAAGTCCACATGCAGAAAGCGCGCGGATTGCTGCTTCTCTTCCTGACCCTGGTCCTTTTACCATGACATCAACTGTTTTTAAACCGTGTATAAGAGCTGCTTTTGTAGCTGTCTCTGCTGCCATCTGTGCAGCATACGGAGTAGATTTCTTTGAACCTCTAAATCCAAGGCCGCCTGCGCTTGCCCAGGATAAGGCATTTCCTTCAGTATCTGTAATTGTAACAATCGTATTGTTAAAAGATGACTGAATATGTGCCTGGCCACGTTCAACGTTTTTCTTAATACGCTTTTTTGTTACTTTTTTTGCAACTTTCTTAGCCATTTCTAAACTAACCTACTTTCTCTGATAATTATTTCTTCTTATTCGCAACTGTTCTCTTAGGACCTTTTCTTGTTCTGGCATTTGTCTTTGTCTTCTGACCGCGGACAGGAAGTCCTTTTCTGTGACGGATTCCGCGATAGCATCCGATTTCCTGTAATCTCTTAATATTAAGAGCAATCTCTCTGCGCAGATCACCTTCTACAGTCTGTGTTTCATCAATGACTGCGCTGATTCTTTTTACTTCTTCATCTGTCAGATCCCTGCAGCGGGTATCCGGATTTACTTTTGCTTCTGCAAGAATACGGTTCGAGCTTGTTCTGCCAATGCCGTAAATATAAGTCAAACCGATTTCCACACGTTTCTCTCTTGGTAAATCTACACCTGCGATACGTGCCATGTGTACTGCACCTCCATAATTCTTAAATTCGTATAATTTTGTGATTCTTTGCTATTTTTCCTTTGCCCAGGCTATGCAGCTCCGATTACTCGGCCTGAAATGTGTGTATAGCCTGCCGTCTGGCACTGTCCGCCAGCATCTCCTCGGTATAAAAGATGCCGGGCTCCCAGCCGTGCCCGCTGCTTATTATGAATCAGCAGAAATCTGCTGACAGCCGCACATAATAAAATCATTCCATTGCGCACATACCTGCTTGTCTGCCGCAAACAGCCTGTGATTGATTATCCCTGGCGCTGTTTGTGTTTTGGATTTTCGCAGATAATGCGGATACTTCCTTTTCTCTTAATTACCTTGCATTTTTCGCAAATTGGCTTAACTGATGATCGTACCTTCACAGCAAATCCTCCTTTCCTTACGCCTGCAACGCTTGTGCCGATGTGGGATGCTGTCTGCATCTTGGGATGCTGTCAGCTTCTTTTTGGGCATAACGCTCCAAGGCTCATTCCAAAGCGTTCAGCCCACATTATAGCATGGTGTTCTGGAAAATGCAATATAAAAATTTAATTACTTGGTTTTTTTAGGGTGGATGGTGCGGGGGGACGCTGGAGGGAGGGGTGGGGGGGGGGGGGGGGGGGGGGG
>CAMUPC010000299.1 GCA_947090545.1 uncultured Eubacterium sp. | reverse complement strand
CCTTCTTCCAAGGCCGCAGCCAGGGCGTGCCAATCCCCTCTCCCGGCTGGTTTTCCCATGTGCTACATAAAAATACAATGAGCTGCCGTGATCCTGTAAAGCAGTTAGGTGTTAAAGCAAGTATCGCTTATGAGTGGTATCTTACTTAGAGCTTTGAAAAGCCAGCCGGAGGGAGGGGAGCGGGGCTGGGTTCCTGCGACTTTGGAAGAATGTTAGGAGCCCTTAGCATTCTGTGAACAAAAGCAGGGGCGAAGCCAAGCGGCACCTTTAGCTGCTGGCGTTTAGCCAGAGCGAACTAGGTGCCGCGCCCGGACGGTGCCTCAGCGTTACGTCAGAATGCTTAGGGCTCCTTACATTCTGGAATCGGAACAGGAACCCAGCCCCGCTCCCCTCCCTCCAGCGTCCTTCTATCAAAAACCTCTTAAGCTTTGAGCATCCCCTCTAATGCCCGTGCCGCTTCCTTCAATGCATCCTCAATACCTGCCGGATTTTTTCCGCCTGCCTGCGCCATATTTGCACGTCCGCCGCCACCGCCGCCGACCTTGCCTGCCGCCGCTTTGATCAAGTTGCCTGCATGGGCGCCCGCCGCCATTGCTGCGTCTGTTGCCATCGCTGCAAGATTGACCTTGCCGCCCACATCTGAGGCAAGCAGGATCACGCCCTCGCCAAGTTTTGCTTTCAACTGGTCGCCGAGGTCGCGTAAGCCGTTCATATCCACGCTGGACACCTTTGCCGCAAGGAACGAAATGCCGCCGATCTGCTGTACCTGGTTCATGACGTCTCCTAGTGCTTCTTTTGCCGCTTTGGATTTTAGTGCTTCGTTTTCACTTGTAAGGGCACGCAGCTCTGCCGTGATATGCTCCAGCTTTTCCAGGATGTTTGCTGGGGTCGCTTTTACGAGCTTTGCTGCATCTGTAAGCGTCTGTTCGATTTTGTCATAGTAAGCAAAGACCGCGTCGCTTGTGAGTGCTTCTATTCTGCGTACGCCGGCTGCTACGCCGCCTTCTGAGACGATTTTAAACGCTGTAATGGCGTTTGTATTTGCCACATGCGTACCGCCGCACAGCTCGACTGAAAAATCGCCCATGCGTACTACCCGCACTGTCTCGCCGTATTTTTCGCCGAATAAAGCCATTGCGCCGGTCTTTTTTGCTTCGTCCAGCGTCATAATGTCGGTCTGTACCGGAAGGGCTGCCGCTATTTTCTCGTTGACAAGCGCTTCTACCTTATTTAATTCTTCCTGGGTCATTGCGGAAAAATGGGTGAAGTCAAACCGCAGCTTGTCCGGTGTTACCTCGGAGCCTGCCTGCTCTACGTGTGCGCCAAGTACTTCGCGCAGTGCTTTTTGCAGTAAATGCGTCGCGCTGTGGTTCTTTTCGATGCGTGCCCTGCGCCCGGCGTCTACTGTAAGGGTTACCTGGTCGCCTGTTTTGAGCATTCCTTCTGTACAGATGCCAATATGCCCGACTTTTCCGCCCAGCAGCTTGATCGTATCTGTCACGTGAAAGACGCCGTCTCTCGTACGGATGATGCCGGTATCGCCGATCTGCCCGCCCATTGCGGCGTAAAACGGGGTTTTTTCCACAATGACCGTGCCGCGCTCGCCGTCGGAAAGCGCTTCTGTAAGCTCTGTGTCTGTCGTCATTACGGTAATGGCTGACGTATCCATCAGGCTGCCATATCCGGTAAATTCCGTCGTCAGTGCCGGGTCGATCGATTCGTATACCGTCACGTCCGCGCCCATGTAGTTGGTCGTTTTGCGCGCCTTACGCGCTGTTGTGCGCTGTTTTTCCATGCAGGCATAAAAACCGTCCTCGTCGATCGTAAAGCCTTTTTCCTCTAAGATCTCGCCCGTCAAATCCATCGGGAATCCAAAGGTATCATACAGCTTAAACGCATCTTCCCCGGACAGTACCTTCGTGCCTGCCTGCTCCATTGCCTGCTGCATCTGCCCTAAGATCGCAAGCCCCTGGTCGATCGTTTTGTTAAATTTTTCTTCTTCTTGTGTCAGGACTTTAAAAATAAATTCCTTTTTCTCTTCCAGCTCTGGATAGCCGTCGCTGCTTTCGGTAATGACCGTATTGGAAAGCTGTGCCAAAAACGTGCCTGTAATGCCAAGCATCCGCCCGTGCCTTGCCGCACGCCGAATCAGGCGGCGCAGGACATAGCCGCGCCCTTCATTGGAAGGCATAATGCCGTCGGACACCATAAACGTCGCAGAGCGGATATGGTCGGTAATCAGGCGGATCGATACATCGTCCAGCTCATCCGTCTGGTATGTTTTCTGTGACAGCTCGCACACCTTGTCCCGAATGGCGCGCATCGTATCGATATCAAATACAGAATCTACATCCTGCATCACAACCGCAAGGCGCTCTAACCCCATCCCGGTATCGATATTTTTCTGCGCCAGCTCTTCGTAATTGCCCTTGCCGTCACCGTCAAACTGGGTAAATACATTGTTCCACACTTCGATAAAACGGTCGCAGTCGCAGCCAACCTTGCAGTCCGGCTTTCCGCAGCCGTACGCTTCCCCGCGGTCATAATAAATCTCTGAGCAAGGGCCGCACGGCCCTGCGCCATGCTCCCAGAAGTTGTCGCATTTGCCGTTTTCATCCCGGTAAAACCGTGTAATCCGCTCCGCCGGGATACCGATTTCCTGATTCCAGATCTCAAACGCTTCTTCATCTTCACCATAGATCGACGGATACAGGCGTTCCGGCTCTAAGCCGAGCACCTCGGTAAAAAATTCCCACGACCACGCGATCGCTTCGTGCTTAAAATAATCGCCAAACGAAAAGTTGCCGAGCATCTCAAAAAAAGTCAGATGCCTCGCCGTCTTTCCTACATTTTCAATATCTCCGGTACGGATACATTTCTGGCAGGTCGCCACCCGTTTTCTCGGCGGTATTTCCTGTCCTGTAAAATATGGCTTGAGCGGAGCCATGCCCGCATTGATTAACAGCAGGCTGTTATCATTGTGCGGTACTAATGAAAAGCTTTTCATCGCAAGATGGTCCTTGCCCTCAAAAAATTCCAGAAACATTCTGCGTAGTTCATTTACGCCGTAACTTTTTTTCACGTTGTAAGTCCTCCAATATTGATATGAATCGCAAATCCTTAACGCTTGCCGGTATTGATGCGCACGGTAGACGACGCTTTCGCATTTTTATTTTCCCGCAGCGCCTTGCCCGCCTTTACTCCCGCCAGCGCAATCACAGCATAGATGGCTGCTTTGAGCACATAATCCAAAAAACTGCCTAAAAACGCTCCCATAACAATTCCTCCTGTTCTGTTTTTCTGTGTATCATGGAACAGCCTCCTGTTTTTCAAACGGAAGCCGATGCATATGTGAATTATTATAATCTTCTTTGCGGGTGATTTCAACTGGTTTTGTGTTTTTTTGTTTGGTATCGTGTTGCACACTGGCGCGTTTTCGCATATACTGTATACAAAAAGGTGTCGGGTTATCTTCATGGAGCAAACAAATCAAATGCAGCAGGCAAATCCTATGCTGCAAGGAGGTTATACAAAACAAATGCACCAGGCAAATCAAACAGGACACATGCAGCAGATTAATCAGGAGCATGTACAGCAGGCAAATCAAGAACATATGCAGCAGATGCATCAAGAATACGTACAGCAGGCAGGCCAAGAACATATGCAGCAAACAGAAAACCTGGCTGCATCCGCGGTACCGAACCGGAACGTGGTCCGGGTTTTTTCTGCGCTGGTAGAGGACGTTTCCCGCGACCGCGGTACAACTTTTGTAACGATCTCCTATCAGCAATGCGACGGATGCGCTGCACCGTCAGACACCGTACGGCTCGTTGTCAGCCGCGATACTGACATTTATAATGAACAGGGACAGAGAATCCGCGCAGGTGAGCTGGAACGCGGCATGACGGTAGACGCCAGCTTTTCGTCTGCTATGACAAGGAGTATCCCGCCGCAGGCGCAGGCATTTTTTATCAGAATTATATCCCGGGCTGCGCGGACAGAGACGACCGTTGGCAGGATTGCGCAGGTGAATGCGCGTGACCGTTTTCTTCTTGTAATGCGCAATCAAAATCCGGCTTCGGCAATCCGGTTTCATATCAGCCCGGATACGGTGATTCTGGACTTTTTCGGAAGGCGCACGAATTTGTCTGCGCTGCGTCCCGGGCTGCGGGTACGGGTGGAACATGCTAATTTTATGACGGCTAGTATTCCACCGCAGACGACAGCGTTCGTAATACAGATGGTACGGTAAAGGGAAGCCGTGGAAGGCGGATTGCTATTTTGTATTTTGGGGTGGGCAATTTCTTCCGGGATGGTATATGCTAACGTGAATGAATCAAAATGGCAGCGGTTTCGGTCAAGTGTTGCTTTTTTTTGAGAAAAGGACGCTGGAGGAAGGGGCGCGGGGCTTGCTTCCTGTTCCGG
>CAMUPC010000298.1 GCA_947090545.1 uncultured Eubacterium sp. | reverse complement strand
TAGCTTCCGGCGTTTAGCCGGGGCGAACTAGGTGCCGCGCCCGGACGGTGCCACAACGTAAATGCAGGATGCCTAGCGCTTCTTAACCTTCTGGAACGGACGCCGCCAGAGCGTGCCCATCCCCTCTCCCAGCGTCCCCATCCAAAAAAACAACAAACAGGAGGAATTATGCCATCATTTTTGCCAATCAGCAGAAGAGACATGGACGCCGCCAACATCAGCCAACTAGACTTCGTCTACGTGACAGGAGACGCCTATGTAGACCATCCATCCTTCGGCCACGCAATCATCAGCCGCATCCTACAGGCACACGGATATCAGGTAGGAATCATAGCGCAGCCGGACTGGAAAGACCCAGACAGCATCACCATATTAGGAACCCCAAAGCTCGGATTTTTAGTGACCTCTGGAAATATGGACTCAATGGTCAATCATTACAGCGTGTCAAAAAAACGGCGCAGCACCGATGCTTATACGCCAGGCGGTGTGATGGGAAAACGCCCGGATTATGCCGTAATGGTTTATAGCAGGCTGATCCGCAGCGTATATCCTGATATCCCGATCATCATTGGAGGAATTGAGGCATCGCTTCGCAGGCTCGGGCATTATGATTATTGGTCAAACAAAGTAAAACGCTCGATCCTTTTAGAGTCTGGTGCCGATTTGATCAGTTACGGAATGGGGGAGCGCAGCATTGTGGAGATTGCGGATGCGCTTGCGTCTGGGATTGCGGTTTCTGACCTGACGTTTATCGATGGGACGGTATTTCGCACCAAAGACCATGCGCTGGCGAGTGAGAATGCCGTGCAGCTTCCGTCCTTTGACCAGATCAGGCTTGATAAACGTGCTTATGCACGCAGCTTTTATATGCAGTACTGCAATACAGACCCATTTGCTGGAAAACGGCTGTACGAGACTTATAAGGGCGGTGTTTATGTCGTGCAAAATCCTGCTTCCAAGCCGCTTAGCCAGTTAGAAATGGACGATGTATACGCGCTGCCGTATATGCGCACGTACCATCCGTCTTATGAAGCGGCAGGCGGCGTTCCGGCAATCCGGGAAGTAAAATTCAGCCTTGCCAGCAGCAGGGGTTGTTTTGGCGGATGCAATTTTTGTGCGCTGACATTTCACCAGGGAAGGATTATCCAGTCCAGGAGCCATGCTTCGATTCTGGAAGAAGCGCGTGTTTTGACAAAAGAGCCGGATTTTAAAGGGTATATCCATGACGTCGGCGGGCCAACGGCAAACTTTCGCCATCCTGCATGTGACAAGCAGCTTACGAAAGGCGCCTGTGTGGACAGGCAATGCCTGTTTCCGACACCATGCAAACATTTAAAGATCGACCACAGCGACTATAGGGAGCTGCTGCAAAAGCTGCGCAGCCTGGACGGGATCAAAAAAGTATTTATACGCTCCGGCATCCGGTATGATTACCTGATCTATGATAAAGACCGCCGCTTTTTGCAGGAATTGTGCGAACACCATGTCAGCGGACAGTTAAAGATCGCCCCGGAGCATATTTCCAATACCGTACTGCAAAAGCTCGGAAAGCCTTCGGTAGAAGTCTACCGCAGGTTTGTACACGCTTATGAGCAGATGAATCAAAAAATCGGCAAGGAGCAGTATTTGGTTCCTTATTTGATGTCGTCTCATCCAGGCTCTACGTTAAAGGAAGCGGTTGAACTGGCGGAGTTTTTGCGCGATATGGGCTATGTGCCGCAGCAGGTACAGGATTTTTACCCGACCCCGTCTACGATCTCCACATGCATGTACTACACCGGGCTTGACCCGCGCACGATGGAGCCCGTTTACGTAGCGGACAATCCGCACGAGAAGGCAATGCAGCGGGCACTGATCCAGTACCGGAATCCGAAAAATTATGATTTAGTAAAAGAAGCTTTAATAAAAGCAGGGCGTCAGGACCTGATCGGCGATGGAAAAAAATGCCTGATCGGTGATAAAAACTATGCCAAGTTCCGGGAACAGAAGAAAACAGAAAAACAAAGCTTCCGCGGCGGAAAAGAAGCCCGCAGCATGAAAAAGCAAAACAACAGGAAAGGATCTTATAATGCGGCAAAGCAAAACAGCAGGAAGAAAGCAGCCAGCCAGCGGAAAAAAGGAACAGGAAAGCGTGGCAGAAGATGAAACAACTCGAAATAGGAAAAAATGAAGCCGGACAGCGCCTGGACAAGTATCTAAAAAAGCTCCTGCCCCGAGCAGACAGCGGCTTTTTATATAAAATGCTGCGGAAAAAAAATATCGTATTAAACGGCAAAAAAGCAGAAGGCGCCGCGCACCTTAAAATCGGAGATACCGTAACGCTCTACTTTTCAGAAGAGACGTATCAAAAATTCAGCACAGGCGCCCATACGCCGCTTATGCCAATGCCGCTTATACCAAAGCTTCCCGTCCTGTATGAAGATGAGGATATCCTGATTGTCAATAAGCCAGCCGGAATGCTTTCCCAAAAAGCGTCCGCAAAAGACATATCCGCAAATGAATATATCCTCCAATACCTGCTGGACACAGGCGCCGTAACACCACAGCAGTTGCAGTCGTTTCGCCCATCCGTCTGCAACCGCTTAGACCGCAACACGTCAGGGATTCTGATAGCCGGAAAAACACTGCCAGGCTTGCAGCAGATGTCCGCACAGCTTAAAGAGCGCACAATAAAAAAATATTACCGCTGCGTTGTGGCAGGTACCTTAACAGAAGGGCAATATTTAAAGGGATATTTAAAAAAAGACCCACAAAAAAATAAAGTAAAAATCTACCCCTTAGAAAACGATATCCCCAAAAGCGATGCTATAAAAGATACGCGGCAGAAAACCTTTGTCGATAAGAACAAGAATACAAGTATCAAGAATACAAGTATCCAGTATATCGAAACAGAATACACCCCATTATGGCATTGCAGGGGATGCACAATGCTTGAAGTCCATTTAATCACCGGACGCTCACACCAGATCCGAGCGCACCTTGCGTCCATCGGGCATCCGATTATTGGAGATCCAAAATATGGTGATGCGGCGCTCAATCAAACATATTACAGGGAAATTGGAACGGGGCATCAGCTTTTACATGCGTATCGGGTTGTATTCAGTGATGGGCGGCAGGTGAGTGCGCCTGAGCCGGAAGCGTTTTCGTACTTTATGGGGAATGATGGGGAAATTGATGCACGGATTTAGAAGGGGAGAGTTGCGGATGTGAGGACGCTGGGAGAGGGGATGGGCACGTCTTTCCTGCGTCCGTTCCAGAAGGTTAAGAATCCCTAAGCATCCTGCGCAGCACTGTGGCACCGTCCGGGCGCGGCACTTGGGACAGCGTTGCGGGATGAACAGTAAATCCAGCACCTGCCTTTTGCGCCATCGCCGCGTTGTACCCTAAGGGGCATACTATCGTCAGTCAGCGATGGAACCACATCGCTTCCTTCCTCCGCCTTGCGCTGGCACAAAATTCAGGCACTGTATTCACCGTTCATCCCGCAACGCTGTCCCAATTCGCCCCGGCTAAACGCCGGAAGCTAAAGGTGCCGCTTGGCTTCGCACCTGTGTTACTCAGCAGGATGCTAAGGGCTTCTAAACCTTCTTTCAAGGACGCAGGAAAGACGTGCCCATCCCCTCTCCCGGCTGGTTATCGCAAGCTCTGCGGTATGGTGTGCATCAGGTATATACATAATCCGATCAGTTTATAGTACATCGCTGCGGAATTAATGGTGAATACAGCGCCTGCTTTTGTAGCATCGCCGCATTGTACTTTAAAGGGTATACTATCGTCAGTCAGTGATGGAACTACGTTGTTTTCTTCCGTTGCCCTGTCCTGACACAATATTCCAGGCACTGTATGTATCATTCATTCTGTAATGCTGAACGAGTTTTTTAAGTTCATGAATGCAGTTCAGGATCTACAATGCCTAGAGCGTGTTTGAAAATTCCCCGTAATTCAGCAATATGCCGAAAATTATTAAATGAACTGCAAAATTATGTTTCTGTTCAAGTTAAAATATGCTTAATAAGACGAAAAATCTTATTTTTATATCATGATTTTATTAAACTGTGTATATAAAATTGTGCATTTTTGATTTTTCAAACACGCTCTAGCTGATTTGTGCCAGTGCTAGGAAAAATCTCGATGGCAATGTGGATCTATTGACTAGAAATTTTACGACGCAATGGTGCAAGTCAGATTGTGCAGTACTCTAATTTCTAGTCGGATGGAGCACTAGGGATTCCTTTTTTGACTGAACGATGGTACCTGTCGTCCAGGAGTCCATACTTTACTTAGAGCCTGCGAGAACCAGCCGGAGGAAGGGGAGCGGGGCTTGCTTCCGGTGACGTCTGGAAAAATGTTAGGAGCCCTTGGCATCCTGCTCGATTACGCAGGGGCGAAGCCAAGCGGCACCTTTAGCTGCTGGCTGTAAGCCAGGGCGAA